>JAHZLQ010000068.1 GCA_022599775.1 Gammaproteobacteria bacterium
CATCGCGCATAGCGTTGCTCTGCGGCGAAAGCCGCAGCCTCATTGAAGCGTAGTGGATGGCGGTGTTCATGCGCTGGCCGCCTCGGTTGCTCTGCGGCGAAAGCCGCAGCCTCATTGAAGCGTGTGTATCCACGCGCAGGTCCTCCGCTTCCACGTAGTGCCGTTGCTCTGCGGCGAAAGCCGCAGCCTCATTGAAGCGGCCGGTTGTTGCGCCCAGCCCAGATCACCACCGTCCGTTGCTCTGCGGCGAAAGCCGCAGCCTCATTGAAGCAACCGGACGTCTCTGCCGCCCGGCGGCTTCATCGCTCGTTGCTCTGCGGCGAAAGCCGCAGCCTCATTGAAGCATATCCACGTCAGAGCTCCAGCGCCGCAACACGGATTGTTGCTCTGCGGCGAAAGCCGCAGCCTCATTGAAGCGTTGCGCTGTTCCGACTGGCGCATCACCAGCTTCGCGCGTTGCTCTGCGGCGAAAGCCGCAGCCTCATTGAAGCGCTCGAACTGGGATCGCTGCCAATACCGGCCTGGACTGCTCCCCGACAACATCCTTGGGCAATACGCTCCAAGTAATCGGGCGACTGCTAAGAATCTCGATCTGCCCTTTGGACGCAGCGTCCTCAGGATCGTCGAGGAGCGCCTCGATCGTCACAGTTTTTGCGCCGGCCAGCCCCCAGAGACCAGCCCAGGCGTTTCGCCCTGAGCCTTTGGCGGCATACAGCGCGCGGTCGGCGATGCGGGTGACGTCCTGCCAGCTGATCGGTCCCGCTGCGGTGCGGTGCTGGTCCGCGAAGAACGGGTAGGGCGCGAATCCAATCGAGATCGTCAGCTGGATACGATGCTTTTCGGACACGTCGATCGGCCAGCGTGAGGCTGCCACACGCAGACGCTCGGCCAGCGCGCTGGCCTGCTGAGCATCGAGGTTCTTACAGGCTACCAGGAACTCCTCGCCGCCCCAGCGCGCCAGCAGGTCATCCGGGCGGCAGGCCTTTCTAAGCCGCACGGCCAGTTCCCGCAGCGCCCGGTCGCCCGCGTCGTGACCGAACCGGTCGTTGATGCTCTTGAACTTGTCGATATCGATCAGCATCAAAACGCCATTGGCCTCCGGAGCGCCTGAACATTCCATCAAGCTCTCGGTGGCAGCACGGCGGTTGAGCAGGCCGGTGAGCACGTCCACGGTGCTCAGCACCTTGAGTCGGTGGTTGAGCCGGCGCGTCATCACACTGAAGGTCAGACCACCGAAACACAGCAAGAGTGCTACGCCACTGACCCAGTTGCGCACCAGTCGGGCGCGATCGGCGCGTAGCGCGCCAAGGGCCTGCTCATGTCGCAGGCGTTCGAGTTCGCTGGCACCGGCAGCGTCCTGCAGCCGGGCTTGCAAGCCGGCCAGTGAGCTCCTTTCGTAATCCCTGAGACTGGACATCTGCAAGCCATGTACGCGTTCTGCGGTCTGCATCGCCGCGTCCACCTGCCCCGCCGCCGCAAGTGCCGCCGACAATGCACGCAGGCTGTCCACCAAGGCGCCACGGAAGCTGCTGCCGTCCACCAGGCGCACCGCGGCCTGAGCGCCGTCCAGTGCGGCAAGCACATCGCCTTGCTCGCGTTGCAGCGTGGAAAGCTTGGCCAGACTCAGGGCTTCGCCCTCCGGATCCGGGAGTTGCCTCTGGCTGGCGATGGCGTCCGTCAACAAGGCCTGTGCCTGTGCGAACTGACCTTGTTTGCGCAGTAGCGTCGCCCGCTCGGACTTGAGTCGGTCGATGAACATCGTGCTGTTGGTCCGCTGTGCGATCGCCATCGCCCGGTCCAGAGCCACGGCCGCCTCATCATCGCGTCCGAGTCGAACCAGGTTGGCGGCAAAGTTGTAGAACAGAACATTTCGATCACCACCATCGCCTTCCCGGCTCAGTGCGATGGCTTGCCGGTAGTAATGGTCGGCAAGCTCGGGGGCATCGAGATACTCACTCTGGATCGTCGCCACGTTGTTCAACATCACGCTTTGCGCGACCGCGAGATCCTCCGCTTCAGCCAATTTGTATGCCTTGAGATACAGGGCTTCTGCGCGGGAAATCTCGCCCGCCACATGAAGACTCGAACCGGCGTTGGACAGGGCACGCAGTGCAAAATCGTTCGGCATCGGGTGTTCGTCGAGCCGCTGTTCGATCTGCACTGCGGCGTCGATCGCGGCCTGCGTATTCCCAACCATGCCCTCGGCACGGCCCAGACAAGCCAGCGCCTTGATCTCGTTTTCGACCGTCAGGGAGGCAGCGCCGAGAATCGACTTCGCCAAATCGACTGCCGCAGCGGGATTGCCGCTTCTCAGCGAAAAGCAGCGCAGCACGGCCTCGTCCTGCGGCTCGGCCGCCGTCGGTGCGATGTCGGCGCTGCTCACACGTGGCATGGCAAGCAGGAGCAGCACCAGCAGAACAGGCACGCGACCGCGCACTCGCAATGAGAGACCCCTCATGTCAAATGTCTTGCCGATCATTTCCCCTCCCTGTTTCGCCGTACGGGCTCGCGGCCAGCGCGGAACACCAGGGAGAATTCGTCGCACTCCCTACACCTGGCCGAAGCTGAAATTCGTCGAGTCATCGAGAGTTAGCAGACCCTTCACCCCGATTGCGCAGTTTTTCGACGAACGGGAGTCCGGGTATGCCACCCGGCCGCGAACCACCCACAAAGGCATGCAGGCCCGTGACATCAGGAGGCCTTGCCTGGATTTCCGGATTCCCGCCGCGCGGACTCCGGAATGACGGCAGAGACCTTGGGCACATCATCAGTCGTAGTACACGGCGACAGACGATCTGAAACACCGGCGGCGCAACTTGGCGCCAGCTTTGCTTTGCATACCGTTCGGGTCCGGATGATTTACGGGCAGTGCGGACCCGTATGCTGGCATTGAGGCAAAACGTAGCAACAGGGGAGATCACGCCGTGAAAAAAGTTCCTCCGGGAGTCGGGCCACGATTCCCGCAAGTGGTCGTGCTGGTGGGCGCCACCGGCGACCTTGCCCGGCGCAAACTGCTGCCCGGTCTGTTTCATCTGTCGAAGGCCGGCTTCATTCCCGGCTGCCACATCATCGGTCTGTCGCTGGACGATCTCGATGCCGACGGCTTCCGCCAGGTCGTGCGCGGCGCGCTGGAGGAATTTTCGACCCGAAAATTGACCAAGGATGACTGGAATACCTTCGCCAAGACCCTCGACTACGTGCCGCTGTCGGCCGGAGCCAGCGTGCTCAAGGCGGCGGTCGACAAGGCGGAGAAGACCTTCTCAGGTGAATGTCGACGCGTGCACTATCTGAGCGTACCGCCCAGCGCAGCGCTGTCCGTAGTGCGCATGCTGGGCGAGGCCGGACTGGTCGAGCGCTCCCGCATCATCATGGAAAAGCCGTTCGGCACCGATCGCGCCAGCGCCGTGTCGCTCAACAGCAAGCTGCACGAGGTCTTCAGCGAAGATCAGATCTTCCGAATCGACCACTTCCTGGGCAAGGAGCCGGCGCAGAACATCCTCGCCTTCCGCTTCGCCAATGGCCTGTTCGAACCGATCTGGAATCGCAACTTCATCGATCACGTGCAGATCGACGTACCGGAGACCCTGGGCCTGGGCCAACGATCCGGTTTCTACGAACAAACCGGCGCCTATCGCGACATGGTGGTGACCCACCTGTTCCAGATACTCGCGTTCATGGCAATGGAACCGCCAACGGCACTCGAACCCGCACCCATCAGCGAAGAAAAGAACAAGGTCTTCCGCAGCATGCTGCCCTTGGACCCGAACAACGTGGTGCGCGCCCAATATGCCGGCTATCGCGCCGAAAAAGGCGTGGACCCGGTGTCGGACACCGAAACCTTCGTCGCACTGAAATGCCTGATCGACAACTGGCGCTGGGCCGGCGTGCCGTTCTACCTGCGCACCGGAAAGCGTATGGCCGAAGGCCAGCGCATCATCTCCATCGCCTTTCGCGAACCGCCCAAGAGCATGTTTCCGGCAGGCTCCGGAATCGGCTCGCAAGGCCCGGATCACCTCACCTTCGATCTGGCGGATGCCTCGAAGGTTTCGCTGTCGTTCTACGGCAAGCGCCCCGGTCCCGGCATGCGTCTGGACAAGCTCAGCCTGCAGTTCGCGATGCACGACACCGGCCTGATCGGCGATGTGCTGGAAGCCTACGAACGCCTGATCCTGGACGCGATGCGCGGCGACCACACCCTGTTCACCACGGCCGAAGGCATCGAACGCCTGTGGGAAGTCTCCGCGCCGCTGCTCGAAACGCCGCCCCCCGTACGCTTCTACGAGCCCGGCTCCTGGGGCCCGAAGGCGATCCACCAGCTCATCGCTCCGCACGCCTGGCGACTTCCCTTCGAGCGCGCCTGGCGTGCGCCGAATCCGACCGGGAGCTGATGGCCCGTGAATCGCGCTTCGCCGATGCTCAAGCGCGCGATCGCCCTGCTGCTGATCGGCTCGGGCATCGCGATCTCGGCGGCGATCCGGCCGGAGGGCATCGAATGGTCGGCCGACAATCTGCGCGACTGGGTCTCGCAATGGCCGCTGGCGCCGCTGGCCTTCACCGCCATCGTCGTACTGCGACCGTTTCTGCTGGTCCCCTCCGCCCTGATGATGGCGGCCGGCGGCGCGCTGTTCGGCACCGTGGCCGGCGCCTTTTATGGCGTGATCGGCGGCGCCTTGAGTGCGCTGTTCACATTCTGGATCGTCCGCAGCCTGGGGCGAGACGTGGTGGAACCCCGCCTTGGCGCTCGCCTGCAATCGGTCGACGCCTACCTCAAAGGCCGCGGCACCACCTGGATCGCTGCATACACCGCGTTTCCGGCGACTCCGCTGACGATCGGGCAGATCGCTTGCGGGCTTTCTTCAATGCCGGCGTCCCGCTTTGCCCTCGCCAGCATCGCCGGGCTGATTCCACGAACCGCCTTGCTCGCGTGGTTCGGTGCCGCCCTGGTCGAAGCCAACTGGCTACGCGCCTCGATGGCCTTGCTGCTGATCGCGCTGGCGATCCTGATCGGATGGCGCGTGTTGCGAAAGCCGGCACGGCCGACGCCGGAAGAACGCGCCGCGCCGTAAAGTAGGTTCGCATCGTGCGGATTTCGGTGCGCGCCTGCGGGTGATCCTCCCCTTCAAGTCTCCATCCCCAACACCGCCGCCAGACTCCGCTCGACGGTCGCCATTTCCTGCTCCGTCAGCGTCGCCAGCGGGCCCTGGCCGAACCTCGCGCGATCGAGTGCCCGGGTTTTCTCCGGCAAGGCGACGCAATCGTGAAGCAGCCGGTCTCTCGCGGAAATACGTACGCGCAAGGGTTCCAGCGACGGCCGCACCTTGGTGCCGAGTGGGATCATCAGGACGGTTTCGGCGCCCGCCGCGGTGAGCCAGTCGGCCTGAACGACCAGCACCGGTCTGACCTTGCCCGTTTCCGCGCCGCGTCGTGGATTGAGATTCGCGACCCAGACCTCGCCTCGGTGCATCAATTCCACCACGGCCTGTCCGGATCGATGCCAGCCGCTCGCTCTTCGGCCTCTATCCGCTCGGCCGTGGTATCGACGGAATCGAGAGCTTCACCGATCTGCCTGAGTTCCGCCGCCGTTTCGGGGTCCGAGTAGATCGCCTTGGCCGCCCGCGCCATTGCCTCCATGAACCGCTTCTTTTCTTGCGCATCGAGCCACTCGGCCAGAGCGCGGCGCGCCACCTCGGAACGAGGGCACTCGATGAGACGGGATTCTTCATCGAGCTTTTCAATCAGTTTTTGGGGCAAACGCAGGCTCAAGGAGGACATGGAACGACAACCATAAGGGCTTGTACGTCAAATTGTATTACATTATGAGATGCGACTTGCCAGGAGCGTGGGCGGCAGAAACACAAGTGGCTGCGGCTTCGCCATTTTCGGCCGTCTTCGGCGAAGATTTTGCGCCAATAGTCCCCGTTATTGCCCCAAAATCCTCATCCGAACCTGCCTCGAAATGGCTTTGCCTCGCCCACTCGGTTCATACCGCCCACGTTCCTGGACCGCCCACGCTCCTGGAACAGTTTCGCGACGCTGATAAACTTTCGCGTCATCGATGATCGTCATCCGCATGCCCGGCGCATTCCCCCTGCTCGTGGATGACCGCAAGCACACTATCGGATTCCATGAAAATCGGACGCAACGACCCCTGCCCTTGCGGCAGCGGCAGAAAGTACAAGCACTGCTGCCTGGCAGCGGCGCAGCAGGAGACACAGTCGCCCCTCTACCTGAGCCACATGCGTTTGCGGCGCAAGATCGACGATCTGCCGACACGGATGATGCGATTCGTCGAGGACACTTACGGGATCGAGTCTTTCGCCGCGGCATTCGCCCGGTTCATCGCGCCGGAACCGAGGCTGATGGGCTACCAGGGCGAGTACTTGCCGCTCGCGGGTCCCTGGATGATGCACCACTGGATTCCGGCCCGCGAGGATGTCGAGCTGGCCGACGAGTCACTCTACGGACGGCCGCCAACACAGGTCTTTCTCGAACGTCGCGGACATCAGCTCGCGGCGGATGCGCGACGCTACGTCGAGGCAGCAATGCAGTCTGCTTTCAGCTTCTACCAAGTCGAGGCGTGTCGGCCCGGAATCGGCTTGACGCTCCGGGATCTGTTCACCGACGAGCGGCGCGAAGTTCAAGAGCGGGAGGTCTCACGGACGGCCGACGTGGGAGAAATCCTGTTCGCCCTGCTCGTCGGCATCGACGAATTGTGCCTATTCGAAGCCTGCAACGCCGTCCCGCTGCCGGCGGGATGCGAGTTCCTGGTGTCCGAATTGCGTGAGACGATCCTGGCCGAACATGCGATCTCACCGGCGGACATACCCCATCAGCATGGCGAGGCAATCCGTCGGCTCCATGCATCGATCAACGCATTGTCATTGCTGGAGGACGATGCGGATGCCCTGGCCGGTCGTCGCGTAAGGTTCGAGATCGATTCCCCGCAGGCAGCATTCGATGCACTGGCTCCGCTGGACCCGGACCTCAGCCGCGAAGACCTGCTCGCAGGGGCGGAACGGGACGAAGACGGGCGGGTCCTGGCCGCGGACCTCTACTGGTCGGACCCCGATACCGTGGATGGGAGCGTTGGCCACTGCATTATCCGGATCGATCGGCTGCACCTCACTGCGGACGCTTTTTCGGAAGGCAGCGCCGTCCGGGTCAGGGAGACGGTGGAGCGGCTGCTGGGCGATCAGGCCCGCTATCTGGGCACCGAAAGCTTTCTGGCTGAAATTGGAGACGAGGAGACAGAGGAAATCTCCGAGGACGTAAGGGCCATCCTCGAGTTCATGAGCGGCAACGTCGAGGCGTTTCTCCATCAGCCCCTCCCCGCTCTGGGCGGCAAAACGCCGTTGGAATCGGCGGATGACGCACAGGATCGCAAGCGACTGTCCGCCTTCCTGAGAACCCTCGAGCAGGCCATGACGGAGGGCGAACTTCTGACGGAGCCTGGATTGTTCACGACGATGCGAACACGCCTGCGTCTGGACGCCGACTGCTGAACCTCGACCGCCCGCCCCGCGACACTCGAACGGATTCATCCAGGCTCTCGGAAAAGCGTGTGATCCGACGCATCGCGATGATCGCTCCGGCATCCGGGCCCGGCGTGCGCTACGCTTCGGCCTTCATCTGCCCACCGCGGAGCACCGCCGACGATGAGTGTCCACCAAAGGCCCGCCGGTCGATTGAGCCTCGCCGATGCCGCTCACCAGACCATTCTGGTCGGGCTGTTGCTCGCAGCACTGGTGCAAGCCCTTACCCTGCACTTCTGGCCGTCCCTCGGCTTGCTGCTCGTGGGCGCCGGATACTTCGAGTTGTTGCTCCATAGCCGGCGTGTCGCGAACCCGTCGGTAGCCAGCATTCCCACACCGGCGGCCGCGAGCGCGCCGCTGGCGAGCCCGGAGGCAGCCACCGTCGCCCACATGCCTGATCGAGCACGGCGCACAACGCGCGGCCGCAACTGCGGCTCCGGGCTCGTGCTCGGCTTGCTCCTGGGCCACTGGCTTTTCGACGACTGATGCAATGACGGCGTGCCGCGAATACGCCGCCCACTGCGTTACCCGCTAACGAATTGGCTGTCGATCGCCGGCACGCGCCGCGGCCTTATTGCCACAACGGCTCGTCGCACTCGAAATCGTCGCCGTCCAGGGGCGGCAGCGGGCCGGAAATCCGCGCGTGCGCCAGAGATCGAGGAGTCCGATGCGGCGGATGTGCGCCTTCCGGCGCGGATCACCGGATACGCCTGCGCCCCAGGCGATGTTCCACGGACTGTCCGCCGGACTGGCGCAATCGTAGACAGCCCCCGTGCGGTCGCGCAGTAACTGGGTATCACGCGAAATCAGGTCGCATATAAAACGATTCGGATCGTCCTCGGAAGGCTGCAGGGCTTCGCGTCGAGGCTTGTCAGGCACCGCCCGCAAAAGCGTGTCTGCCGTAGACCGCCCGCGACGCGCAAGACCTTGCGGCGCCGAAGTTCGCCACAAAGTCCTTCACGGCCCCCTTTCCCGCGTACGGCTCGGATTCGATCTGCACTGAAGCCGCGATCACGTTTTCCGATTTCCCGAAACGCTATCAGCATCGGGAGGCGCATTGCGAGGCGCACGCGATTTCCACGGCAGGACTACTAGCCCTTCCCCTTCTTCGACTTCTTGTTGAGGTCGTGCGAATTGAGCCACTTGGCGTAGTCGTCGAGGTCGCCGTCGAAGCCGGTGCATTTTCCGCTGTCGACCAGCCACAGCGTGTCGCAGGTGCTGGTGATCAGGTGGCGGTCATGGCTGACCAGCATCACCGCGCCGGCAAAGGACATCAGCGCGGTTTCGAGCGCGTGGCGCATGTCCAGGTCGAGATGGTTGGTCGGCTCGTCCAGCAACAGCAGATTCGGGCTCTGATAGACCACCATCGCCAGCGCCAGACGCGCCTTTTCGCCGCCGGAGAACGGACCCACGGCTTCGTAGACGCGATCACCCTTGAAGTTGAAGCCGCCGAGAAACGTGCGGACTTCCTGCTCGGTGACCTTGGGCGCGATGCGCCGGAACAGCACCATCGGCGAGGCTTCCATGTCCAGGCTTTCGGTGGTGTGCTGGGCGAAGTAACCGACGCGCAGATGCGTGGCGCGCACCTCCTCGCCCGCCAGCGGTGCGATGGCGCCGGCGATGGTCTGCACCAGCGTGGACTTGCCGGCGCCGTTGCGGCCGAGCAGTCCGATACGCTCGCCGGGTGCGACCAGGATGTCCAGGCCGCTGAGAATGACTTTCTCGCCATAACCGGCGGAAACCTTGTCGAAACGCACCAGCGGCGACGGCAGACGATCCGGTTCGGGGAATTCGAACGAGAACTCGGAATCCGCGTGCACCGCGGCCACCAGTTCCATCCGCTCCAGCGCCTTGATGCGGCTCTGCGCCTGCGTGGCCTTGGAGGCACTGGCGCGGAAGCGGTTGATGAACTTCTGCAGGTGGGCAACCTGCTTCTGCTGCTTGGCGAAGGCCTGGGATTGCAAGGACAGGCGTTCGGCACGCTGGCGTTCGAACTGCGAATAGTTGCCGGTGTAGAGGTTGGCCTTCTTGTTTTCCAGATGCAGCGTATGGGTGGTGACGTCGTCGAGAAATTCCCGATCGTGCGAGATCACCAGCAGGGTTCCGGGGTAGAGCTTGAGCCAGCCCTGCAGCCAGATCACGGCGTCCAGATCAAGATGGTTGGTGGGCTCGTCCAGCAGCAGCGCGTCGGAACGACGCATCAGCGCGCGCGCCAGGTTCAGGCGCATGCGCCAGCCGCCGGAGAACGCGGACACGGGCTGTTGCTGCGCTTCCTGTGAGAAGCCCAGACCGTGCAGCAGCGAGGCAGCCCGTGCCGGCGCGGCGTAGCCGCCGATCACGGCAAGGCGCTCATGCACATCGCAAATGGTTTCGATGTCTTCTTCGACTTCGGCCTTGGCGAGACTGGCTTCAAGTTCGCGCAGCTCGACATCGCCATCCAGCGCGAACTCGATGGCAAGGTCCGGCAGCGCCGGCGTTTCCTGAGCGGCGGTGGCCACGTCCCAGTTGCTCATCGAGGAGATCGTGCCGGTGTCCGGCGCCAACTGGCCCAGTACGGCAGCGAACAATGTGGACTTTCCGGTGCCATTGCGGCCAATCACGCCAACGCGCCATCCGCCGTGTATGGAAAAGGTCGTTTCTTCGAGCAGCGCGCGCGGACCGCGGCGCAGGGTCATTTGTGTAGCGGAGATCATCAGTGAGTCAATTGCAGTGCGTATTGGCGGCCTGGTACGGACCGCGCGTGAGATTTCCGGGTGCGCGACCACAAGGCCGAAGCGCTCCGTGCCAGGACCAATTCCTGACGCTCGCCTGCCAGTGGCGAAACCCGAGGGGGCGCCATGGTGACAGGTGTTGGCCCCCGAGTTGACCGAATTTCACGATGTGTTCGAAAAAAAGTCCCGGCGCGGTACGCTGCCGCGCCCGATTTTGCGCCCCAGGCCATTGGCGGCATTCACGCTTGCCGGCGCCTGCGGCGATCCCGGCGCCGCTCAGCTCATCTGGGCGATGGTCTTGCGGAAGCGGCTCAGCGAAAGCAGGAACAACAGCGTTCCGATCAGGGCGATCGCGAGCATCTGCGGCCAGACCGCGCTGAAGCCGGCGCCGCGATAGAGGATCGCCTGCGCAGCGGATACGAAGTGCGTGGTCGGCGCAGCCAGCATGATCGCCTGCACGAACTGCGGCATGCTCTCCCGCGGCGTGAGGCCGCCGGACAGCATCTGCAAGGGCAGCAGCGTCAGCATCATCAGCAAGGCGAATTGCGGCATGCCGCGTGCCAGGGTGGCCATGAAGATGCCCATCGAGGTCGTGGCGAAAAGATGCAGGCCCGCGCACAGCAGGAACAACGACACGGAGCCTTCCACCGGGATGCTCAGTGCGCCCTGCACGATGAACGTCAGGGACAGGGCCGTGGCCACAAGCACCACCGCACCCATGGACCAGACCTTGGCGAGCATGATCTCACCGGGTGTGACCGGCATCACCAGCAGATGTTCGATGGTGCCGTGTTCGCGCTCGCGGATCAGCGCGGCGCCGGCCAGCACGATCGACAGCATCGTGACGTTGTTGATGATTTCCATCAGCGCGCCGAACCAGGATTCCTCGAGATTGGGATTGAAGCGGGCACGCAGCGCAAGATCGACCGGCGGCGGCGTGGTATCGCCGTAGCGGCGGACAAAGGTGTCGATCTCCGTCAGCACGATCTCCTGAATATAGCCGCTGCCGGTGAAGGCCTGGCTCATGCGCGTGGCATCGACGTTGAGCTGGATCGCCGGAGAACGGCCGGCCAGAACCTCGCGCTGAAAATCCGGCGGGATGTCGAGCGCGAAGGTATAGCGGCCCTCGTCCATGCCGGCGTCGACCTCGTCGATCGAGATGATCGAGGGGGCCAGGAAGTGCGGCGGATAGAATGCCGAGGCGATACGCCGCGACAGCGGCGAGGCGTCCTCGTCGACGATCGCGATCGGCGCCTTGTGCAGGGCCTCGGGCAGCGATGTGGCCGCGGTATAGACCGAGACGCTGAAGGTGTAGACGATCAGCACCAGCATGATCGGGTCACGGACCAGGCTCCACAGTTCCTTGACGCCGAGCCGGAAGACATTGGCGAGGCCCGACATCCTCAGCGCCCCTGTTTCTTCAACAACGCGACCGACAGCCCCAGGACCACCGGAACCGCGCACAGCATCGGCCACAGCGCCGATTGCAGCTCGCGCAGCTGCAGCGCCTTGTTGAAGACGCCGCGACCGATGGTGACCATGTGAGTGGCCGGATAGATTTCGCCGATCACGCGGCCGAACCCTTCGAGCGAGGACACCGGATCGATCATGCCACTGAACTGCACGGCCGGAATCATGGTGCCGATCACGGTCAGGAACATCGCGGCGACCTGGCTGCGCGTGAAGGTGGAGGCGAACAGGCCGGTACCGGTGGAAAAGGTAACGAAGATCAGCGAGGCCAGTGCGAGGGCGAAGAAACTGCCCTTCACCGGCACGCCGAACACGGTGACGGCGAGCAGGGTCATCAACAGGAAGTTGAGCATGCCCAGCGCGATGTACGGCAGCTGCTTGCCGAGCAGGAATTCGGCGCGCGTCACCGGCGTCACGTAGAGATTGATGATGGAGCCCAGCTCCTTCTCACGCACCACCGACAGCGCTGCCAGCATGGCCGGGATCATCAGCAGCAGGATCGGAATCACCGCCGGCACCATCGCCGGCAGACTCTGTACCTCCGGGTTGTAGCGAAAGCGCGTCTCTATACCGGCCGCCCCGACGGCGCTCTGCCCGAGCCGGGTCTGCGCGACGCGCAGCAACCAGCTCTGATGCATCCCCTGCACATAGCCGCGCACGGTTTCGGCGCGCGACGGCATGGCGCCGTCGATCCAGGCGCCGATCTGCACCGGCCGGCCGCGACTGAGGTCCTGCGCGAACCCGGCGGGGATTTCGACCGCCAGAGAGATTTCACCGTGGCGCATGCGTCGATCCAGATCCTGATAGTCGCGGATCGGTTCACGCTCCACGAAATACCGCGAGCCCGAAAGATTCAAGGCGTAGTCGCGGCTCAGGCCGGTCTGGTCGCGATCCAGCACGGCGAAACTCAGGTTTTCGACATCCATGGTGATGCCGTAACCCATCACGAACATCAGTATGACGCTGCCGAGCAGGGCCAGCGTCGCGCGGACCGGATCGCGCTGCAGTTCCAGCGCCTCGCGCGCGGCGTAGCTGTAGGCGCGTCCGAAGCTGAATCCCCGGCGCGGACCACGCGCCGGCCCGCCGCCGAATCGAGAATGCTCGGGCGCGGCCGGAGCCGACGGAGCCGCGCCGGCGGCCTCTTCCAGATAGCCGATGAAAGCCTGCTCCAGGCTTTGCGCGCCCCGCTTGCGAACCAGGTCGGCCGGCGCGTCCGTCACCAGCACGCGGCCCGCATGCATCAGCGAGATACGGTCGCAGCGCATCGCCTCGTTCATGAAATGCGTGGAAATGAAGATCGTCACCTGGTCCTTGCGTGCCAGATCGATCATCAGCCGCCAGAAACCGTCGCGCGCCACCGGGTCGACGCCGGAGGTCGGCTCGTCGAGGATCAGCAATTCGGGCTTGTGGACCATGGCCACGGCCAGCGACAGGCGTTGCCGCATCCCCAGCGGCAGCGCCTCCGGCATCGCGCCGCGGACGTCCACCAGCCCGAAGCGCGTCAACATCTCCTCGACGCGCGCGCCGATCTGCGCGGCCGGTACATGGAACAGGCGCGCGTGCAGCACCAGGTTCTGCTGCACGCTCAGTTCGGAATACAGCGAAAAGGCCTGCGACATGTAGCCGACGCGGCGACGGGTCGCGATGTCGCCGGAAACGACGGGCTGCCCGAACAGCGAAGCCCGCCCCTCGCTGGCCGCCAGCAGGCCGGTCAGCATCTTCATGGTGGTGGACTTGCCGCAGCCGTTGGAGCCGAGAAAGCCGAAGATCTCGCCGCGGCGGATGCGGAAGCTGACGTGGTCGACCGCCGTGAAGTCGCCGAAGCGCATCGTCAGATCGCGCGCCTCGATCGAAATCGCCTGCCCCCGGGACTCGGCCAGCGGGGGCACCACCACCGCCTCGTAGCCGCCGCGCTGCGACTCCGGCAACAGCGAGACGAAGGCTTCTTCGAGCGATCGCGTGCCGGTCTGCTCGTGCAGTTCGCGCGGCGTGCCGGTGGCGAGCACGCGGCCGCCATTGATCGCCACCAGCCAGTCGAAGCGCTCCGCCTCTTCCATGTAGGCGGTGGCGACGATCACGCTCATGTGCGGCCGTTCGCCCCGGATACGCTCGATCAGGTCCCAGAACTGCTTGCGCGACAACGGATCGACGCCGGTGGTCGGCTCGTCGAGAATCAGCAGTTCCGGATCGTGGATGAGCGAACAGCACAGACCCAGCTTCTGTTTCATGCCGCCGGAGAGTTTGCCGGCCGGTCGGTTCAGGAAGGGGCGCAGCCCGGTGGCGGCGGTCAATTCGTCGATGCGCCGGCGCCGCTCCGCGGCGTTGTGGCCGAACAGGCGGCCGAAGAATTGGAGGTTCTCCTCCACCGACAGCGTCGGATACAGATTCCGGCCCAGTCCCTGCGGCATGTAGGCGATATTCGGGCACACCGCCTCGCGGTGGCGGGCGCTGGCCATGTCGCCGCCGAGCACCTCGACCCGTCCCTGCTGCACCGCCCGCGCGCCGGCGATCAGGGCGAGCAGGCTGGACTTTCCGACACCGTCCGGCCCGATCAGGCCGACCATGCGGCCACCGGGCACCACCAGGTCGATCGCGTCGAGCGCGACAGTCTTGCGATAGCGCAGGCCGACGCCGGCCAGCCGGGCGACCGGCCGGCGCGCGGACTCGTCGCTCATTCCGGAACCTGCGTGTTCAGTTCCGTCGGCCACGGTGCCGTATCGTCCAGCCGGACCCAGGCGACACCGGGGAGGCCGGTCTTGACCTGCGCGAGATACCGCTGCAGCAGCGCACGGTCGATCTGCGCCTTGACACGGAACATCAGCTTCTGCCGTTCGCTGGCGGTCTCCACGGTCTTGGGCGTGAACTGTGCGGTGCTGGCGACATACGAAACCCGTGCCGGGATCACGTAACCCGGCGCCGCGTCGAGCACCAGGCGCACTTCGTCGCCCATGGCGACACGTCCGGTCACGGTCTCGGGCAGAAAGAAGGTCATGTAGACATCGCCGAGGTCCACCAGATTGAGCACCTTGCCGCCGCCGCCGACGACCTCGCCGGGCTGCGCGATGCGGTACTGCACACGGCCGTCGCGCGGCGCCTTGAGCTGTCCGTCCCGGATATCGGCTTCGATCCGGGCCACGGTGGCTTCGGCCGCGGTGCTCGCCGACCGTGCGCCGACCACCTGCGCCTCGGCGGCATCGATGGTGGCTCGCGACGCCGTCGCCTGCGCCCTGGCCGCCACCAGCGTGGCTTCGGCGCGGCGCACCGAGGCACGATCGTCGTCGAGTTGCTGAATCGAAGTGGCGCCGTCCTCCGCCAGCGTCTCGGATCGCGCCAGCCTCCGCTGTGCGGCGTCGAGTTCCGCCTCGCGCTGGACCACCACGGCACGCGCCGCGGCCAGCTCGCTGCGGCGCACGGCAACCTGCGCCTCGGCGCTGGTCACGGCGTTTTCGGCTTGCGCCTGGTAGGCCCGCGCCTCGTTGCGCTGTGCCTCCAGCACGTCGATCTGCATCTGCGCCAGCACGTCGCCACTGTGCACGAAGTCGCCCTCGTTGACGAAGATCTCGGTGATGCGGCCGCCCAGCTTGGCGGCCACGTCGATTTCGGTGGCCTCGATCCGGCCGTTGCCGCTGATGAAGGCCGAACCGGGCCCCTTGGGCCGCATCTGGGTCCAGGTGAAACCGACCGTCGCCAGGACGGCGATCAGCACCGCGAGCGGCACCAGTTTGTTCTTGATTGAAGGATTCATGTGCATGGAAGCGGCTTACGGAACAAGGGAAGCGGCGGCGTCCTGACCGCCGCCGAGCGCGGCGTAGAGACGGACCCGGCTGGACAGCACCGCGCGACGCAGCTGCACCAGTTGCTGCCGCGCGGACAGCAGGTCGCGCTGTGCGTCCAGCACTTCGAAATAGGGCGCGGCGCCGAAGTCGTAGCGCTTCTGGGCCAGACGCGCGCGTTCCGACTGTGCCGCCACGGCGGCCTCCAGGTAGGCCACCTGCTGCGCCAGCCAGCGCCGCGAGGACAGGGCGTCGGAGACGTCGCGGAACGCGGACTGAATGGTCTTTTCGTAGTTCGCGACCGACAGGTCGCGGCGCACTTCGGCCAGCGCCAGGGCGGAACGGCGGCGGCCGGCATCGAAGATCGGCAGGGAGATGCTGGGCGAGAACGACCAGGCCTCGCTGCCCGACCCGAACAGGCCTTCGAGTTCGGCGCTGGCGCTTCCGTACGAGCCGGTCAGGCTGATGCTGGGGAAGAACGCGGCGCGCGCCGCGCCGATGTTGGCATTGGCCGCACGCAGACGCTGTTCCGCGGCGACGATGTCCGGCCGCTGCAGCAACAGGTCGGAGGGCAGACCGGGGTCGAGACGACTACGCATCAGGTTCTCATCACCGACGCCCGTGCCGTCCGGAAGCTCTGTCAGAGGGCCGCCGACCAGCAGCATCAGCGCATGGCGCTGCAGCGCGCGGGTCTGTTCGAGTTGCGCGCCGAGCGCCTGCGCCTGGGTCAGCAGGGTTTCAACCTGTGCCAGGTCGAGCTTGGAGGTTGCGCCGACTTCGTAGCGACGCCGGAAGATGCGCAGGGACTCCGCGCGACTGTCGATGGTCTGTTGCGCAATGGCGAGACGCTCGTCGAGCTCACGCAGACTCAGATACCCATCCGCGACCTGGGCGATCAAGCTCAACGTTGCGGCGCGGCGTGCAGCTTCCGTGGCCAGGTATTCGCCGAGCGCAGCATCGCGCAGATTGCGCACGCGTCCCCAGAAATCGAGTTCCCAGACCGGCACCTGCAGGCCCGCCCGGTACTGGCTGGCGACCTGGGATTGACCGGTATAGCTGAGGTCGGCGGGAGTGTGCGCACGCGTACCGGAAGCATTCACTCCGAGCACCGGATACAGCTCTGAACGCTGGATCCCATAGAGCGCCCTCGCCTCTTCGACGCGCAACACCGCAAGGCGTAGATCGCGGCTGTTGTGCAGCGCCTGGGCGATCAGGGCGCGCAGCGCCGGGTCGGTGAAGAATTGAGACCAGACGATCCCGGACGCCGTTGCGGATGGCCCCTCGGCGACGGCGACGGACTCGGCGTAGCGCGGTGGCGCCGGCAGCGGCGGGGCCTCGTACGACGGCGCCATCGACACGCAGGCGCCGAGGACCAGCGTGCCGCTACCGAGCAGCCCACGAATGAATGCCGCACGCCAAACCTGCTCGGAGCGGACCGCTCGGCCCCGATCGAGTTCAGACCGGTGCGGACGAGATCGACAATGGCGTGGTGCGCGTGGGCGCGGCTTGGGCAAACCGATTTTCATTCCGGCAGCTTGGGGCCCGCCGCCGCGATGCGCATTGATGCCGGTCAATCACAGCAAGCAAGGTCGCACCACGCTCCGAATCACCTGGACGGCCGCGTGCCTGCCCGCTGCGGCTACCCGACCTGGTCGGTCCAGACCTTGAAGCTTTCGAGAATGTTTTCGCCGAAGGCGGTGCTGATCGCCACGTCCGCCGCGTCTCGACCGCGCGCAATCAGTACGCGACCGATACGCGGCTGATTGTTGCGCGCATCGAAGGTGTACCAGTTGCCGTCCAGATAGGCCTCGAACCAACCGGCGAAGTCCATCGGGCCGTACGGCGGCGGCATGCCGATGTCTCCGAGGTAACCGGTGCAGTAACGCGCCGGGATATTCATGCAGCGGCAGAAGGCGATGGCCAGATGCGCGTAGTCGCGGCAGACTCCGGTGCCATCGTGGTACGCCTGCAGGGCGGACTTGGTGGCGTTGGCGTGCTCGTAGCCAAAGCGGATGTGGTTGTGCACGAAGTCGCAAATCGTCTGCACCCGCGCCCAGCCCAGCGGGGCGTTGCCGAACAGGCCCCAGGCAATCTGGGACAGCCGGTCGGTTTCGCAGTAGCGGCTACCCAGCAGATACACCAGGGTCTCGGCCGGCAGATCCTGCACCTCGTGCTGCCAGGCGTTGGGCACCACGATTTCCGGCAGCCCGGAATCCCGGACCACGGCGTCGGCGGTCATGCGCATGCGGCCTTGCGGTGCCACCAGACGCGAGCACCAGTTGCCGAAACTGTCGCGGTAGGCCGTGACCGGCACCGAGGGCGTGGTGATCAGGTGATCCGGCTGCATCAGGTCCGACGCGCGACTGTAGTGGACGTTGAGCGTGAGGATCAGCGGCGTGGGCTTGGGGAAGTCGTAGATCAGTTCGTAACCGACGCGAATCTGCATGCCATGTCTCGAAGTGCGCGAGGAGCGCTGTAAGTGTCGCGGGACTGGAATCGGCAGTGTCAGGCCGTTGCGAGTTCCGCAGGGAGTTGCTTGAGCAGACTGGCCAGTCGCCCAGCCCAGTTCTTCTGTCCGGCCTCGTCGGCGATCAGGTCCTGGCGAATTTCGATGCCGGCGTGCGCGATACCACGTGTTTCGCCATGCAGCGGCAAGGTGTGGTCCAGATCGTCGTCGATCGCATAGGGTTCGTTGTCGCCCACGGTGAGACGTTCATCGCGCCCCAGGCGCTTGAGCATCTCGGCGGCCAGACCGCGATCCTGACGATACATCAGGCCGATATGCCAAGGCCGTGAGTCACCGCGATACACCGGCGTGAAACTGTGGACGGCGATCAGGATCGTGGGTTGTCGCGCACGCACGCGCTGATCGAGCAGCGTCGTGATTGCTGCGTGATACGGCTTGAATATCTGGGTCTGCCGAGCTGCCGCCTGGTCCGCGCTCAGGCGCAGATTGCCGCTCACCTGCCCCCACTCGCTCTGAGTGGCGATGAATTCGGGGCTGTGCGGCGGCCGGTTGCAGTCCACCACCAGGCGTGAATAGTTCTGCAGGATCAGGCTCGCATCGAGCCGCTCGGACAGGGCCTGCGCGACCGCCGCGGCGCCGATGTCCCAGGCGATATGGCTGGCGCGTTCGCCTTCGCTCAGGCCGAGCGAGTCCAGCGAGCGGGGAATGCGTGCGCTGGCATGGTCGCAGACCAGCACGAATGCCGAACCACCTTCGGCGCGCAGCACGCTGAAGGCCGGCGGCTCGCCAGCGGTCAGCAGCGGCGCAAGCGCAGTGGCCACGGGCATCGGCGCCGCAGTGTCGAGAACGCTCATGCGCAATGACTCCGCAAACCGCGCAGATACACGGCCACACGCGAACCGCCGCGGCGATCAGCGGAAAATGGCAAGGCGATTGGATAAACGGTCAAAACAGACTCCAGACTAGGGACGGGGCTGCGGGCTTGTCGGCAGCCAGCGATCCAGGCTGGAAGCGTCCTCGGGGACGACGAAGCCGAGCTGGCTTCATGCAGTCGCACCAGTATGCGCCGAATCCAGGCGAACCGTAGTGCCGAACACGCGGCGTTCAGTCCGCGAGTGTCTGATTCAAGGCAGCCGCCAGGCGCGCGCCGCCGGTACGCAGTCGAATATCCAGCGTGGGCCACCAGTTGCGCTGATAGCGGGCCGCCGCCAGCTTGTGCTCCGGATAGAAGCCGGGGCTGGAAATGATCCGGCAGTCCTCCACCGCCCAATCGCGCGGTCCGGCCTGTTGGTCATGTCGGATCGGACCTTCTTCGCGCAGTTCGTCGACGAGCTGTGCGGCGTCCAGACCGTGCCGGTGGATCATGCCGGAGTCCCACCAGGCGTGGAGATTACTGCCCTGCCCGTCTGCCTGGAGCTGATAGGTATTGCCGCCACGATCGTCGCCGAAGGAACCGTGCAGGGGCTGGTGGATGTCACCGATGAAATGCACGACGTACTTCAGCGCGATGAGACGCGCTTGCGGCTCCGCATCCGAGGCGAGCACGGCCAGCTGGCGGTCGATCTGTGCGACCACGCATTGTCCGCCCGGGCAGTCG
The DNA here is from genome assembly GCA_022599775.1 of Gammaproteobacteria bacterium. Lineage (GTDB taxonomy): Bacteria > Pseudomonadota > Gammaproteobacteria > Nevskiales > Nevskiaceae > Banduia. Next base: position 19,551 of record JAHZLQ010000068.1, read on the forward strand.
CGTTCCGGCAGGTAGTCGCATTGTCCGCGCGGAAAATTGACGTAGTGCCAGGCGTAGGTCTCCTGGCTGCGCGTCTCGTCCGCCCAGCTCGCGATCGAACCGAGCGTGGCGCCGGGCTCCTGCGTCAGCAGGGCGTCCACGTGCTGGCGGGCGGCAGGGCTCAGCTGCCCATACGCCAGTTCCGCAACCACGCGATGGCCGAGCGGCCCCCAGGCCTGGGCAGGCGCGGCGAAGAACGCGCTCAAGGCCAGACACAGGGGCCCCAGGGCCTCGATCGGGCGAATCGGATATCGGTGCATGGCTGCGCTTCCTTGGGGATTCAGGTGCTCGCCCCCGGCTGTTTGCCACCCAAGCGCAGCAGCAAGGCTGGCAGCAGCAGCAGATCGGCGATCAGCGCCACCAGCATCGCGGTACCGGACAACAGCCCGAACAATAGGGTCGGCACGAAGTCCGAGAACGCCAGCAGGGCGAAACCCAGCACCAGAATCAGCGTGGTGTAGATCAATGCGGCGCCCACGCTGCGATGACTGCGACGGATCGCTTCAGCCATGTCGGCACCGCTTTTTTGTTCCTGGCGCACGCGATGCACATAGTGGATCGTATCGTCCACGGCGATACCCATGGCGACCGAGGCGATGGTGATGGTCATGAAGTCCAGTGGAATGCGCAGCCAGCCCATGATACCCAGCACCACCAGCGACGACAGGATGTTCGGCACCAGCGCGATCAATGCCACGCGCAGCGAGCCGAAGATCACCCAGAACGCGAGCCCCAGCACCACGAAGACCACGCCCAGCGTCAGTTCCTGCGAGGTGAACAGTCGCTCCAGCAGATCCTCGTACAACACCAGCAGACCGGTGAGTTGGTAGTCGTCACGGTCGAGGCCGAGCGCCTCGATCTGGCGATGCAGGGTATCGAGCAGTTCGCCGCGGTCCAGACCTTCGGTGGTGTCCTGGATTCGCGCGGACAGACGCAGTTCGCCGCTGTCTTCCGAGAAATAGCTGCCGACGAGGTCCTTGCGCAGGGAATCGTCCAGGGTCCAGTACACGGCCGTGAGTTCGGTTTCGGTCAGCGGCCGATTGCCGTTGAGCCCGCGCGCCAGCTCGGTGAAGTTGACGATCGACAGCACCGTGCCCATCGCCGGCTGCTGTTCCAGCACGGCCTGGATGCGCTGCGCCATCTGCACGGATTCGGCGCGCAGCACCAGGTTTCCGCTTTTCGGGCCGCCATCCGGCAGGTGGTAGACCACGTCCAGTGGCGTGGAGCCGCCCATCTCGCGATCGACGAAAGCCAGTTCCTTGTGTATCCGCGTGGAATCCTTGAAGTAATTGATGAAGCTGTTTTCGACGTCCAGCAGCATCGCGCCGGCAATGCTGGCACCGAGCAGTGCGACGCCGGCCACGATCATCAGACCACTGCGCCGCAAGGCGAGTCCGGACAGGGCACCGGTCACGGCCTGGGTCCAGCGGTCGCTTTGCGCGCGGTCGCGCCGACCCAGCAGCAGCATCGCCGTGGGGAACAGGATCAGGCTGGTGAGTATGGACACGCCCATCGCCAGGATCATCATCAGGCCGAAGGCCCGCACCGGCTGGATGTCACACAGAATCAGCGAAGCGAAACCCACGGACGTGGTGAGCCCGGCATACAGGCAGGGACCGATCTTCTCGCGCAGGGTGCGCTCCACCAGGGTGCGCACATCGGCGGCTTCGTCCTTGCCCTGTTCCTCGCGGTACTGGACGATCAGATGCACCACGATCGCCAGCGTCAGCACCAGTTGCAATGCCATGAAATTGGCCGAGATCACCGTGGCCTTGAGGCCCAGCAGGCCGAACAATCCCACCGTCATCAGCACGCTGACGGCACAACAGGCCAGCGGCAGCGCCACCCACAGCAAACGGCGGAAGATCAACATCAGCACGATGCCGATCATCGCCGTCACGGCGATGCCGAACACCTTGAGGTCCTTGCCCACCATGCGGATCAGATCCACGCCAAGCACCTGGATACCGCCGAGGTAGATGTTGGCGTCGTCCTCGTAGCCGGCCACGATTCCGCGAATCGCATCGACCTCGTCAGCGCGTTGCAGGCGCAGTTCCTTTTCGATCGGCGCGGTCTGCTGCTTCAGGTCTTCGAGCGCGGCTTCATCGTCCTCGCCGAGTTTGCCGTCGAGCCGCTTGGCCTGGATTTGCGTGATCTGGCGATTCAGCTCATCGAGCTTGGCGTTGCTTTTGAACAGCACCTGCAAGGCCGTGGCGGTCTGTTTCCTGTTGACCAGCAGGCCTTCGTAGATCGGATGACCGCTGAGAATCTGCTTGAGCCGCTGCGGGCTGAAGCTGCGGTTCTGCATTGTCCAGTCGTCAGGATTGAAGCCGCTGTCCAGCCCGATCGAGGCATCGGCCGGGATCAACGGAACATTGACCAGCGAACGCACCGACTTGACCCGTTCCAGCTTCTCGATGGCGGCGGACATGCTGCGCAGATCGTCCAGCGAGGCCGGGTCGAAGATGCTGCGCTGGCGCGGCTCGTAGGCCACGAACATGAATTCCTCGGGCGAGAAGCGCTGCTGCACGACGCGATTCTCGATGTACAGACGGTTGCCTTCGGAGATCAGCGTATCGGCCGAGGCATTGACCTCGAAGCGACTCACGAACGCCGTGAGGCCCGCCGCCACGATCAGGAAGGCCAGCAGCACCCATACCGGGTGGCGGCTCAGGCCGCGGATCGGGCTCATTCCGGGCTTTCCCCCTTCTTGCCGTAGATGTCGTCGCGCTGCAGGCCTTCGAGGTGCAGGTTGCGGAAGAAGATGTACGGGTCTTCGGCCTTTTCACGCAGCGTGGTGTAGCTCTCGGCCGAGGGTGCGAACGACTGGAACCCGTCGAAGCTGGTGATCACCGTGGATTCGGGCTGGTCCACGAGGTACGGGATCGGGTTGAGGAAGTAGTCGGCCACCACGCCGGCGCCACTGCGCAGATCGGATGGCCCGAAGAACGGCAGCACGATGTAGGTGCCGTAACCACTGCCGTAGCGCGACAGGGTATCGGCGAAGCCCGTGGTTTCGCGCTTCATGCCGAGCCAGCTATCGGCCGGATCGAAAATGCCGAGCAGACCCACGGTGCTGTTGACGACGAATCGCAGGACATCGCGCCCCGCCGCCTTGGGCTTGGCCTGCGCCAGATGATTGACCGCGTGAATCGGCATCTTGATGTTGTTGAACACATTGCCGATGCCGGTGCGCACCGGTTTGGGCACCTTCTGGTAGCCCCTGGCCAGCGGGATCAGCGCGTAGCGATAGGTCACGTCGTTGAACGCAAAGATCGCGCGATTGATGCGGATCAGCGGGTCCTTGGGCTCGGGGAAGCCGACGACATTCGGATCGACCTCGCCGTTCTCGCCAGGCTGCGGGTCTGCGATGACGGTGGGCTCGATGCCGCCGGGCAAGGTCCGCGGCTGCGGCTGCGTGGCTTGCACCGGCGATGACGCGGCGGCCGGGGTGTCGGAATCGCGCTCCGGAGCGCTGGGCGTGGACGCGCAGGCGCTCAGCAAGGCCGCCAGCAACAGCGCCGCCAGGCGTCCTCGCGCCCGCCAGGGACGGTCCGTGCCGACTGCACACCGGGCCAGCGTCTTGAGCTTCGTCACAGGTATTCTCCCTTCGCCGTGCCGTGAGCCGTCACTGGCACTGCGTATTCACGCCGCGATAGGCGCAATCAAGGGAAGACTAGAGGAGCCAGGCTTAAGCCAAGGTGACGCGGGTGCTGCCGGCGATGGCGTCCAGGCGGTATGGCCCGAGAATCAGATCGCCGACAATTGAGGACTCGCTCAGTCCTCGTCGGCCTCTTCGCGCCCGCGCTGGCGCGCTTCGGCTTCGAGACGCGCATCCTCGATCTCATCGAGTACGCCGTCGAGGTCCACCTCGCGGTCGTCGAATTCGAACTCGCCCGTCAGCACCGAATCCGGACGCAGTTCGCTGGCCTGGAACAGTGCCCACATCTCCTGCGCGTAGTGCGTGCTCAGCAGCTCGGGCGCGGCGCGTCCGAAGGTGGAGCGCATGTTGTTGACGTCGCGCAGCAGCATGCTGAACGCATTGTTGTTGCTCGCCGCGTCCACGGCCTGCGGCAGGTCGATCACGACCGGCCCATTGCCGTCGACCAGCACGTTGTACTCGGACAGATCGCCGTGGATCAGGCCGGCGCAGAGCATGCGCACGATCTGCTCGATCATGAAGGCATGCCATTGCAGCGCCTGTTCCCGGCTCATTTCCACTTCATTGAGGCGCGGCGCCGGCAGGCCGTCGTCTGCGGTCACCAGTTCCATCAGCAGCACACCGCCGAACACGCCCATCGGCTCCGGCACGCGCACACCGGCAGCGGCGAGCCGGTACAAGGCGTCCACCTCGGCGTTCTTCCATTCGGCTTCCTGCACCGAACGGCCATGCCTGCCGCGTCGCCCCTTGGCACGGGCGTCACGGCTGCCACGGGCCTTGCGTCCTTCCTGGTATTCGGCGAGCCGGTGGAATCCGCGATGTTCCGCGTCCTTGTAGACCTTGGCGCAGCAGGTCCGGCCGCCGCTGCGCACCACGAACACCGCCGCTTCCTTGCCGCTCTGAAGCTGGCGCACGACCTCGTCGATCAGCCCTTCTTCAACCAGCGGTTGCAGGCCCTTGGGAATTTTCATGGAACGGTGACACGAAATGGCGGACCGGCGTCACCGCTCGTCAAGCCCTGCGGCCATCGGGGAAACGCTGCGATCGTCACGAACGGGGGGACAACGGCGACTAGCGCTTTTTCTGCTTCTCGGCCTTGACGGCACGCTTTTCGAGCAACGTCAAAGCCGGCTTCTTCTTGGTTTCCTTCTTGCGATCCATGCCCTTGCTCATCGCGGAGGCTCCTGCTCGGAGTCGGCCGGCGCATCGGTCGGATTGCGCGACAGCTTCTTCTGACGCTTTTCTTCCTGCTTCTTGTTCTTCTGCAGCTCGCGTTGTCGCTTGTCGAACTGGTAATTGGGCTTGGCCATGATCTTTCCGCTGCGGATTTCGACCAGTGTAATCGCTCGCAGGCCTTCGCGAAGCTAGTACCGCGGCACGGCCGAACTCCGCGTGCCGTGATTCAGCCGGCGCCCAGCGCCGGTCTGGGCTTGGTCGCAACGGCAGGGCCACAGACCAGCAGTTCCATCTGCTTGAGGGAATCGGCGATCGCCGCCTGATGCAGGGCGAAGTCCTCGAACCTCGTATCCGCCGGAACATGAACGGGCGCACCGTAGTGAATGTCGATGCGCGAGAACGGCTTCGGCAGACGGAACGCATCCCAGCTCTTGAAGCGCCAGTAGCGCGCCGGCATCGGAAAGTACGGCACGATCGGCGCACCCGATTGCCGCGCCATTTCGATGATGCCGGGTTTCACCACATGGGCCGGGCCGCTTGGTCCGTCCACGGTCACCGCGCCGGGAAGCCCGGCCTTGAGGAAATCGATCATCTCGTCCTTGGCTTCCTTGCCGCCCTTGTCGATGCCGCGCTTGCGCGAGCTGCCGCGCACCACGGCATGACCGAGCCGCGAACACAGATAGGCCACCGGATCACCGTCGCGCGAGCGCGACACGATCACGGTATGGCGGCGACCGGTCTGCGCAAGAATCCCGCCGAACAGGTTCTGGTGCCAGATCGCCAGGAGATAGGGCTTTCCATCCGCGCCCGGACGTGGCGTGCCGTCCCGAAAGCGATAGGTGAAAGCCAGCAGCCGGATCAGGGCAAAGCCCAGCGGCAGCAACAGATACTTGACCAGCATTGACGTCCCCCGGCGAATCGGTATCGATTCGGTTCGATGCGAACCCGCCGCCCCCGCAACGAGCACCGGCGCCAGACGGCGCCGTCCGCGCCAGTCTACAGGTTTACGGTCCGCGGGCCGGGACTGGCACACTGAGCCTCCCCGAACCGCCCGCGCGCCAAGCCATGCCCGAAGCTCCCGCACCCGTCGAATCCCTTGCCGCCGTGGAAGCCAACTTCGACGGCCTGGTCGGCCCCACGCACAACTACGCGGGCCTCGCTTTCGGCAACGTGGCGTCGGCGCGCAATGCCGATCAGGCCTCGAATCCGCGAGAAGCGGCCCTGCAAGGGCTGGACAAGATGGAGGCGCTGGCGAAGCTCGGACTGACGCAGGGCGTGCTGCCGCCGCAGGAGCGTCCCAATCTGAGCGCATTGCGCGCACTGGGCTATGTCGGCAAGGAGGCTCGGGTACTGGAAAAGGTGTGGCACGAAGCACCCGGCCTGCTCGCGGCCGTCAGCTCCGCGTCCAGCATGTGGACGGCCAATGCCGCCACGGTCTCGCCGAGCGCCGACACGGCGGACCGCAAGGTCCATTTCACGCCAGCCAACCTGTGCAGCAATCTGCACCGTTCGTTCGAGCCCGAGACCACGTCACGGGTTCTGCGCGCGGTGTTCGAGGACGCGGCGCACTTCATTCATCATGCACCGCTGCAATCCACGCCGGCGCTCGGCGACGAGGGCGCCGCCAATCACATGCGGCTGTGCGCGGAGTACGGCGAAGCCGGTCTGGAACTGTTCGTCTACGGCCAGGGCAGCGAGGCCGAACCGGCGCCGGAGAACTATCCGGCCCGGCAGACGCGCGCCGCCTGCGAGGCGATCGCGCGCCTGCACGAACTCGATCCCGCACGCACCCTGCACCTGTTGCAGAACCCGGCGGTGATCGACCAGGGCGTGTTCCACAACGACGTGATCGCCGTCGGCAATCGCGAAGTGCTGCTCTATCACCAGGACGCGTTCCACGATGTGGACGCACTGAAGCGCTGGCTGTCCGCCCACTGGCGTGGTGCGCGTGCAGCGGTGCTGATCGAAGTGCCGCGCGATCGCGTTTCGGTCGAGGACGCGATCGGTTCCTACCTGTTCAACAGCCAGCTGGTGTGCACCCCGGACGGGCGCATGCATCTGGTGGTGGCGCAGGAATGCCGCGAGAACGTCAAAGTCTGGGCCGAGATCGAACGCATCGTGGAGGCCCCGGACAATCCGATCGTCGATGCCCTGGTGTTCGATCTGCGGCAATCGATGCGCAACGGCGGCGGTCCGGCCTGCCTGCGGCTGCGCGTGGTGCTCAACGAGGCCGAACGCGCCGCCGTCAATCCGATGTGCTGGATCGACGCGGCCAAGCTCGATGCGCTACGCGACTGGGTGCGGACGCATTATCGCGACCGCCTGGTGCTGGCCGACCTCGCCGACCCCAATCTGCTTGACGAATCGCGCACCGCGCTGGACCGGCTGACGCAGATCCTGGGCCTGGGCAGCATCTATCCGTTCCAGCGCTGAGGGCGACTTCGACGGCTCAAGCGTTCGCGGTGTTGGCGCCGGGTTTCACCGATTCGCGCGAGGCCCGCTCGTCCACGCCATAACGATTGGCGCGTCTGAAGGTGCCCAGATCATTGAAGCGCACGCCCATCTCGCGCATCACCTTGTGCGCCCGCGCGGCCGTGAGCTGGCGGATGTAGAACGGTTCCTTGACCACGAAATGATGAATGCCGTGAGTGCTGCCGAAGTTGAAGCAGAACAGCTGCGCCGGAAGCAGCCACCAGGGATTCAGAACCTGGGTCTGCTGCAGCACGTTGCCGTCCTCGACATCGCCGTAGTAATGCATGTTGGAACTGACGAAGTGCAGGCAGAAGGTGCGCAGCACATTGGGCGCGACCAGCACCACGACCACCGCATCGATCACGCCGAGCGCGGACATCGTACCGACCGACCAGGCGATCGGCGTACCGGCGATTCGGGCCGCACCGTCGATCAGATGAAAGCCGACGAAGGCATACCAGCTGCCCCAGTTGAGCCAGCCCAGCGGGAAATACGAGGCGAAGCCGCGCAGCATCAGCCGCCGCCGCAGCTCGCGATCACGCAGCCGCAGCACACGCAGGATCAGCGACATGATGTTGTCGCCCACCATCAGCAGACGCAGCGGGCCCCAGGACTCACCGTTGGTGATGGCGCGTTCCTCGATGTCCGTGGCGGTGCCGGAATGCTTATGGTGATTGAGATGCAGATTGCGCCGGATCCACGGATTGATCGTGCTCGGCCGCGCCAGCCACACCAGCCCCATCATCAGGTTGTGGGCCAAGGCGTTGCCGCGGAAATACATGCGGTGGATCAGGTCGTGCTCCAGCTCGTGCGTGAGCGAGGCGAAGAACGCCGTCACCGGTATGCACAGCCACCAGGCCATGGCGCCGGCGAGATACAGCCAGCCGCTGGCGACCATACCGCTCAGCGACAGCAGCAGGATCGCGCTGCCGATCGCATCGTTGTGGCGCAGCCACGGCAGGCGTCGGCGCCATTCGTTGCCGGCCGCTGTCACCTCGGACTTGATCGCGTTGATCCTGTCCTGCGTGGTCATCGTTTGCGCATTGCGCTTATGCTCCTGCATCGAGCAACCCCTCCGAGCGAAGTATCGTGTCTCGTATCGAGTCTGTGCCCGGCGCGCCGCCGGAGCATGACATCAGCTGCCAAGCGCATGACCGCAGACGCCACGCCCCGAGCGGCACCGCGTCAACGCTGAGCAGCTGGGCGCGTGCAATCGCGCGCGCGCTCGACGCCGCCGGAATCGACAGCATGCCGCTGCTCGACCGCGCCGGGCTTGATCGCAAACTGCTCGACGATCCGACCGCGCGCTATCCGCAGGACAAGCTCACGGCCTTCTGGAGACTGGCCGTGGAGGCCAGCGGCGATGAAACGCTGGGCCTGAAGGTCTCCCGCTATCTGACGCCCACGACCTTCCACGCGCTGGGCTTTGCCTCGGCTTCGGCCTCGACGCTGCGCGAAGCCTTCGAACAGATCGAGCGTTACTTTCGCGTGGTCAGCAACACCGGCGGACTCGGCCTGGACCGTGTCGGCGAGGTATACAAACTGAGAATCACGCTGCCGGGCGACGGACCGGCGCCCGCCGACGAGGCAATCGATGCCTTCGTCTCGATCTTCGTGCGCACCTGCCGCAGCCGTGTCGGTCGTGACTATTCGCCGCTGCGGATTCGTCTGCGACGCCCCGAACCCGTCGATCCGCAGGCGTTCCTGGACGTGTTCCGCTGCCCGGTCGAGTTCGCAGCCGATGACAATGTGCTGATCTTCGACCGCGCCACGCTGGAAAAGCCGCTGAGCGACGCCAACCCGGAGCTGGCCCGCCACAACGAACAGGTGCTGGTACGGCTGCTGGCCGAACTGGAACGCTCCGACATCCGCGCCCGCGTCCACGCGGCCCTGATCGACCTGCTGTCACGCGGCGAGCCCAGCGCCGAGAAAGTGGCCGCGACGCTGCACATGAGCCTGCGCAGCCTGCAACGCAAACTCGCCGAGATCGGCGTCAACTACGAAACCCTGCTGACGAACACGCGCCACGAACTGGCGCTGTCGTACATTCACGACACGCGCTACAGCGTGGCCGAGATCACCTACCTGCTCGGCTTCTCGGACAGCAGCAGCTTTTCGCGCGCGTTCCGCCGCTGGACCGGGCTTTCTCCCAGCGCCTACCGGCAACAAACCGATCAATGACAGCGATGCATTGGACCTGGCACGCCTGGCATGAATGGCCGCGAGACCTGCTCTACGCAAGTCTGCGCCTGCGCAGCGAGATCTTCGTGGTCGAGCAGAATTGCGTGTTTCCCGATATGGACGGACGCGACCCCGATTGCCTGCATCTGTGCGGCGTCGATGACAAAGGCGAGCTCAAAGCCTATCTGCGTCTGGTGCCGCCGGGCGTGAAGGCCGAGTACCCGGCACTCGGTCGAGTGGTGGTGAAACGCTCGGAACGCGGCACCGGTCTGGGCCGCGAGCTGATGCGCATCGGCATCCAGGGTTGCCGGCAGCGCTTTGCCGGCGCGAGCATCCTGGTCTCCGCGCAGCAGCATCTGGAACCGTTCTACGGCAGTCTCGGCTTCGTGCGCAGCGGCGAACCCTACGACGAGGACGGCATCGCCCACGTCGACATGCTGCGCACGGTAAAGCCCGCAAAGGAGCTTTGAGTTCGCTCAGAGGCGCCAGGACGCACAGCAGACGATAAAGGCTTTGCCCGGCGCCTTTGCGCCTTTGCGCCTTTGCGCGAAACACCGCTCTCCCCTGCCTCAAAGCCGCAGCCACACGCCGGCCGCTATACTGCCGCCACTGTTCCTAGCACCTCGGTTCCGACTTGTACCTCGCCTATTTCCAGCTCCGGGAAATGCCGTTTTCGATCACCCCGGATCCGGCCTACCTGTATCTGTCGCCGCGCCATCAGGAGGCGCTGGGCCATTTGCTGTACGGCACCGGACAATATGGCGGCTTCGTCCAGCTGACCGGCGAGGTCGGCACCGGCAAGACCACGGTGGTGCGCACGCTGCTGGAGCAGAAGCTCGACAACGTGGATGTCGCCGTGGTGCTCAATCCGCGCCAGAACGAACTCGAGTTTCTGCAGACGATCTGCGACGAACTCGGCATCGCCTATACCGGCGACGCCACGCTCAAGGGCCTGGTCGACCGGCTCAATGTCTACCTGCTGGACGCGCACGCGCGCGGCCGGCGTACGGTGCTGATCATCGACGAAGCGCAGAACCTGTCACCCGACGTGCTCGAACAGGTGCGCCTGCTGACCAACCTGGAGACGCACAAGGAAAAGCTGCTGCGCATCATGCTGGTGGGCCAGCCGGAACTCGCCGAACTGCTGTCGCGCGCCGAACTGCGCCAGCTGTCGCAGCGCATCACCGCGCGCTATCACCTGGAACCGCTCAACGTCGACGAGGCGCGCCAGTACATCGCGCACCGCCTGCGCGTGGCTGGCGGCGATGCGATGACGTTTCCGCCACCGGTGGTGGCGCAGATCCATCGACTGACCGGCGGCATACCCCGCCTCATCAACGTGCTGTGCGACCGCGCCCTGCTTGGCGCCTACGCCAGTGGTACGCGCCAGGTCACGGCCGAGATCGTGCGCGGTGCGGCGCGCGAAGCGCTCGGCGCCCGCGTGGTCGCCGCCCACAGTCCGCGCGGCCCGCACTGGAGCTGGATCGCGGCGGCCGCGGTGCTGCTGATCGCAGTGGTCGGGCTGATCGCCGCCATCGTTCAGCGCAATGCCGTGCCGGCGCCGATGATGGAGGTCGAGCAAACGCCGGCCATTGCGGAGTCGCAAGCCGAGCCGGCCGCGGAGGTGCTGCCCGTTGTGGCGCCATCGACAAACAGCTCGCCGCCAGCCACCGACGAAAGCGCAGCCGTGGCGCTGATCGAACAGCCGATGCCGCTGCCGCGGCTGATGGATCAGCTGATCGCGCGCTGGGGCAGCGACTACAGCGTGCCGGCCGGCAGCAATGTCTGCGAGGCGCTGTCGCAACAAGGCCTGGAATGCTTCAAGGCCCAGGGCGGATGGGCGGACCTGGGCGGCCTCAACCGACCCGCGATCCTGACGCTGAGAACCCCGTTCGGCGAAAACCTGCATACGCTGCTGCTGTCGCTGGGCACCGACAGCGCCGAAGTGCTCAGCGCCGAGGGCTCGGTACGGCTGACGCTGTCCCAACTCGATCTGCTGTGGACCGGCGAGTACCTGATGCTGTGGCGTCGCGAAACGCCGGATAGCCTGATCGCGCCCGGCAGCCGGGGCAGTTCGGTGCAGTGGCTGCGCAGCAAGCTGGCCCAGGCCGAGGGGCGGACACCGCCCATCCCGCTGTCGACGACGTTCGATCCCGAACTTCGCGAAGCGGTGCGTCGCTTTCAGCGCCAATACGGTCTTCAGGTGGACGGCCTGGCCGGCGCGGAAACTCAGATCCAGCTCGGTCACATCGGCGAAGACGAGCCGGGTCCCACGCTGACGCCGGAGGCCGGCTGATGTCGGTGATCCTCGACGCCCTGCGACGTGCCGAACAGGAGCGCAAGCTCGGTCAGGCACCCAGCGTGCAGGTGATCACCCAGATGCCGGGCCAGGCGCCGCTGGAACAGCGCGCGCCGGTCGCGGTATGGCTGCTGCTCGCGGCGGTGGTGGTCGCGATCGCGGCCCTTGCGATCTGGCTGCTGTGGCGGCCGGCTCCATCCACGTCGCCGACACCCGCAGCCGTGGTCGACGCTCCGGCGCCCGATATCGCCCAGACCGTCCCGCCGCTGGCGCGGCGCGAGGGACCGGCGCCAGTCTCGTCCACACCCGTGCCCGAGGCCCCGCGGGTGATACGTGACGCGCGCGGCTTGAACGACCTGGATGATTTCCTGCCGGCGCCCCGCCCCGCGACACGCGCGGCAGCGCCGGTGATCAGCGCACCACCCGCGACGCCTCCGGCGCCGATGCTGGCCCCGCAGGACACACGGCAGCGCGAGCTGCCGCCGCCGACGGGGCCGATCGACCGCTCGGATGTGGCGCCGCCCAGCGCAGACGAGTTGCGAGCTGTCCCCAGCGCCGCGACGGCACCTCGCCTCTACCCTGCGCTGCGCGACATGTCGCCGAACTATCGCAGCAACTTCCCGTCGTTCTCGGTGGACGTGCACGTGTACAACGACGATCCGGCCAAGCGCTGGACGATGATCGAGTTGCGCAAATACCTGGAAGGTCAGACGATCGAAGCCGGCCCGCGGATCGTGGAAATCCGGCGCGACGGCATCGTCTTCGACTGGAAGGGTGAGATCGTGTTGTATCCGACGAACCGCTGAGTTCGTGCGGCGCTCAGTGCGCCAGGAAATCGAAGCCGAACCAGGCGGCCGTGGCCGGAACCAGCAGCCACAGCAGGCCCTTGATCAGGAAGAACCAGAAGCCGGCCTGGGCCAGGCGCGCCATCCACTGCCCGCGCTTGCTGTCGGCCTTGTCGCCGTTCACGCCGCCGCGGCCGCCCGGGCGCGTTTGGCCAGCGCCACCAAGGCCTGACGCACCTCAATGGGCGTGGCGGCCGGCGTCTCGAAATCGATACGCAGCATGCGCTTGCCGATAAACAGTTCGAAGCCGTTGGCATCCACCCCGGACATTCGCGGCGCTTCATCTGCACATTCCACTCCGGCCAGACGACAGTAGTCGCGCATCGCCTCGACATGATCCTCGTTCATGTGACGGATCATGCCGTCCTCGGCGCTGCCGGCGAAAGGATTGGCCAGCAGCACCTGATCCGGCGAATACCAGTGAATCCGCCCGAAGCCGCCGATGTAGCGAATGCGCACCGGCTGGATGCGGTAGAACGCAAAATCGTGTGCCTGATGGTAGCCGCTGGCATGCGGGAATCGCCGGTAATAGCGCTCCGCCACCGCTTCGGATTCACCCACGCGCTGCGCTTCTCCGATCACGGTAAGGCGCCCGGTTTCCTGCGCATCGCCGCCGCCTTCGAGCACGATCAGGGAGACGCGCGGATCGGCCTTGAGGTTTCGCGTGTGTTCGGCGATATCGCTAATCAGGATCACCGGCGCACCCGTGGCATCCGGCGCGAAAGTGATCACGGAGCCGAACGGGAATCCGTCCATGGACTTGGAGATCGTGGACAGCACGCCCTGCTGACTCTGTGCGTAGAGCCGGCGCGCGGCGATCAGATCCTGGTTTGCGTCATCGGACATAGGTCTTCCGTCGGTCTCAGTGGAACGCTCAGGGCGCCGCGATCGGCGCGTATTCAAAGGATAGCTGGGCCGAAGTTCCGGCCTCATCGTAGTAGCTCAGCATGCGCAACTTCCAGTAGTTGCCGTCGCGCCCGCGCAGTACATAGACGACATCGCGCGGCGAGATGTGGTGCATGCCCTCGCCATCGTTACAGAAGCCGGAGTAGTAGTACCAGCCAAAATCGCCGTTGATGCCGCCGCAGGCACCATCGCCGGTGTTCTCGGCCGGGGGATAGTTGACGAAGGCCAGCGCCTCGGCTTCGTCGACATGCCATTCGGCTGCGGCACCGGCGGCGACGATCATGCTCCAGTCCGCGCCCTGACGATCATCCAGCGCGACTTCGCCGGAGCCGGAGACGCCACCGTTCATCTTGATGTCCGAGCGCATCATCGCGATATCCCAAGTCGTTTCGTTGCTCGGCTCGGCCGGCGCGACCTGCTGGGCGTTGCTCAGGTCCAGGTAGACCCAGGCGTCGTCGCCGGACGCGTCGGCATGGCCGACGGTGCTTTCGCTGCCGATTTCGAAGCTGGCGAGCCCCAGCGGCGCGACATCCTCGCCACCGGCCGTGCACTCATTGCCGGGGATCTCCAGAAGATCGAACTGCGGGTGGCCTGCGGCCCCGCTGCCGTCCACGTAGCCGGTCATGCGCAGCTTGTAGTAACGGCACTCGACGGTGCGCAGCACATAGCCCACGTTGGCGCGCGCGCTGATTTCGTTGCCGCTCAGGCGGCCGCTGTCGTAGTACCAGCCATGATCGCCGGCACCGGTCAGCAGATTGGGGTTGCGATCGGCATCGGGATAGCGGGTCATGGCGTAGTCCGGCGTTTGCGCGAACGCGCCGCCGGCCTCGTCGCTGAGGTAATCCACCGCGCCTTCGGGCGGCGCGCCGTCGATGGTTTCGAACGGATAGTTCGAATCAGTCTCGACCTTGTCGGCGTGCACCACCACCGGGAGACCAGCCGGTGGAGTCCCGGATACGCCGCCGTTGAGCTTGATGGCGGTGCCAAGGAAGGCGATATCCCATTCCTCCGAGGCTTGCGGTGAAGCGGGTGCCACCTGCGTCTGGCTGTCCACGTCCAGATAGACCCAGTCGCTGCCGCTGGCATCGACCGTTGCCGAGTAGTAGTCGCCAGCGTCCGCGAACCTGATCTGCGCGCCGCCCGGCCCCGGCAGTTCGGCAAGCTCGTCGCCGCCGTCGGAATCGCCGCCGTTCTCGGTGCTCGGCGAAATGTCACTGGCACAGGCGCCCAGCAGAATCATCAGCGCGGGCCACAGCAGTCGGTTCAGGGCAGTTGTCATCGCAGGTCTCATCAGAAGGTCTTGCGCAGTTCCAGATAGACGCTGCGCGGCTGGATCGGGAGGTATTGCGGGTCGCCTTCGTCGAACAGGTTGTCGATACCCAGCGCGAGATCGAGCCAGGACCAGCCGCTCCATTCGCCACGCAGGTCGTACAGCGCGTAGGCCTCGGCGGTGCCGGCCGCGGTGGGCGGTCCGCTGGTATCGAGTTCCACTGCGAATTCGCGCGCGCCGATCCAGACGCCGCGCAGCGCCAGAGCGTAACGGGGCTGCTCGAAGCGGATTTCGGCGTTGCCGCGATGTTCGGCGCGGCCGCTCAGCGGCGCGCCGGTGTCGCGGTTTTCGGCGTCGAGCCAGCCATAGCCGAGACGCAGGCGCAGCGCGCTCAGGGGCCGGAACTCGGTTTGCAGGTCGGCGCCCGTCAGGCGTGCCCGCGAGACGTTGCGATAGCTGTAGATCGTCGGCGGACCGGCTTCGACCTGGACGATCTCGATGAGCTCGTCGACCTCGTTGTGGTAGACGCTCAGGCTCAACGAACTGGAGGCGCCGGCGTACCAGCTCAGGCCCAGGTTGTAGCCGCTGCTGCGTTCGGCGCGCAGATCCGGATTGCCATCCACGCGATAGCCGACCGCGGCATTTTCAAAGCGCAGCAGCAACTGCTTGAAGTCCGGCGCGCGATAGCCGCGCCCGTAGCCGGCGCGCACGATCCAGGTTTCGGCGAGGTCGTAGCGCAGCGACAGCTTCGGCGACCATTGATCGCCGAACTGCGAATCGCGGTCGTAGCGCAGGCCCGGCACCAGCGTGAAGCGGCTGTCGAGCAGCCTGAGTTCGTCCTGCACAAACACCGCCTGGCGGTCGCGTTCGCCGGTCTGGTCGAGCCGGTCGGCCTCCAGTTCCTCGTACTGATGTTCCAGCCCCAGGCTCAGCGCATGCCGCCCCAGGCGCTGATCGAGCTGCGCCGAAACGGTATAGAGCTGATCGGTGGTGCGCTCGTCGACGTCGTTGTCGTCGCTGCCGCGCTGCTCCGACACGTACTGGTCGTAGTAGCGCGTGTAGTAGGCATCCAGCGACAGCAGGCTGTCGGCGTTGAAGCGGATACTCGGCGCCAGTGCTGCGCGCAGTTCCTCGGTGCGTTTGCGCACGTCGTAGAGCTTGCCGGCGGTGCCGCCATCCAAGCGCTGGCTGTCATCCAACGCATAGTCGAAACGGGCGTCCAGACGCAGCCGTTCGCCCGGTGTCCAGCGATTGTGCGTCGAGAAGTAGCGGCCCTCGGCGTCCGGCCCGTCGACCGTCGCGGTGTCCGGGTCGAGATCGAAACTGGCGGCATCGACATAACCGCCGCTGAGATTGCCGGTCCAATCGGCCGCCGACCAGCCGAGGTTGCCGAAAACCTCGCGGTTGTCGTCGTCGTCTCCGCGCAGCGTCAGGCGGCCGCCATCACCGCCGGCGCGGGTGATGATGTTGACCACGCCGCCCAGGGCGTCGCTGCCGTACAGGGCCGACGCGGGCCCCTTCACGATTTCCACCCGCTCGATGTTCGCGGTGCGCAGACGCGTCAGATCGATGGCGCCGTCGATGCGACCGATCACGCGGCGCCCGTCCACCAGTATCAGCACGTGTTCGGATGACAGGCCCTGAATCTCGATGCTGGTGTTGCCGCGACCGGCCACGCGCGACACGTGGACGCCGCCCTCCCGCTCCAGCAGTTCGGCGAGATCGCCGGCGCCCGAGTCCGCGATGTCCTGCGCGGTGATCAGCTGCACTTCCACCGGACTGTCGACATAGCGATGCTCGGTGCGCGTGCCGGTGACGACCGTCGTGTCGAGGCGAACCGCGGCCGGGTCCTGGCGCTGAAGCTGTTGGCCGGGCAGGTCCACAGGCGGCAGCTCGATGACCGGCACCAGGACCTGGGTCGCGGCCCCGTCGGGCGCCACCACCACGGCGCCATCGGCAGCGAATCGCGGCCGCAAACCGCTGCCGGCCAGCACTGCGGAATAGGCCGCCTCCAGATCCAGACTCGCTTTGACGGCGGGCGCCGTCAGGCCATCGACCACCTCGGGTGCGTAACGCAGCGGCACGCCACTGGTCTGAACGATGGATTGCAGCGATTCGATCATCGGCTGCGCCGGCAGGTCGAAATGGAACTTCGTGGCAGCCTGTGCCGGAATCGCGACCCACAGGCTCAGCGCCAGGCCCAGCCGTGCGAATTGCGTACCCAGGCGTCGCGCACAGTCCACGGCCGTCGATCCTTCGTATTCCCTGCGGCCCACTCCGTTCCCCCGCAATGCGATGCGGACGCGAAGGCGTCCGATGTCATTGCGACTCTACCTGATATTGATTCGCATTACTAACAACGAACCCGGTGCGGGGCGGGCTCGTCCTCGCCCACTTCGTGGGCGAGGGGCCGTGGACTCGCTATGCGCGGTTCACGTCAACGAAAGGCGGCGCAGGGGTCGGGCCGCTCGGTCCGGACCGTAAACCAGATCACATCGACCTGCGGCGCCGCGTCCAGAACCTTTTCCAGATCGGTAAGGCCGTCCTCGACTTCCAGCCAGGCGATGGACAATCGCGAGCGCGTATCGCCCAGACGATCCAGCACCCAGGGCACGCCGGACGCCGTGATGTGACCATTGCCCGCCATCAGCGCCTGCGGGCCCTCGGCCTGCAAGACTTCGGCCATCGCCCGGTCGCGCGCGGTCTGTGCCAGCACCATGCCCGGCAGGGCGGATTCCGGGAGCATGCCGCAGTGGCTGTCCCTGAGCGTCTGCTCGAGCGCGGCCCGCGCGACGGCCGGACGCGATTCATCCAGCGCGCGCAGCGCGGCCTCAGGCGCGGTTTCGCCGAGTGCGAGACGACGGACCGCATCCCGCCCCGGATTGGCGGGACGAATCTCCAGCCCCTGCGACAGGACCACCTCGAAAATCGGCCGATACAGCGCGAACGGCGGCCAACCGGAAGCGGACCAGTTCACGGCGTCGGCCAGGGCATCGGCATCGCAGCCGCGCCGTTGGCAATCATGCACGGCGTCGTTGTCCTCAAGGTCGATCTGCTCGAACGCCACGGCCGGGCGCCGCCCGGCTTCGACCAGGCGCGACAGCAGCCAGGCCCGCAGACGGTGAATTTCGGGGTTGTCATGCACCTCGCCCAGCAGCAGTACCTCAGCCCGGGCGGCGCGACGCAGCAGTGCCTCGCGGTCCAGACGCTGCGCATCGCTGCGCTGGACGATCGTATCGAGCAGCGGGTGCTCCGCAAGCGGAACGGCTGGCGCCGCCGCCGGGGCGGCCGGGCTCGCCACCAAGGCGAACAGCAGCAGGAGCGGCAGGATTCGTGAATGCATGGCCTGAACTCTATCCCGCCCGCCAGCCCGCGTGCAGGATCTCAGGCCCGCGCGGGAGGATTCCGTGCGCAAGCCAGGCTCGCCGTTTCGCGGGTCTCCCCGGAACCGAACGGTTCCGGGGACAGTCCGTTCAGGAACACAGCTCCGCGACCGCCGCCTCGAGACGCTCCAGACCCAGTTCCAGCTCGGCCTCCGGAATGATCAGGGACGGCGCGATGCGCAACACGTCCGGGCCGGCCACCAGGCACCAGACGCCGTGTTTCCAGCCGGCATTGACGATCTCCTTGGCGCGTCCCTTCCAGGCTTCGCTCATCGGCGCGCCGATCAGCAGACCGAGGCCGCGCGTGGGACCGAACACACCGTAGCGTTCGCCGATGGCGTCGAGCCGCGCGCGAATCTTTTCGGCGCGAACCTGCACACCTTCGAGCACGGCCGGATCGCTGACGGTGTCGAGCACCGCCTCGGCCACGGCGCAGCCCAGCGGATTGCCGCCATAGGTGGAACCGTGCGTGCCGAACGGCAGATAGTCGGCGATCGCCTTGGTCGTGAGCATCGCGCCGATCGGAAAGCCGCCGCCGAGGCCCTTGGCCGTGGTCAGGATGTCCGGCGTGACGCCCAGACCCATATAGGCGTAAAGCTCTCCGGTGCGGCCCATGCCGGTCTGCACTTCGTCGTAGACCAGCAGCGCGTCGTGCTTGTTGCACAGCTCGCGTGCGGCGCGCGCGAATTCGGCGGTCGCCGGCAATATGCCGCCCTCGCCCTGCAGCGGCTCCATCACCACGGCGCAGGTCTTGTCCGAGATCGCCGCTTCGAGCGCGGCGACATCGTTGAACGGCAGGTGCGTGATACCGCCCGGAATCGGCTCGAAGCCCTGGGTGTACTTGGCCTGGCCGCCGACGCTGACGGTGAACAGCGTGCGTCCGTGAAAGGCGTTATGGAACGAGATGATCTCGTTCTTGCCCTCGGCGCGCGTATTGCCGTAGCGACGTGCCAGCTTGAACGCGGCTTCGTTGGCCTCGCCCCCGGAATTGGCGAAAAACACGCGCTCGGCGAAAGTCTTTTCGGTCAGCTTGCTCGCCAGGCGCAACGCCGGTTCGTTGGTGACCACGTTCGAGAGGTGCCAGAGCTTGTTGCCCTGCTCGGTCAGCGCGGCCACCAGCTTCGGGTGGCAGTGACCCAGCACGGTCACCGCAATGCCGCAGGCGAAGTCGATGTATTCCTTGTCGTCCTGATCCCAGATTCGCGAACCCTGGCCTCGCACCGGCACGATGGCGCCCGGAACGTAATTCGGAACCATGACTTCATCGAAGGTGCTGCGGGATACGGAAGTGCTGGGGGAACTCATCGTCAATGACCTCTTGCTGCGGCCCGAGCCGGCGAGGTGCCAGCGGGCAAACGAACACGCGCGCCGAAGGCGCGCGCAAAGCGGAATTATTGCATAGCCGGACGCGCTGTCAGCGCCACGCCTGAGCTTGCGATGCCTGCGGCTCAGTCCTTGAAGTGTTCCATCATCCGCTTCTTCTTCTTGATCTGGCGCGGCGTCAGCACGTTCTTGCGGCCCTTGAACGGGTTGTCTCCGGTCTTGAAGGCCACTTCCAGCGGCACGCCGGTGAGCTTGAACGCACGTCGGAATTCGTTTGAGAGAAAGCGCTTGTAGGCGACCGGAACCCGCTCGGTCTGGTTGCCGTGAATGATGATCTTGGGCGGATTGCGGCCACCCTGGTGCACGTAGCGCAGCTTGATGCGACGGCCGACGATGGCCGGCGGTGCATGCCGCGCCATCGCCTTTTCGAGGATCTGGTTGAGCCGCGGGGTCGGCATCTCGATGAAGGCGGACGCCCGCACTTTCTGCACTTCGGCGAACAGTCGTGCCAGACCGGTGCCGCGCTTGGCCGAGATGTGATGCACCGGAACGTACTCGAGAAACGGCAGCTTGAAGTCGACGTCGGTCTTGATGCGCTTGCGCTCGGACTCGTCCAGACCGTCCCACTTGTTCACGGCCAGCACCATGCCGCGCCCGCGATGCGCGATGAGGCCCAGCAGCCGCGCGTCCTGTTCGCCGATGTCGCCCTGGGCGTCGACCACGGCGATGACCACGTGCGCGCGCTCGATCGCCTCCAGGGTCTTGACGATGGAGAACTTCTCGATGGTCTCGGAGACCTTGCCGCGGCGGCGCACGCCGGCGGTGTCGATCAACACGAAATCCTGGCCCTGGTAATGAAACGGCACCTTGATCGAATCGCGCGTGGTGCCCGGCAGATCGGCTGCGAGCACGCGTTCCTCGCCGATCAGGCGATTCACCAGCGTGGACTTGCCGACATTCGGCCGCCCAACGATGGCGACGTAAACCGAGCCATCGTCCGGTGGTTCCTCGGGATCGGCATCCTCGCCTTCCGGTGCCGCCGGCAGGATCTGGCGCAGCAGGTCCTGAATGCCGTCGCCGTGCACCGCCGACACCGGCATCGGCGTGTCCAGGCCCAGTTCGTAGAACTCGCCGACTGCGGAGCGCGGCAGCCCCTCGGCCTTGTTCGCCAGCAGGCACACCGGCTTGCCGAGTTTGCGCAGATACCCCGCAATCTCCCGATCCGAAGGGTTCAGGCCCGCCCGGATATCGACCAGAAACAGGACACAGTCGGCTTCCTCGATCGCGATGCGTGCCTGAGATTCGGCCAGACCGGCCAGAGGATCGCCGGACGACGGCATCAGTCCGCCCGTGTCCACCACCATGAAGCTGCGGCCCTCGAACTTCCCGAAGCCGTACTGCCGGTCGCGGGTCAGGCCCGCGAAGTCCGCCACCAAGGCGTCACGTGTGCCGGTGAAACGATTGAACAGCGTCGACTTGCCGACATTGGGACGGCCGACGAGTGCGATGACGGGAAGGTGACTGGACACGGCGGGAGGCTACAAAGGTTCAGGTGGGCGACAAGCGGCGACAGCATAGCCGCTTCTCGCGGCGACAGACGAAAGCGCCGGCGACCGTCGGGACGGTCACCGGCGCACAGGATCAGGGGAACAGCGCCGCCCAAAGCGGCGACGCGCCTAACCGACTTCCTTCAGCTCGAGAACGACGAGGTGGCCATCGATATCGAGCATGTAGAGGCGATCGTCGACGACGACCGGCGCGGCCTGCACCGGATCGCTCAGCGCGTGGGTACGGCCGACGATGCGGCCATCGCCCGGCGACAGGAAGTGGATGTAGCCCTTGTAATCGGCCACGGCAATGTAATCGCCAATCGCTGCCGGCTGCGACAGCATGCGGTACTGCAGCTCCTCCTGCTTCCAGACGGCCGCGCCACTTTCGGCGTCCAGCGCCCAGACCACACCGTCGGCGTCGCTGACCGCGAGCCCGCGCGTACCGAAGACCGAGCCCCCGGTATAGCTGCGAATGCTGCGGTCCCAGCGCGAATCGCCGCTGCGCGGATCGATCAGGACGAGTTCGCCGCCGTAGGACAGGGCGAACACGCCTCCGCCGACGGCGATGGGATCGGCGTCCACGTCCACCAGCCGCTCCAGTTCGGAACGTCCCGTCGGCGAGGCCACGACCTGTTCCCACAGCACTTCGCCGGTATCGACGCGCAGGGCGACCAAGCGTCCGCCGTCGAGTCCGACCAACACGGCCGGTCCCACCATCACCGGGCGCGACAGACCGCGCAGCGTCAGCGAAGGCACGGTCCGATCGAAGGTCCAGAGGCGCGTTCCGTCCGCGGCGGACAGCGCGAATACACGGCCATCGACCGTGCGGGCGATGACCGTGTCTCCGTCCCCTGCCGGCGAGGCCAGCACCTCACTCGACAGCTGGCTGCGCCAGACCTCGCTGCCATCGGCGCGCGACAGCGCGATGACTTCAGCGTCGCGGGTACCCACCAGCACCAGATTGCCGCTGCTGGCCGGGCCGCTGATCACGCGTTCACCGGTCTCGGCCTGCCAGATCGTCTTGCCGGTCTCGGTCTCGAGCGCGTAGACATCGCCATCGGCATCGGCTGCAAATACCGCATCGCTCTGCACGTCGATCTCGAAGCCGCCGCGCAGGCCGTCGCTGTCACCCAGCGAACGCTTCCACACCACCGAGGCCTTGACCTTGACGTTGTCGATGGACTGCAGATCCGCCGGCTCACGGGTCTTGCCCTTGGAGGAACAGCCGGCCAGCGCGAACACCATCGCGGTGGCGGCGATCGCCAATGCATGCTTCATGAATTCACCACGTCGGCAAGGTCGTCGAGTTTCTGCTGCAACAACTCACGATTCGCGGCGGCTTCGTTGCCGGCCTCGATCGCCTTCTGGTACGCCTGCCGCGCCGCGGCGCGATCGCCCTGCGTCAGCATGATGTCGCCGCGCAGTTCCTCGAACAGCGACACGAACTCGCCACTGCCACCGGCGTCGAGCTCGGCGAGCGCCTCCTCAGTCTGATCCTGAGCCCACAATACGCGCGCCAGACGCAAGCGCGCGACCTGCTTGAGCGGCTCGTCGGCATTGCCGTCCACCACCGAACGCAATTGCTCGGCGGCGGCGGGAAGCTCGCCCTGATCGACGTGATACCGCGCGAGCAGCAGAGCGACCTGGTCGTCGTAAGGCGTGCCCGAATAGTCGTCGGAGAGTTTGGCGGCCAGCGCTGAAGCTTCCTCGATATCGCCGGAGTCCAGCGCCTGGCGCGCTTCCTCATACATGCGCGAGGCTTCGGCCGACTTTTCCTGCTTCATCGATTGCCAGCCCTGCCAGCCGAAGATCGCGCCGAGGCCGATCGCCAGTCCGGCCACCAGAGCCAACCAGTTCTCCAGAAACCACTTCTTGACTGCTTCGGCTTGTTGTTCGTCGTCGTAATGGGACACGGCAATCTCGATTTTGATTTTTGAATGATGGTCGGGTTCAGGCCGAAACCGGCCCGGCGAGTCGTGCTTGGAGGCCGGAGACCAGCTCCGTCCACGCCACTTCGGTTTGGGGTTCCCCGCCGCGCAGGGATTTTACTTGAACCACGCCTTGCGCAAGTTCCTGCTCGCCGAGGATCAGCGCGAGCCCGGCGCCGGAGCGGTCGGCGCGCTTCATCTGCGCCTTGAATGCGCCGCCGCCGGCATTGAGCTGCACGCGCAATCCGGCGTCGCGAAGCTGCTCGGCCAGCTGCGCCGCGCGCGCGAAGGCGGCGTCGCCGAGCCAGCAGAAATAGACCTGCGGCGACCCGACATCGGGCAGCTGCGCCTGTTGCTGCATCAGCAGAATCAGCCGCTCGATACCCATCGCGAAACCGATCGCCGGCACCTCGCCGCCGCCGAGCAGGCTGACCAGCCCGTCGTAGCGTCCACCGCCGCAGACCGTACCCTGGGCGCCAAGCTGGTCGGTGGTCCACTCGAAGGTGGTTCGCGAGTAATAGTCCAGACCGCGCACCAGATTCGGATTGATCACGTAGTCAATCGACAGGGCATCGAGGCCAGCCAGCACCGCCGCGAAATGTTCGCGCGATTCGGCGTCCAGACAGTCCGCAAGCTTGGGAGCATGCAGCAAGACCTCGCGCGTGGACTCATCCTTGCTGTCGAGCACGCGCAACGGATTGGTGTGCAGGCGGCGCTTCGAATCCTCGTCGAGCCGGTCGGCCCGCGCCGACAGGTACTCGACCAGCGCGTCACGAAAGCGCAGCCGCGTCTCCGGCGTGCCCAGGGAATTGATTTCCAGGCGGATGTCGTTCAGACCGAGGCGTTTCCAGAGGCGCGCGCACAGCGCCAGAATCTCGACATCGACATCCGGCCCCAGCATGCCGTAGGCCTCGAGGCCGACCTGATGAAACTGTCGGTAGCGCCCGGCTTGCGGACGCTCGTGGCGGAACATCGGCCCCTGGTACCAGAGGCGCTGCTGCTGGTTGTGCAGCAGGCCGTTCTCGATGCCGGCGCGCACGCAACCGGCAGTACCTTCGGGGCGCAGGCTGATTGAGGCTTTCTCGCGATCGACGAAGCTGAACATCTCCTTCTCGACGATGTCCGTGGCCTCGCCCACCGAACGCCGGAACAGGTCCGTGGATTCCAGCAGCGGCAGCTTGATCTCGCGATAGCCGTAGGCGTCCATTACCTGCTGCACCGCCTCGAACAGACGGCGCCACAGCGCGGTCTGTTCCGGCAGGATGTCGTTGAAGCCACGCAGTGACTGAATCTTCGCACTCATCGGATAGGAAATTGCGGGACCGGCTCAGTGATTTTCGTCGTCGGCCACAGCCGCTTCAGCGGCCTTGGCCGCCTTCTTCTCGGCCAACTTTTCGCGCACCAGTACTTCGAGCCGGTCGACCAGATCGGCGTTGTGCACCTTGTGTGCGATCTTGCCGTCCACGTAGATCGAATTGGGATAGCCGCCGGCGACACCGATGGCCGCCTCGCGCGCCTCGCCCGGCCCGTTCACCACGCAGCCGATCACCGCCACGTCGATCGCGTCCTCGATGCCGTCGAAGCGTGATTCGAGCTCGGTCACGGCCTTGATTACATCGAAGTTCTGGCGCGAGCACGAGGGGCAGGCGATCATGTTGACGCCGCGTGTGCGAATGCCCAGCGAACGCAGGATGTCCCAGCCGACCTTGACCTCCTCGACCGGATCGGCCGCCAACGAGATGCGGATGGTGTCGCCGATGCCCTCGGCCAGCAGCATGCCCAGGCCGATCGAGGACTTGACGCTGCCAGCGCGCAGGCCACCGGCCTCGGTGATGCCCAGATGCAGCGGCTGCTCGATACGGGTGGCGAGCTTGCGATAGGCCTCCACCGTCATGAAGATCTCGGACGCCTTGAGGCTGACCTTGAAGTCCGGAAAGTCGAAACGGTCGAGAATATCGATGTGGCGCATCGCCGATTCGACCAGCGCATCGGCATTCGGTTCGCCGTATTTGGTCTGCAGGTCGCCTTCAAGGCTGCCGGCGTTGACGCCGATACGCATCGGCACGCGATGCGCGCGCGCACAGGCCACGACTTCCGCGACCTTCTTCTCACCACCGATGTTGCCGGGATTGATGCGCAGGCAGTCCGCCCCGGCCTCGGCGGCGGCGATGCCGCACTTGTAGTTGAAGTGAATGTCGGCAACCAGCGGAATGTAGCCGACCTGCTGCTTGATCAGCTTGAACGCGGCCGCCGCCTTCAGCGTGGGTACCGACACGCGCACGATGTCGGCACCGGCTTTCACCGCCTGGTGAATCTGCGCAACCGTGGCGTCGACATCCTCGGTCTCGGTATTGGTCATCGTCTGCACCGACACCGGCGCGTCGCCACCCACGGTGACGCGGCCGACGCGGATGGCGCGCGAACGACGGCGGACGATCTGGTGATGGCTCTTCATCGCGAAACTCGAAACGGATCAGTTCGAAAATGGGCGGAAACCGGGACGCTCACGCGCCGCCGGGGATCGTCAGATTGGCGGTGTTGTTGTCGCGCGTGACCGGGGCCAAGTCGATCGCGCGCCCCTGGTACTGCACGCTGACCCCCGGCGCATAGCCCAGGAACAGCGCGAACGGCGGCTTGCCGTCCAAGGTGCGTGTGGTGCCCTTGCGGACCAGGCCGGACAGCAGCATGCGCCCGTCGGCATCCTGAATACGCACCCAGGAGTTGTCGTCGAAACGCAGCGTCAGGGGTCCGGCGGCCGGCGCCTGCTCGGTCGTATCTGCGCTCGCCGGCGTAGCCGTGTCGGGGTCGGCCGATGTCGCCGTCGCGTTGCCGGAGGCCTGCATCTGATCGGCGTCCGTCCCCGCACCGCTCGCGCCGCCTAAACCAGCCACCGCACCGTCGTCAGCCGGGCGTTCGCCGAGGGTCGGGCCGGTCAGCGGCTGAACCACGGGCGGTGTCGTGTCGGTGGACAGGGTGTTGGTGAAGCCGGTGTTTTCCTGTTGCAGATACCAGGCAACGGCAGCGAACGCACCGGCCACCACGATCAGCCCGATCAGCCAGCGCAGACCGCCGCCCCCGGATCGGGTTTCGATGCCGCCGTCGACCACCGGAATCTTCGAGGGAATCGCCGGTGCCTTGGGGCGCGCGCGCTTCTCATAGGCCGCGATCAGCTCGTCTTCCGGCAGGTTCAGCAACTTGGCGCACTTGCGGTAATAGCCGCGCACATAGACCGGTTCGCGCAGCGTCGCGTAATCGTCGTTCTCGAGCGCTTCGAGCGTGTTGCGCGACAGCTTGAGCTGGGCCGCGAAGTCCTCGGCGGCATAGCCGGCGTCGGTTCGCGCGCGACGGATCGCCTGGCCGGGCGAAAGCTCGGCCGTCGCCGCCGTCGCGTCCGCGGGAACGTCCGGCTTGATCTCGGAGATGTCTTTGGGTTCGGTCATCATGACGCGTTTCGTCTGCTGAGTTCCGTCGCCTCGTCGGAGGCCGGAAACTCGGTCAATAGTCGTTGTTCGAAGCGTCGGGCGGCGGCAACGTCACCCAGCGCTTCCTCGGTGCGGGCGCCCACCCAGAGGGATTCGGCGGTGGTGCGTCCACCGCTTTGCTCGAAGCGCTGCAGGAAACCGCGTGCCCGCAGGTAGTCCTTGTTCTTGAGGCTCAGCCAGGCGAGATGCGCCAGCGCTTCGGGATAGTTCGGCGAGATGCGCAAGGCTTCGCGCAGATAGCGCTCGGCATCATCCGGATGGTCTTCGCGTACGCACACGCCCGCGTTGGTCCAGGCCGCCGCCGGAGACTGGAAGTCCGGCGATTTCGCGGCACGCACGAAATTACCGACGGCTTCTTCGCGACGCCCCGCGCCGCACAGAAACACGCCGTAGTTGTTCAGCGTCTGCGGATTGTTGGGCTGCAGCGCCACTGCCTTGCGGAACTGCTCGTCAGCACTGACGGTGTCACCCCGCGCGGCATAGACCAGAGCCAGGGTGGACCGTGCCGGCGCGTAGTCGGGGTCCTGCTGTACTGCCTTCTGCAACTTTTCCAGCGCCTGTTCCGGCTTGCCGGTTCGCAGATAGTCCGCGCCCAGCTGGGTGTTGAGACGTGCCGCCTCGGACAGGTCCGGCTCGGTCGGTTCACGGCCGGTGGTGGTCGACACGCAAGCCGCGGCGCCCAGCGCCAGACAGCAGAATGCAAGACAGCGGACGGCCAGTGCATGGGTGGGCGGTGTGCAGACCCGACTCACCGGCTTCCGGCTCCCCGCCGTCCGACACAGACCCCCGACACAAGCATCATGCGACCTTGATCGGAATATCGCGCAGACGCTGCTTCTGACGCGATTCGACGCGTCCGACCAACTGGCCGCAGGCCGCATCGATATCGTCGCCGCGCGTCTTGCGGATCATCGTCAGTACGCGCTTGCTGCGCAGGATTTCGGCAAAGGCGCGAATCCGCGGTTCCGGTGAACGCCGGAATTCGGTGTTCGGAAACGGGTTGAACGGGATCAGATTGACCTTGGCCGGCATTCCGCCCAGCAGGCGCGCCAGTTCGCGTGCGTGTTCGGGCTGGTCGTTGACACCATCGAGCATCACGTACTCGTAGATGATGTGCGCCTTGCGGTCCTTGCCATCGGTATAGCGGCGACAGGCCGCGAGCAGCTCGCTGATCGGGTACTTGCGATTGATCGGCACGATCTGGCTGCGCAGCGCGTCGTTCGGTGCATGCAGCGATACCGCCAGCGCGGTGTCGACGTCGACGCGCAGGCGATCCATGAACGGCACCAGCCCGGAGGTCGACACCGTGACCCGGCGCTTGGACAGGCCGAAACCCGATTCGTCGAGCAGGATGTTAATCGCCGGCAGCACCGCGTTGTAGTTCGCCAGCGGCTCGCCCATGCCCATGAACACCACATTGGAAATCTTGCGGTCGGTCTGGAAATTGCAACCCAGGGTTTTCGCCGCGAACCAGACCTGCGCGATGATCTCGGCGGTGTTCATGTTGCGCGAGAAGCCCTGCTGCGCCGTGGAGCAGAAGGTGCAGTCCATGGCGCAACCCACCTGCGAGGAAATGCACAGGGTGCCGCGATCATCCTCGGGAATGTAGACCGTTTCGATCGCCTGGCCTTCCGGAAGGCGCAGGACCCATTTGCGCGTGCCATCCTTCGATAATTGTTCGGCGACCAGCTCGGGCAGGCGGATTTCGAAATGCTCGCTCAGCCGCGCCCGCAGCTCCTTGCCGATATTGGTCATCGCCGCGAAGTCGTCGACCCCGCGGCGATAGATCCAATGCATGATCTGGTCGGCCCGGAACGGCTTTTCGCCCCTGCGCTCGAACTCCGCGCGCAGGCCAGCCCGGTCCAGGCCGAACAGATTCATTCGCGGTGAGACAGCCGTGTCCGCCCGTGCGCTTGCGGCGCCAGCTGGCTCGGATACGGCGATGTCGATCTCACTCACGAATTGCCACTCGTCTTCTTCAGCGCGTGCGCGGCGCGATTTCGGTGGCCGCGAAGAAATACGCCATTTCGATGGCGGCGTTCTCGAGGCTGTCCGAACCATGGACCGCGTTTTCGTCGATGGATTCCGCAAAATCCGCGCGAATCGTGCCGGCTTCGGCCTTCTTCGGGTCGGTTGCGCCCATGATCTCGCGATGCTTGGCCACCGCATCTTCGCCTTCGAGCACCTGAATGATCACCGGGCCGCTGATCATGAACGACACCAGATCGCCAAAGAACGGGCGCTCGCGGTGAACCGCGTAGAACCCTTCGGCTTCGGCCTGCGAGAGGTGCTTCATCTTCGCGGCGATGATGCGCAGCCCCGCCTTTTCGAAACGGCTGTAGATGTCGCCGATCACATTCTTTGCGACGGCATCGGGCTTGATGATGGAAAGGGTTTGTTCGACCGCCATTGTGACTCCGACTTTTATTGGGAAACGGATGAGGAAAACAACGAATGCCGCGCGCGAAGGATGGTTGATCCTCCGGCTGGCGCGGACAAAGCAGTAAATTGTAGCCGGCTACCGCGCAAAGCGGTAATTCTGCGGCGTTTTTGTGTCAGGCAGTCGCCTTGAGGGCGAAGCTCTCGCCGCAGCCGCAGAGGGCGTCGACGTTGGGGTTATCGAACTTGAAGGCCTCATTGAGCCCTTCACGACGGTAGTCCAGCGTGATCCCGTCCAGCATCGGAAGATCGCGATCATGCACGACAACACGGGCGCCGTGGGCTTCGAACACCGCTTCTCCGTCGTTGACGGCGTCGGCGTAATCCATCGTATAGGCGAATCCGGAACAGCCGGACTTCTTGACACCAATGCGCAGGCCCAGGCCGTGGCCGCGCTGTGCCAGTTGCTTCTGAATGCGGGCGGCGGCCCGCTCGGTCAGCTGTATTGTCATGGCCATTGCTCCAGAGCGTGTCGAAGGGCGTCCTCGCCCAGAAAGGCACAGTGGGCACGATCCTCCGGTATTTCAAGGGTATCGATCAGCTGACGCGAGCGGATCATGTCCAGCTCCGCACGTCCGCGACCGACCGAGTGATCCGCGAGCCAGGCGCCCACCGCGATGCTGACCGGGCAGCCGTGCGCCTGGAACCGCGCGTCGGCGACGGCCCCGTCCTCGACCAGAAGTTCCAGCCGCAGCACCGAATCGGCCGCTGGCGTGCGCGCCTCCCCGACCAGCACCGTGCCGCTGTCCGGCGCGAAGCGCCCGGCACGCGGCGTCTGGCGAAACAGCTGCCAGACCGGTTCAGGGTACTCGTAGGCGTTTTCTTGCATCAGCGAATCCTCACGCCGTCCATTGTACGCCCGGTGTCAAGCTGCGCGGCGACGTCGGGGAAGAGATTTAACGCTGATGTCTCGCGCCAAGGCGCAAAGACGCTAAGGAGAAGGCTTTGGGTCACCAAAAGTCTCTTGCTGTTCTTTTTTCCCTTTGCGCCTTTGCGTCTTTGCGTCTTTGCGTCTTTGCGCGAACAATGCCGTTGCCGTTGCCGTTGCCGCTAATCCCAGATCGGCGACAACTCGCGCAGACGCAGCACTTCGGCCGCCACCGCCGCGCCGGCCTCGCGGGTATCGGTTTCGTCGGTTCCACGCCCATAGGAAAAGCGCAGCGAGGCACCGGCCAGCGCATCCGAACGACCGAGCGCGCGCAATACATAGGACGGTTCCTGGGTCGCCGCCGAGCAGGCCGAACCGCTGGAGACCGCCAGCCCCGGCAGGCCGGCACGCAGCGACTCGCCGTCGACACCCTCGAAGCTCAGATTGAGAATGTGCGGCACGCAAGCGCCATCGCCGCCATTGCGGAACACGCCATCCAAGCTGCCGATGGATTGCAGCAGCGCGGCACGCAGACGCAGCGCATGTGCGCTGTCGGGTTCGCGCCGCTCGGCCGCCAGCTCGAAGGCCGCGCCGATGCCGACGATCTGGTGCGTCGCCAGCGTACCGGAACGCATGCCCTGTTCGTGACCACCGCCGTGCAACTGCGGCGCCAGACGCGCGCGCGGACGACGGCGCACGAACAGCGCACCGATGCCTTTGGGGCCATAGGCCTTGTGTCCGGACATCGACATCAGCGAAATCGGCGTCTGCGACAGATCGATCGGCACCCGCCCCACGGCCTGCGCGGCGTCGACGTGAAACAAAATGCCGCGCTCGGCCAACAGCGGCGCCAGCGCTTCGACCTCGTTGATCGCGCCGGTTTCATTGTTGACCCACATCAGAGTCACCAGACAGGTGTCCGGTTCCAGTGCGGCCATGACCTGCGCCGCGCCGACGCGTCCGTCCGGCCCCGGTTGCAGATACGTCACTCGCACTCCGCGCGTCTCCAGGTAGCGGCAGGTGTCGAGTACCGCCTTGTGCTCGGTGCGGCTGGTGACGATATGGGCGCGACCGCCGGCCTCGCCATAGAACTCCAGCGCGCCCTTGATCGCGAGGTTGTCGGATTCGGTCGCACCCGAGGTCCAGATGATCTCGCCGACTTCCGCACCGATCGCCTTGGCCACCTGCGCCCGCGACTGTTCGACGGCGAGTCGCGCGCGCCGGCCCGGACCGTGATCCGAAGCCGGATTGGCATGCGCGCCGCTCAGATGCGGCAGCATCGCTTCGAGCACCGCCGGGTCCAGCGGCGTGGTGGCGGCATAGTCGAGGTAGATCACGTGTAACCGGTGGTTGGTGAATGTGGGCTAACGATACTCAGAAGCCGCCTGCCCCGCCTGGTTTCTCAGGCGCCGACCACGGCCGGCATCGTCAAACCCATCGTCGCCAGCAGTTGCCGCAGGGTGGCCACGAAGCCGTCGATGTCCTGCTCGGTATTGCCCAGACCCAGGCTGACACGGATCGCGCACAGCGCCTCATCGTTCGACAGACCCATGGCCAGCAGCACCGGACTGGCTTCGTCGCTGCCGCTGGCGCAGGCGGAGCCCGAGGACACCGCATAACCCTTCTGGTCGAGCAGACCGAGCAAGGTGGCGCTGTGAATTCCAGGCACCGTGAACTGCAGAGTGTTCGGGGTACGTGGGGCGTTCACGGCCAGCGGCCGGACGCCGGGCAAGCCGCCGAACGCGTCTTCCAGACGTGTGCGCAAGGCCAGCCAGCGGGCGCGGCGCGTTTCCAGTTCGGCGACCGCCAGCGCCGCGGCTTCACCGAAGCCGACGATGCCGGCGACATTCTCGGTGCCGGCGCGCAGGCCGCGTTCCTGGCCGCCGCCGCGCAACTGCGGCACGAGGTCCAGACCGCGATCGACGATCAGGGCACCGGCGCCCTTGGGGCCGAAAATCTTGTGGGCGGACAGCGTCATCAGCTGCAGCCCCCATTGCTGAAACGAAAGCGCGAGCTTGCCGGCGGCCTGCACCGCGTCTGCGTGAAACACCGCGCCGGCCTCTTGCGCCATACCAGCGAGCCGCGCGGTGTCCTGCACGGTGCCGGTCTCATTGTTCGCGACCATGCATGACACCAGGCGCACCGGCGCCTCCGACAGTTGCCGGCCATAGGCATCGATATCGATGCGCGCATCGCGGTCGACGGCGATGGTCTCCACCGGCCAGCCAGCGTCGGCCAGCGCCCGCATCGGTTCGTCGATGCAGGGATGCTCGATCGCGGAATACAACAGCCGGCCGCGCGGCGCCCCGCTGGCGACACCGTGCACCGCGAGGTTGTTGGCCTCGGTACCGCCGCTGGTGAACACCACCTGCCCCGCGTCGGCGCCGGCCAGCGCCGCGACCTGGGCGCGCGCCTGTTCGACCGCGTCACGCGCGGCGCGACCGTAGCGATGCAGGCTCGACGGATTCGCGTACGGCCCCGACAGGTACGGCAACATCGCTTCGAGTACGCGAGGATCGGTCGGGGTCGTGGCGTTGTGGTCCAGATAGGTCGGCATTTTGGCGTGAGGCGTGAGGCGTGAGGCGTGAGGCGTG
This sequence comes from Gammaproteobacteria bacterium, assembly GCA_022599775.1. GTDB lineage: Bacteria > Pseudomonadota > Gammaproteobacteria > Nevskiales > Nevskiaceae > Banduia. The sequence goes on from JAHZLQ010000068.1 coordinate 51,967, forward strand.
AGGCGAAAGAGCCTAGATCGCTTTCTTGCGAGTGTCCGGCGCAGCTTCGACCGCATCTTCGGCAACCGTCCCAGCATCTTCACCGCACGGGAAATCCGGCAGTTCCAGCTTTTCGACGCCGGCGTTGCGCATGGCGCGGCACAGTTCGTTGACGCGATCGTCCAGCGTCTGCACGTGATTGAGCATGGCGCCGATGGCATTGGCCACCGGGTCCGGCATGTCGCGCGACAGCCCGTAGGCGTCGAAACCCATGCGCTTGGCGATCTCCACGACCTTGTCCGAGGGCGCGCTGTGGGTGCCGACCACGCGACCGGGGATGCCGACCACGGTGGCGCCGGCCGGAACATCCTTGACCACCACGGAGTTGGAGCCGACACGCGAGCCGGCCTCCAGCGTGATCGGCCCCAGCACCTTGGCGCCGGCGCCCACGACCACGTTGTTGCCGAGCGTGGGATGGCGCTTGCCCTTGTCCCAGCTGGTGCCACCAAGCGTGACCTGATGGTAGAGCGTCACGTCATCACCGATTTCGGCGGTTTCGCCGATCACCACACCCATGCCGTGGTCGATGAAGAAGCGCCGGCCGATGGTCGCGCCGGGATGGATTTCGATGCCGGTCAGCCAGCGCGCGGTCTGGCTCAGCGCGCGCGCCATCCAGCGCAGGCCGTGCGTCCACAGCCAGTGCGCGGCGCGGTGTGCCCACAGCGCCTTGAGGCCCGGATAGCAGGTCAGCACTTCCCAGGTGGTGCGGGCCGCGGGGTCGCGGTCGAACACGCAATGAATATCTTCACGGATGCGATTGAACATCGTGGTTACCTCTAGGCTGCCGCCGCAATGCGGCGGCGCGTGATGGTCCAGTTCACGGAGCGCACGCTGGGCACGTTCTGCAGCTGGCGGGCCAGGCGCCCGGCGGCTTCGGCGTCTCCCTGAAATTCAAGTTCGATGCTGAGGCTGTCGGGGCGTCGACATCGGGCCACGAAGAGGTCGGGCAGATCGTTGCACGCGGCGAGTCGCCCCAGCACACGCGACGGCAGTTGCGGATCGAAATCCGCCTCCACGATCAGGCGGGCAACGGCATCGAAGGACGGAAGCGTGGGGGCGGAACGGGAACTATCGACGAAACGGGACGACATGAACGGGGTACTCCGGTACGGGACGACAAAGGCGGCGCGAATCAAACCGACCACCGGCCACGGTGGCCGGTCCGGTAATTCGCGCGCTCTGCATCTCGTGACGAAGCGGGTTCATGTAGTCCTGTTGCTGCTGTTCGGTTCCGCCGCAGCGAAAGTGTTCGCCGCGTAGAACCGGCATTGTGCCGTATTCGGCGGGCCAGCGAAAATTCCGGGCGGCAGCACGCCGTTTCAGGCGGCCAGTTGCAGGCTCGCCAGCCGCGCGTACAGACCGCCGCTGCGCATCAACTCGTCCGGCGTTCCGGTTTCGGCGATGCGCCCGTTTTCCATGACGATGATGCGGTCAGCCCGTTTCACCGTGGACAGGCGGTGCGCGATGATCAAGGTGGTGCGATCGACCATCGCGGCTTCCAGACCGCGCTGCACCAGCGCCTCGCTTTCGGCGTCCAACGCGCTGGTGGCCTCGTCCAGCAGCAGCAGCGGCGGGTTCTTGAGAATCGCGCGGGCGATGGCGATGCGCTGACGCTGGCCGCCGGACAGACGCACCCCGCGCTCGCCGAGGAAGCTGTGATAGCCGTCCGGCAGACGCTGGATGAATTCGTCGGCCAGTGCCGTTCGCGCGGCCACCATCACCGCCTCATCCGAGGCCAGCTCGTCGCCGTAACGAATGTTCTCCAGCGCGTTGGCGGAGAAGATCACGGCATCCTGCGGGACGATGCCGATCTGCGCGCGCAGGGCGCCGGGGTCGAGTTCGCGCAGATCGATGCCGTTGAAGCGGATCGCACCTTCGGCCACGTCGAAGTAGCGCAGCAGCAGCTGGAACAGGGTGGTCTTGCCGGCGCCGCTGGGGCCGACCAGGGCCACGGTTTCGCCGGGATTGATGTCGAGCGTGACATGGTCCAGCGCGGCGGTCTGCGGGCGCGAGGGATAGCGGAACACCACCGCGTCGAAGGCGACACGGGCCGGCCCTTCGACCGCGAGCACCTGGGGCGCGGCCGGTGCCTGGATCGCGGGCTCCGAATGCAGCAGTTCCATCAGACGTTCGGTGGCGCCGGCGGCGCGCATGATGTCGCCCCAGACCTCGGTGAGCATGCCGATACCGCCGGCGGTGAAGGCGGCATAGAGCACGAACGAAGCCAGTTCACCGGCGCTCATCGCGCCCGAACTGACGGACTGCGCGCCCAGCCACAGCACGAACACGATGGAGCCGAAGACGCCGGCTATCACGCCGGACGACATCAGCGAGCGCACGCGAATGCGACGGATCGCGGCGCGAAAGCTGCCCTCGACCGAGTCGTCGTAGCGCTGCGTCTCGTAGCGCTCATGGGTGAAGGCCTGCACCGTGGGAATGGCATTGAGGATTTCACCGGCCACGGCCGAGGTGTCGGCAATGCGGTCCTGCGATTCGCGTGAGAGCTTGCGCACACGCCGGCCGACCAAGACCAGCGGCACAATGACCAGAGTCAGCATCAAGGCGGTGACGCCGAACAAGGTGATGCTGGTGATGGCGAGCATGATCAAGCCGCCCAAGGACTGGAACACGCTACGCAGCCCCATCGACACCGAGGTGCCGACTACGGTCTGAACCAGCGTGGTGTCGCCGGTCAGGCGCGACAGCACTTCCCCGGTCTGCGTGGTTTCGAAGAACTGTGGTGATTGCAGGAGCATGCGTTTGTAGACGCCGCAGCGCAGGTCGGCGGTGACGCGCTCGCCGATCCAGGACACGAAATAGAAACGGGCACCAACCGCAACGCCCCACAGCAGCGCCAGCACCAGCAGGCCGAGGAAATGCACCTGCATGTCGGCGCCGGCCGCGAATCCGTGATCGATCAGATTGCGGAACGCCAGCGGCACCGACAGCATCGCCACCGAACCGAGAATCAGCATCAGGAAGGCCAGCGCGATGCGTCCGCGATAGGGGCGCAGGAACGGTGCAAGGCCCTTGAGCGCGCTGAGCCTGCGTGCGGGGACTACGGACAGGTTTTCGTCTGGGGACATTTCGGCAAACGATCTTCGTTGGAGAACGCACTATGGCGCGGACGGTGGGTCGCGCGGCGGCGTGCGCAAAGCTGATAGCGTACTCGCTGCGCTCCCCATCGTCGCAGTTCGAGTCCATGCACCCGACCGCCCGTTCCGCCGAATTTTTCGAATCCGTCGAATCCACGGACGCCTCCGCCACAGCGCGGCCGCTGAATCGCGCCGACTTCAAGACCCTGGGACTGTCGGCCCTCGGCGGCGCCCTGGAGTTCTACGACTTCATCATTTTCGTGTTCTTCACCGGCGTGGTCGGCGAACTGTTCTTTCCGGCCAGCACGCCGGACTGGCTGCGCCAAATGCAGACTTTCGGCCTGTTCGCGGCCGGTTATCTGGCACGACCGATCGGCGGCATCGTCATGGCGCACTTCGGCGACCGCTCCGGTCGCAAACGCATGTTCACGCTCAGCGTGCTGCTGATGGCACTGCCGACCCTGGCGATGGGCCTGCTGCCGACCTATGCGCAGATCGGCGTGTGGGCGCCGCTGGCCCTGCTCGCCTTGCGGCTGCTGCAGGGCGCGGCCATCGGTGGCGAGGTTCCGGGCGCCTGGGTGTTCGTCTCCGAACACGTGCCGGCACGACGCGTGGGCCTGGCCTGCGGCGCGCTGACCTGCGGGCTGACTCTGGGAATCCTGCTCGGCTCGCTGGTGGCCAGCGCCATCAACCTGCAATTGGACGCCGACGCAATCCGCGCCTGGGGCTGGCGACTGCCGTTTGTGCTGGGCGGCGCCTTCGGCCTGCTGGCGGTGTGGCTGCGACGCTGGCTGGACGAAACGCCGGTGTTCGAATCCCTGCGGGCGCGCAAGGCGCTGGCGCGCGAACTGCCGCTGAAACGCGTGCTGCGCGAACAATGGCGCTCGGTACTGCTGTCGATGCTGGTGAGCTGGTTGCTGACGGCCGCGATCGTCGTGGTGATCCTGATGACGCCGGCGCTGATGCAGCGGCTGTTCACCCTGCCGGTGGCGACCACGCTGAGCGCCAATTCCGTCGCGACCTTCGCCCTCGCCTGCGGCTGTCTCGCGTTCGGCTGGGCCGCGGACCGCTACGGCGCGGCCCGCATCCTCGGCATCGGCTCGGCGCTGCTGCTGTGCGCGATCTATGCGCTGTACTTCGGTGTGGCGCATGACGGCCGACTGCTGCGACCGCTCTACGGCATCGCCGGATTCTGCGTCGGCGTGGTCGGCGTGGTGCCGACGATCATGGTGCGCGCCTTCGAGCCAGCGGTGCGTTTTTCGGGCCTGTCTTTCTCGTACAACCTGGCCTATGCCCTGTTCGGTGGGCTGACGCCACTGATGGTGGTGCTGCTGATGCGGCTCAGCCCGATGGCGCCGGCCCACTATGTCGCGGCGCTGTGCCTGGCCGGCGTGCTGGTCGCGATCTGGCTGCATCGCGGCCCGACGGACTCGCTCAATCGCAGCGTTTGAGTTCCAGCGCCGAAAGAATCTCTCCGAGATCGAAGGCTGCGGCATTGCCGTCGTTGTGCACCGCATAGAACGCACCCTGCGGGAAGCCGGGCTGCGGGCTGCGGTCCAGCCAGACGCCATCGGTGTTCAGGGTCACCGCGCCCTCGAAGCTGCCCAGGTATTCGTGGCTGTTGCGGTCGAACAAGTGAAACACGTTGTGCTGCTTGCTCTGATCGGTGGCGAACCAGTAACCGGAACCGTCTTCACAGGCATACAGCGCAATGCCTTCCGGCTGGTCGCGGAACACGCCGCCGCCGATGTTGTGGCCGCTGTAGCGGCCGTCCAAATCGTAGACCTTGATGTTGCGCTGTTGGTACTGCTCCTCGTCGGCGATCAGCAGGTGGCCACTGGCTTCATCACCCCAGATCGATTCGACGATCAGCAGCGCACCGCGACCGGTATCACCGAACTGCAGGTCCAGCGTCGCGGTCCAGACCTCGCCGTCACGGCTCAGCTGATAGCGCTTGACGCGGCGGTCCAGCTGATCGGGCGGCGGGATGCTCTCGTCCGGATTTTCGTAGTTGTCGGTGACGTAGACGCGGTAACCATCGGCATTTGGCTGCACCCACAAACCATAGGGCTTGATCAGATCCTCGGCGCCGAACCGCAGCACCGGCTCGAAATCCGGCAGACGCAGCACCTGCACGCGATGATTGTCGCGTTCGACCACGAACACCAGATCGTCGATGACGCTGATTCCGTTCGGCCGATCGAACTGGCCGGGGCCGATGCCGGAGGCGCCGAACTTGCGCAAGGGCTTTCCATTGCCCGCGTCGTAGACCAGCAGGCGATCGGTTTCCTTGGCCGTGGCCAACAGCCAGTGCTCGCCGTTCGGGCCGTGCCAGGTGGCCAGCGAATCGACATTGTCGGCTTCGTCGCGCTCGCTCAGCCAGCGCTCCTGAATCGTTCTGAGGCCGGCGAACAGCGGCAGTGGCGCATCGTCGAGTTCGTCCTGCTCGACTTCATGCGGCAAGCTGTTCGCCGGGGCTGCGGCGGCCATCCGCTGCGCGCAGGCGCTCAGCAGGCACAACAGAGCGACTGCGGCGGGGCGTGCAATACCTTGAATGAGCGTCATGATCGGATCAGAAGTTGGCCTTGATGCCGAGCTCGTACGTGGGCCCGTATTCCTCGTACTGCGCGGCGTAACGCGCGCTGCGGAAATAGGCGTAGTACGGCTCGTCGTTGAGGTTGATCGCGTTGAAGTAGACTTGATAGTGGTCGTCGAAACGATAGCTGCCGGTAAAGTCGATCTGCAGATGTTCGTCGGTGTAGCGATCGTAGTTCGGATCGTCGAGTTCATTGACTTCCTCGAAGTACTCGCTCTGATACGCGGCGGACAGGCGCAGCGACAGCCCGTACTTTTCATAGCCCAGCGAGACGTTGCCGATCAGGTCCGATTGCAGCGGCAGTGAAACCTTGTCATCGCGCATCGGCAGGCTGGCTTCGCTGTCGGTGAAGGTCGCATTGGCCGAGAACAGCAGTCCGTCGAACGGTGACCGCAGCATCGCCAGCTGCTGCACGTAGTTGAGTTCCAGGCCGTACAGCTCCGCCGTATCGCCGTTCTGGGTGATCAAGGCCTCGTCGAAGTCCGCATAGAGGCCATCCTGGCCGGCAATGTCGGTGAGCACGAAGAAGTCACGAATGTGCTTGTAGAACACGCCGGCGGACAGCACGCTGATCTTGCCGGGGTAGTACTCCCAGGCGAGGTCGAAGTTGCTGGAATGCAGAGGGTCGAGCTCCGGATTGCCGAGTTCGGCTTCGCGCTCGAATTCGCCGTCGTCTTCCTCGATGTTGATTTCGGCGCGCGGCGCCGCCGCGAAGAAGCTGGGACGCGACAGCGATTCGGTATAGGCCGCGCGCAGCACGGTCTTGTCCGACAGCGCGTAGCGCAGGTGCAGGCCCGGCAGCACGTCGGTGTACGACTTGTCGGCGTGCAGATCGGCGAACGTGGGATCGCCGTCGCCGCCCTCCTCGTCGATCAGCACCTGGACGCCCTGCGCATCGAATTCGGTCTGCTCGACACGCAGGCCGACGATCAGGCGCAGCTTGCCGAAATCCAGGTTGAGCATGGCGTAGCCGGCATAGACATCCTCGTCCAGTTCGTAGTCTTCGCCGCGGCTGGAGATGTCGCTGTCTTCCGCGTCGATTTCGAGCACGCTGCGATTGGCATCGAGGAAGCTGTGCAGCGAATCGCGGTTGGTGGCGGGCCCCCAGATACCGAGCGGATAGTCCACGTCGTACGGCGTGAAATCGGCCAACGTGTAATCCTCGCCGAAGCCGTCATAAACCGTTTCGTCGGTATTGGCGGACTTGCTGCGCGCGCGCAACTTGGCGCCGATCTTCCAGTAGCCGGGGATCGAGAACAGGGTATCGTCGCGACGCAGATTCAGTGCCAGCGTGCGCTCTTTTTCCTCCACCTTGGAATAGGACTCGGCGGCCTCGTCAAGCGCGAAGTTGGCGGGATCGAAATAGTCGTCGCCGTCCGCGTAGAGCCTCGGCTTTTTCCGGTTGGAAAGGTCATAGCCCACGGCCAGATCCTCACCGACGAACGCGGCACCGAAATCGTTGGTGTTTTCCTCGCTCGCCACGGCATATCCCGCCGAATAGTCGATCGTGAAACCGCTGCCAAGGCGGTGTTCGGCGCCCAGCGTGGTGGTCAGAATGTCCTGTGTTTCGATGCGCGTTTCGGTCAGCTTTTCGACCTCCGCCCCTTCGAAGCTGGCACCGTCATCGTCGAATGCGAGCACGCTGCCTTCGTCGAACTTGTAGGTATTGGTCAGCTGCACTTCGTCATCCTCGAAGTCGCTGTACAGCGTGCGCCAGTAAACGTCGGTATCGAAGTCCGGCCGCCAGTCGAAATTCAACGCTGCCGACAATCGCTCGCGCGTGATCGTGTAGTCACGCTGTTCGACCTCGGGCAGACCCAGGAACTCCTCGCCGTCTTCGGTCTCCAGATCATCGAAACCGTCGGAGGTTTCCACGTTGTCGGAACCGAAATCGCGGCTGAACCAGCTCAGCGCGGCCGCGACACCGAACTGTTCGGAGATCAGGCGCGTGCCGCTGAGCGCGAGCTTGGGGCTCCAGTCCTCACGCAAATCGTTGTAACTGCCCTCGGCGCGCAGATTGAGGCTGTTGCCGCGATCGAAGGCCGTCGCGCTTCGGAGTTCCACGTTGCCGCCCACCGAATCGCCGTCCATGTCCGGCGTGACGCTCTTGGTCACCTCGATGCCTTCCAGCAGGTCCGAAGAGATCACGTCCAGATTCACCTGGCGCGAGTCGTCCTCCGGCGCCGGCACGCGTTGGCCATTGATGGTGGTGGTGTTCAGCGACGGATCGATGCCACGAATCACCACGAAGCGCCCCTCGCCCTGGTCGCGCGCCAGTGAAAGGCCGGACACACGTTGCAGCGATTCCGCGGCGTTCTGGTCCGGGAACTGACCGATCGCGTCCGCCGAAATCACGTTCTTGATGTTGTCGGCCGCGAATTCCTGATTCAGCGCGGCCGCCTGGCCCGCAGCCTGGCCGATCACCAAGACGTTTTCGAGCAGGGCCACATTCGCACCGAGCCTGAAGTCCAGCGACACGCTGGCTCCGGCAGTCAGATCGACTTCCTGGGTCTGCGAATCGGCCCCGAGATAGTCGACGCGCACCGCATAGTGACCGGGCGGCAGTTCCAGGAACCGGTATCGACCGTCACGCGCCGTGGCGACTTCGCGATTCAACGCCGGAATCGATACCCGCGCACCTTCGAATCCAAGCGACGCGGATTGGTCGAGCACACGCCCCGACAACACCGAGGTGCTCGATTGGGCCCCCACGAAACCCGCGTGCACGAAAAGGAGCACCGCCACGATGGCGGCAAGAATTCGATGCATCTCTGGCTCCCCTGGCCTTGCGGCGCTGACCGAATGCCGCCAGCTGGCGGCGCGGCGCGAACCCTAATGGGAAGCCATGACACGGCTGTTACAGCACGCTGAGCGCCTCGCGATCACTCGCACGACGCGTGTGAGCCGGGCCGGGATACCGCATACATCCACTGACGTGGCAGAACAGTCGTCGCCCACGGCATCCGAGCCCGGATCAATCAGGGTTCTTAGCCGGAAACCGATGCTTGTCGAGCTGTGGGAATGGGACGAACATGGAAGCGGTGAGCGCCCCCTGATATCAATTGTTATAGAGACGCGTCAATGATTCGTGCTAGCGGAATCAAAGAGTTGCCTTCTTCAGCGCATAAGCTTCGCGTCATGCTTATTCGGACCACCTGTCTCTATTATTGGCTGTTGGGCGTCAGCATGCATCTGAAGTTGCCAATTGCTCTAGCCTTCGCAATCGCAGCCGCCTCCCCAGCGTCTGCAAAATGCATCAATGCATGGCCGAAAACCGATGAAGACTACTTCAGGAATGCTGAAACAGTATTCATCGGTCAAGTGATTTCGGCTGATTCAACAGGCTCTACTGCCGGTCCGTTTCAGAAATTGGCAGCGAGTTACAAGCTCCTCGAAACATTCAAGGGCACACCTTCCACGGAGGGTGAAATCAGTTTCATGCGCGAACCGCATAGCATCCTTCTCAAGCACGAGCGTACGTATCTATTTTTCTTAGGCGCAGACCAATTCGTGAGCATATGCAATGGCTCTCGTGAGTTTTCGCCAGAGTTTTCGGAGCAATCTGCTCAGGAGCAAAAAACATATGCCTTGCTTAAGATACTGCGTGATGAGGGCGCCCAACCAGCGCTTGCACCCGACCCGGCCGTCGCCGCTTCGCGGCAACAGCCGGGCGGGTGAAGCTAGGCGTTATGTGCTATGAAACCCGATGCTCAGGATCCATCCGCTCATGCAGCACGCGGATGATTTCTATGCACTCAGTAATCCTGTAGTAAATCACATGAGAGCCTTGCTGAAATTTTCGGTAGCCCTGCAGCACGTCCTCACATTCCGTACCAATAGCCGGATTCTTAGCCAACAGCATGAAGGCTTCATCCAACTGCTGCAGGTAATGGTTTCTTTGTGCACGGCCCCATTTCCGAGTGGTATGCCGTCCAATTTCCAGCAAGTCCTGTCGAGCCCTTCCGGAGAGTCTGAATGGCTTACTCGGCACTTGTTTCGCCATCAAGTTCGGCGATCACTGTATCCATCGAGTAGGGCACAAAGCCACTTCTCTCACCTTCCTGAAGTGCCGAACGAAGCGCTTTCAACTTCGCCTCCCGGTCCTCCAGCAATCGAAGTCCGGCCCTCACTACCTCACTGGCTGAACCAAACCTGCCGTCAGCAAGCTGTCGTGAAATGAAGTCGTCGAAGTGGTTGCCCAAGGTTATGCTGGTGTTCCGAGCCATAGTGCACCGCCATGATGTACCAATAAGTACCAGTGATCGTACGCGCACATAACAAATCACTCAACTTCACTAAGGCTGCTGCGCAGCCTCCGTCGGACGCCAGCCTCGCTGGCGCCGGTTAGCTCAAGCGTTGAGGCTGTAGAAAAACCCCAAACTGGCCTATTTCTAGCGTCATTTGCGGCATCACTGGTCGATTTTTCCGGATAGGCCCATGGCCCGCTACAAGCCCCGCGATCCGTACGCTGCCTTGCTCTTGCCGGTGAGTCTCGCCGCACAGATCCACCCTGGGACTTGTGAGTACGCCGTGAATTGGATCGTCGATCACGACATCGATTTGTCGGTGTTCGATGCGCGTTATTGCAACGACGACACGGGGGCTTCGGCCTATCACCCTGGGATTCCGTTGAAGGTGGTGCTGCTGGGCTATTCCCGCGGTTTGACGTCCAGCCGGACCATTGCCCAGGCCTGCGAGGAAAATGTGCTGTTCATGGCCTTGGCCGGTGATGTGCGTCCGCATTTCACGACCCTTGCGGCGTTCATTCGCCAGATGCCGGATCAGATTCTTCCGGTGTTTCGCGATGTGTTGTTGGTCTGTGATGAGGAAGGCTTGATCGGCAAGGCCTTGTTTGCCGTGGACGGCTGCAAGCTGCCTTCGAATGCCTCACGAGAGTGGAGCGGCACACCGAAGGAATTGGAAAGAAGGTCGAAAAAATGGAAGCGGCTGTGGCCGGCCTGCTGCTTCACCACCGAGTGGAAGACGAACTGCCGCATCCCCCGCCGTCAGATCGGCGGACCCGGGAGGAAAAGCACATCGAGACTTTGAGCCAGCGCAGCCGCAAGCTGCGAGAAGCGCTGGCGAGTCTACCCGCTCGCAAAGGCGCCAAAGGCCAGGATCTCAAAGTGAATGTGACCGATCCGGATTCGGCGACGATGCGAACGTCTCACGGTACGGTACAAGGCTATACCGGCGTGGCGGTGGTGGATGATAAAAGCCAGGTCGTGGTGAATGCCGAAGCGTTTGGAACCGGTACCGAAAACGCCTTACTTCCACCGGTACTGGACAGCACCCGGGAACACTTTGCGGCGATCGGCGGCGATGATCCCTTGAACAAGGCTGTGGTAACGGCCGATTCCGGCTATCACAGCGAAGCGACGCTGAAAGCCTTGAAGGAGGCGGGCGTCACCGCTCTGGTGGCCGATGTCGGCATGCGCGCGCGTGATCCTCGCTTTTCCGATGCCCAGCGTCACAAGCCATCGAAACCAAAACCGAAAGCTCGGTTGTTTGTCCCACACGATTTCCATCACGATCCCTTGGCCAACACCTGCGTCTGCCCGGCTGGGCAGTCGCTGAAATGCAGCACGCGACGCGCCGTGATCAAAGGCTATGCCGGACCGGTCTTTGAAGGCAGGCCAGAACAATGCCGTGCCTGCCCGCTCAGACAACAATGCCTGAGAAAGCCCAAGACCACGCCGTATCGCCAGGTCGCTTTTCTCACCAAGATTCAGGACACCCATCCGCACACGGCGGCGATGAGAAAACACATCGATCATCCGGATGGGCGATCGATCTACGGTCGCCGCATGGCGGTGGTCGAACCGGTCTTCGGCAACCTGCACAATCACCGACTGCGACGATTCACGCTCCGAGGCCGAGACAAGGTCAACGCGCAGTGGACTCTTTTCTGTCTGGTGCACAATCTGCAAAAGCTGCAGCCGAGGATTGTCCGAAGGCAACACAACGCGGCATCAAGAAGGAAACAGGAGGGCCGATGAACGAAAAGAGGCGTGCAAAGCGGCATCGGACGCTCGAAATCAGCGACCGGTGGTCATCGACGCCATCGCATCGAGCCACCAAGCGATCGACATGACGGCCAGCCAAACGATGCTCAACGACATCGCCCGGCTTCTCAACGGCCGTCCGCGCAAGACTTTGGATTGGAGAACGCCCGAAGAGGCTATGGCCGAAGAAATCGCTAATTTATCAAATCGTGTTGCACTTGACTCTCGAGTCCAAGCGGCACCTATTAACTTTAGGCTAGACCAAGAGCGATACGCGCCGGCATTAAACTGCTGAAATGAAGGAGCCGTATAACCATCGGTTAACCCGCGTGCGCACCGATGGCCCCGACTGATCGCGATCCCTCAAACGGCTATGAGGCCGTTGCTTCCGAATACATGAGGCGACGCGAGCAGTCCGGCATTGGTATCACAACGGTCCAGACCTGGGCTCGATCGCTCAAGTCCGGCGCGGCGATTCTCGATCTGGGCTGCGGACATGGCCTGCCGATCTCGGCGGCATTGATGGACGAGGGATTCATCGTTTATGGCATCGATGCCTCGCCGAGCCTGACTGCCGCGTTTCGCAGCCGCTTTCCTCGGGCACAGGTGGCTTGTGAGACGGTCGAAGATTCGAATTTCTTCGGCCGCAAATTTGACGCAGTGATTGCGGTGGGATTGATGTTTCTGCTGTCCGCCGACATGCAGGACCAGCTCATTCAACGGGTCGCGCAGACATTGAACTCGGATGGCCGCTTTCTGTTCACCTCGCCAACCGAAGCTTGCACTTGGGACGATGTATTGACCGGGCAGCAGTCACGATCCTTGGGCGCACAGGCCTACGAGGCCATCCTTTCGAAGGCTGGACTCGCCTTGGTCGACGAGTGCTTGGATGAGGGAGACAACCACTACTACGTCAGCTGCAAGCGATGAGGTCTAGTCCCTGCAGCGCTTAGTGCTGGACATGTAGCTGAATACCGCCGGCACTTTTTTACCAGGATTGCGTAGTGCTACGGCGCCACGCCGAGCAGTTCCTGCAAGGCCTGCAGATAGACGTCCAGCGGCAGGTCTTCCGGCGCCACCGACCCGGCTTGCATCAGGGCCAGCTGCTGGCGTTCGTTGAATTCCGCCAGCAAGGGAATCTCGCTGAGCGTGGAAGGCACGATGTCCGGCGGTGCGCGGTGCTGCGTGGCTTGCTCGTAGTCATAGGCGATGCCGATGCCATTGCCTTCGTCGAATCGGCGCACGAAGATTTCCATGCCACGCGGTACGCCGACGCTGTCGTCGATACCCACCGGCACCACGATCGAGCCCATATGCGTGGTCGAGCCCAGATCACAGGTGCGCCCGCCGGTTGGACCCGGTGACAGCAGGAAGGCGTCCAGCCGCACCGGATTGCCCTGCCCGTCCAGAACCGGTGCGCCAGCCTCGTCGACCAGTGCGTCCATGATGCCTTCGACATAGGCACGCTCCGCATCCATCGCCGCCAACTCTTCCTCGGTGCCGGGCTGATCCGGATCGCCAAGAGCGGCTGAAATCACCAGGGCCACCGAACGCAGGCCGACGCGTCCGGTCTCCAGGATGCCGTCGATTCCGACACAGGCCTCGCGCCCGTTCGAGCTTCCGGAGTTGAGGCTGCTCAGACAGTGCCGGGCACTGCTGCCGCCTTCGAGTTCGAAGGTATTGAAGTAGTCGCCGACATCGTAGTTCTGGTTGCCGGCGCCGCGACTGGTGAAGTCCGGCAGGTAGACGTCGTAGATATTGGCGCCCATCTCGGCCATCTTCTGCGCTGCCGCCTCGATCAGTTCACCCTGGGCGCCGGTGCCATAGGGTTCGATGTTGCTGCCAAGCTGGCGCAGCACGCCGATGTTGCGGCCGGCCACGCCGTAGACTTCGCGATCCAGGAACTGCGTGTAGCTCTGTGGGCGTGCACTCTCCGGAAATTCTAGGGTGCGGGCGTCGCGTGGATCGACACTGGCCATTGCGGAGAGCATCAGCGCGGAATCGCGCACGCTGCGCGTCATTGGCCCGCCGGTGTCACGCGCATGCGACAGCGGAAAGATGCCGTGCTGGCTGACCACGCCGAGGCTAGGTCGGATGCCGACCAGACCTTCCACCGAGGAGGGATGCCGAATCGACTGACAGGTGTCCGAACCGGTGCCGCCCAGGGCGAAATTGGCGGCCAGCGAGGCGCCGGTGCCGGACGACGAACCCGCCGGACTTTGCGTGGTGTTGTACGGGTTGCTGACCTGAATGCCGCGATTGGAAATGCCGGTGGTGAAGTAGGCGAACTCGTCCTGGTTGGCCTTGCCGAGTATCAGCGCGCCGGCGGCACGCAGACCGCGCACGCTTTCGGCATCGATTCCGGCGCGGTGTCCCAGCATCGAATACGAGCCGGAGGTGGACGGTGCATCGAAGGTGTCGTAGTTGTCCTTGAGCAGGACCGGCATGCAGTGCAGATAGCGCTCGCCGATTCCGCCGTCGCGCTCATAAAGCGCGTCCAGCGCTTCGGCCTGATCGATGGCGTTGTCGTTGATGTAGAGCACGCCGCGTATCGGCAGCAGTCCGCTGGGCTGCAGCGCGTTGTTGTAGGCGAGTATCCGGTCGATATATCGCTGGGTCAGCTCCACACAGGTGAGCGGATCGCCGTCTTCGGTGACTTGTTCGCCGGCAAGGGCGGCATGCACATCCGCCATGGTGGCTTCGATCAGTTCGAAAAGCGGTGCTTCCGAACCGCTGCCCGGAGGATGTCCCGGCGTGCCGGGTTCACCCAGCGGGCCATCCGGCGAACTGGAACCGCAGGCGGCCAAGGCCAGCACAGACAGTGCAATCAGGCCGCTGATCAGCCATTGCCTCGAATTTTGGTACGCCATCCCGGTCGTTCCCAGCCACGCGGCGTGCGCGCTTATCGTCCTTGTTTGAGAACTGACAGCAGCAAATGCAATGCCAGAGTATGTACAACAGCTGCGAAGGGCAGCGGCGAAGGGCAGCGGCGAAGGGACTATTGCTTGCGCGTAAAGCGGTTACGGCCGACCGACGATGATTCCGCCGTTTCCGTGCCAGGCTTGGTCTCGGGGAACGCGTCCCAGGTGCCGGCTTCGACACGATCCCGGCCGTTGGCCTTGGCGCGATACAGCGCACTGTCGACGAGAGCCAGCAGTTGTTCCGGCGAGTATCGCTCGAAGTGGCGTTCGTCGACCGTGGCCACACCGATGGACACCGTGACCCTGCGACCGGGGCCGTTCGGGTGTGCCGGGTGCTCGATCTCGGCGGCAGCCACATTGGCACGAATCGACTGCGCCATCAGCAACGCGCTTTCGATGTCGGTCGAGGGCAGGATCACCGCGAACTCCTCGCCACCGAAACGGCAGGCGAAATCACCGGCACGGCGGACACGCTGCGTGATCGCGCAGGCAACCCGCCTCAGGGCATTGTCCCCGGCGATGTGTCCGGCGGCATCGTTGAATGCCTTGAATTCGTCGATATCCAGAATCAGCAGGCTCATCGGCGAGCGGTCGCGCAGGCTACGCCGCCATTCGACCTCGATCTGCTGATCGAAGGTTCTGCGATTGTAGAGACCCGTCAGACCGTCGTGCATGGCGTCACGACGCATGCCCATGGAATCTTCGACCAGGCGCACGCAGTCGTTGAGGATGGTCTTGATGGTAGGCGCATCCAGGTCGGAGAGAATCCGCGAACGCGCGACGCACAGGGCTCCTACCACCTTCTTGCCGGCGTCATAGACCGGCACCGCGGCGACACTGCCGATCTCCAGCAGATCGCTTGAAATATCCGGCTCGCTCCGCCTGATCACACCCGACGGACTGGCGGCGAACACGGCCTGCCCGGTCCGCTGCACGACCTGGCACGACGACAACATCGACAAGTCGACTTCGTCCGGATTGACGTTATAGGCGACCACCGGCAGCGTTCCGCTGGGCGCGAACATCG
The DNA here is from genome assembly GCA_022599775.1 of Gammaproteobacteria bacterium. GTDB lineage: Bacteria > Pseudomonadota > Gammaproteobacteria > Nevskiales > Nevskiaceae > Banduia. The sequence continues at coordinate 67,650 of JAHZLQ010000068.1, forward strand.
TGATTACGGAATAACGGCTGGACGTGCCCAGCGCCGCGAGGCGCGCGATACGGTAAAGGTTGTAGTCGGTCGTCCCTGGCTGGATGCCGAAAAGGTCGAAAACCTCCTGCTCCAGCCGCTCTCGCTTGTCCGTCATGCTCAATGACACCCTTGCGCTCCCTGCATCTAGTCCGGCCACGTTCAGCGGTTGGCAGACCATCGAACGTCCGCAACTCGCCCCGTTACACCACCAAAGTAAGGGGTACGACGGGGTACGACGCTGGGCCACTCTAACCGACCCGCCGAGGACTCATTCCTATTTTTTACACCCATTTACCACAAAGTAAACCGTAGTGACAATTTCGCCAAATTCGAAGAAATTCCACATAGTTTACCGAACTTTTCCAGCGCTTAATCTTGAATCTGCCCGAGCCGGGCAGAGGCCTGAGACCTCTGCAGTGTCTCGTCTATTGTCATAGGACCTCCGACAATTCGAAAAATCGGCGTAACGCGGGCAAGCGCGGGCCTCTTGCGCACTTCAATTGATACAGGGCCCGGCTGAAATTTGCCTGATTTCCGATCTCAAGCCGCTTTGGGCGGCCGACCTCGACCAGTTCCCGGGTGACCGCCTCCGGCGGCGCCGCGACGCCAACACCATTGACCGCTGCGCGCGCACAGCATCGGAGCAACGAGTCTAGCCATCATGCTCGGCATCACGATCGGCAACAGCGTCTATCCGCGACTCGCCCACTCTGCGAGTGCTGGCGTTGATCTTTCTCGCGGACAACGGCTGCGGCTCGGGATCGTCCTCTACCGCTTTCTCGTGCAGTTTCGGGACATTCTGGGCATGGGCCTGGCGGACATCGCCATCGCCGCCGTGGCGGTCGGCTCGGTCTTCGGTCTGGCGGTGCTCGCCACCGAACCGGTGGTTCGCGGGCAGGCCCACAGAGTATCTGTCGCCGTGGCCACGTTGCCGGTGTTCGGCATACTCGGCATGTTCATATGCCCGCTGCTCTTTCCGTATCTCGGGCTGAGCGAACACGCTTTCGGGCTGTCCGCGGGCGCAACGATTCACGAAGTGCAGGTCCTGGCGGTCACTCGGGCGGTCAGCGCGCACGGCGATGGCCGCGCTGGGGTTGAATACCCAGATCGGTACGATCCGACAGGCCGGCATCGGCCCCTTGCTGCTGGCCATGACGCTGTATGCGGCGCTGCGGCCGGCTGCTCGCGACGCGGGCCTCGTTCAGCCCAGCCCCGAACGCGCTCAGCCGCAGAGCGCCCGGCGCGCAGCCTGGTACTCGCATAACAGGCGTTCCACCCGCTGACCGACCGGCTCGATCGCCTTGATCGCTCCAATCCCCTGCCCACAACCCCAGATGTCCTTCCAGGCCTTGGGGCCGACCGTACCGTCGCTCACTTCGGCTGTACCGAAGTCAATTGCGCTGGCGTCACCATCGGCCAGGTTATCCGGGTCCATCCCGGCGCGGGCGATCGAAGGTTTCAGGTAGTTGCCGTTCACTCCGCTGAATTGGCTCGTGTAGACGATGTCCGCTGCGTGGCTATCGACCACCATCTGCTTGTAGTCACCGATCGCGTTGGCCTCGTCGGTCGCGATGAAGGCCGAGCCGATATAGGCCAGATCGGCCCCCATGGCCTGCGCCGCCAGCACGGAACGGCCGTTGGCAATGCAACCGGACAGCAGCAGCGGACCGTCGAACCATTCGCGGATTTCCTGCACCAGCGCGAATGGCGAAGTCGTTCCCGCGTGCCCACCGGCGCCGGCAGCGACGGCAATCAGGCCATCGGCCCCCTTCTCGATCGCCTTGCGCGCGAAACGGTCGTTGATGATGTCGTGCAGCACGATTCCGCCGTAACTGTGAATCGCCTCGTTGACGTCACTGCGCGCACCGAGCGAGGTGATGACGATCGGCACCTTGTACTTCACACATAGCTCGAGATCATGCTGCAGACGGTCGTTGGACCGATGCACGATCAGGTTGACGGCGAACGGCGCGGTGGGCTGCTCCGGATGTGCCTGACTGTGCGCCTCGAGCTCGGCGCTGATGCGTTGCAGCCACTGCTCGAACATCGCGGCGGGGCGTGCGTTGAGCGACGGAAACGAACCGACGACGCCGGCCTTGCACTGCGCGATCACCAAGTCCGGGTTGGACACGATGAACATCGGCGAACACACCACCGGCAGGCTGAGCCGGCCTTCCAGAATCTTGGGCAAGGCCATCTGACACTCCTGAGTACGAGAATATTCTTGTTTTGCGCGCCCGAGGTGGCCACGCAGTGGCGACACCGCTCACTCGGACCAGCCGAAGCGCTCCACCGTGGAGAAGATATCGTCTTCGGTAATCATGCCGATCACACGCCCGCCTTCCTCGATCGTCAGACGTGAGAAGTTCTGGCTCGACAGCAGGCTGGCCGCCTCCCGAACAGAGGCTTCGGCCGCGACCGAGACCACCGGCCTCGTCGCGATCTCGCCGACCCTGGTGGTCGCCGGATTCCGGTCGCCATTGACGATTTTGGTGACGACGTCGCGCTTGGTGAGGATACCCCAGGCGCCACTCGCGTCTGGCTCCACCACCACGCTGGAGACACCCGCGTCCGCCATCACGTGCATCGCGGCCTCCACGTTTTCCTCGTCGGTCACGGTGATCAGGGAGCGCGTCATCAGGTCGCGCACCGAGGTGGGCACTTTGCCGGTCGCGACCAGTTCTTCCATGGGCTGCAGCAGGCGGCGGATCTCGCGCTGCTTGCGCTCCTTCATCAACTGTTCCTGCTGCGCGCGCCGCTTCGCGTCCAGGTCGATACCGCCCTGAAGGCGTTCGATCAGCGCATCGGCGAACTGCGAGGTGCCGACTTCAGTGGCGCCGTCGATCTGGCGAGCGAAATCATAGGTGACGATGCCGTCGGTGACCACTTCCGGATAGGCCAGGGTGATCAGGTCCGCCGCTTCCTGCCACCCCATGTACTCCAGCATCATCACGCCCGAAAACAGCAGCGAACCCGGATTGACCTTGTTGAGGTTGGCGTACTTCGGTGCGGTGCCGTGCGTCGCTTCGAACACCGCCACGTGGTCGGCCATGTTGGCGCCCGGTGCAATGCCGACGCCGCCCACCTCGGCCGCGATCGCGTCGGAGAGAAAATCCCCGTTGAGGTTCATCGTGGCCAGCACATCGAATTCCTCGGGGCGCAGCAGCATCATCTGGAACATGATGTCGGCGATGCGGTCCTTGATGACAATCCGGCCGTCCGGAACCTTGCCCTTGTACTCGCCATAGAGCTGTTCTTCGGTAATCGTGACTTCGTCGAATTCCTCGCGCGCAACCTCGTATCCCCAGCTGCGGAACGCACCTTCGGTGAACTTCATGATGTTGCCCTTGTGCACCAGGGTCACCGATTCGCGTCCGTTGTCGATCGCGTACTGGATGGCCTTGCGCACCAAGCGCTTGGAACCGAATTCCGAAATCGGCTTGACGCCCAGACCCGCGTCATCGAAGAACTTGGCGTTCAGCTCTTCGCGCAGGAATTTGGCGAGCTTGAGGTTTTCGGGCGTGCCGGTCTTGTATTCGATACCGGCATAGACGTCTTCGGTGTTCTCGCGAAAGATCACCACGTCAACTTTGCCGGGGGCCTTCAGCGGACTGGGCACCCCGGCATAGTGGCGGACCGGGCGCACGCAGGCATACAGGTCCAGATCCTGACGCAACGCGACGTTGAGCGAGCGGAAGCCGCCGCCGACCGGCGTGGTCAGCGGCCCCTTGATCGAAATGACGAGGTCGCTGAGCGCCTCCAGCGTTTCGGCGGGACAGTAGTCGCCATCGTAGAGCCCGGCCGCCTTTTCGCCGAGAAACACTTCACACCAGTGGATCCTGCGTTCGCCGCCGTACGCTTTTTCGACCGCCGCATCCCAGACCCGCAGACAGGCCCGGGTGATGTCCGGACCGATACCGTCACCTTCGACGTAGCCAATGATCGGCTGGCTCGGCACCAGCAGCTTGCCATTTTCGATGCGAACTTTTTCGCCGGCTTCAGGGTATCGAACGTGTCGAGCCATCGTCTTTATCTCCTTGCGGGATTCGGGATCGGCCTAGCGTGATGCGCAGATGGCTATTGTATACCCAGCCCCTTGCAGAACCGGACATTCACGCATGCAGACCGACCACCGATCCCGATCGGAATCCGCCCTTCGCCGCCGATCGGTGACCCCCGAAGCGTTCCGTGTGTCCGCCGAATTGATGGGCACCGCGCTGGCGAAACCTTCGCGGCGCGCGCTGGCCCTGGCGGTCGACGGCGCGCTGGTGGCCACGGTCTCGCACGGCAGCGGCCTGCTGCTGGCCGGTGGCGCCGCGGCGGCCGTCTACGTCCTGGGTGGACGGCGGCTCGGCAAGGGACGCGGGTCCAAGCTGGCCGGCAAAGGCGCGCTCGCGGTTTGCGCGGTCATCGTATTCGCTCTTACCGTCTCGATCCTCAACCCGATCTGGCAGGACGCCAACTCCGATACGCGTTCGCGCGAAGCCCGCCCGAGCGCGGAAGGACTCGCCATCGGCGGCGCCGTCGCCAGCATCGATCTATGTCGCGACACCGACTGCCGAGAGGCCGCCGTGGTGAACTTTGCGACCGCGCTGCGCGACGCCGGCGAATCTGCCGACGACACCATCGAATCGGTCGAGGGGCTGGCTCAGGGCGCCGTCAGCGACGACACGGAGCGCGAGCGCCTGATCGATACCGCACGGGCAGCCATCGCCGGGCATCCGGGATCACCCGGTGAAACCGAGGATTCCGGGCCGGAGCCAGAAGCTGATGCCCAATCCGTCCCGTTCGGCGAGCGGATTCGCGATTTCAGCGTGGTGGCTGCGCTGCGTACGCTGATCAGCGACCTCGGCCTGGGCGTCGGTTGGGGCGCGCTCTATTTCACCTTGCTGCCGGTCTGGTGGAACGGCCGCACCCCCGGCAAGCACCTGCTCGGCATACGCATCGTGCACCTCAGCGGACGACCGCTGAGCTACTGGGACGCATTCTCGCGCTACGGCGGCTACGCGGCGGGGCTGGCCACCGGGCTGCTGGGATTTCTGCAGGTGTATTGGGATGACAACCGCCAGGCGATTCACGACAAGATCGGATTCACGGCGGTCATCGTCGATGGCAAGCCGACGGCGGCGACGGCGACGGCGACGCACGATCACGATCAACCGCCGCTGTCGGATTGAGAGAAGCACAAAAAAGGCGGCCTGTCCGCAAACAGGCCGCCGATCTGGTACATCTCATGCACTTGCTCTCAGGGGATCAGGCTTTGATGCCTGCGGCCTCCTCCAGCATCTTCTTCAACTCGCCGGACTCGTTGAGATCCAGCGTGATGTCGCAGCCGCCGACCAGTTCGCCCTTGACGAACAATTGCGGAAATGTCGGCCAATTCGCATATTTCGGAAGCGCGCGGTAAATCTCCTCGTCTTCATAAATATTGACGTAGGCGAACTCCACCCCGCAGGACTTCAGAACCTGCACAACTCGTGCGGAGAATCCACACTGGGGAAAATCCGGACTGCCCTTCATGTAGACGATGATGGGATTTTCGGAAACCTGCTTTTCAATGCGCTCGAGCGCGTCCATAGGCCACCTCTAGGGCACGTGGGCTATTGCGGCCGCCGATTATAGGCGTTTGCCCCGTCAATTCCGAATCCGCCGCCAAACTGAGCCTCGTGCGGGCAACCGAACACCCGCTGAACGCCCGTCTGTCAACGCATTGGCAGGCGCTCGGCGACTTGGCGATCGATCGCGAATTCGCTTGAAAATGTCATGGTCGTGGCCTAAGGTTTTCGGCAGTTGCCACTGGCGACCCCCAAAGCAAGGCCGCGTACCCCGCGCCGGCCCCAGCCAACCAAGAGGAAATGATATGGCCCTGACGTTGCCCGAGCTGCCGTACCCCCGCGATGCACTCGCGCCACATATGTCGGCCGAGACGCTCGACTTTCACTACGGCAAGCATCACAAGAAGTATCTCGATACTGCCAATGAGATCATTCCTGGTACCGAATACGAAAGCATGGCGCTGGAAGACATCATCATGAAGTCGTCCGGCAAGCTGTTCAATCAGGTTGCGCAGGTCTGGAATCACACGTTTTTCTGGAACTGCCTGACGCCGAATTCCGGTGAGCCCGGCGAGAAGCTCGCCGATGCGCTGATCAAGAATTTCGGTGGCATCGAGGACTTCAAGAAGAAGTTTTCCGATGTGGCCGCCGGCACCTTCGGCTCCGGCTGGGCCTGGCTGGTCAAGAACAGCGACGGTTCCCTGGAGATCATGAGCACGGCCAACGCCGGCACCCCGATGACCGAGGGCAAGACCGCACTGCTGACCTGCGATGTCTGGGAACACGCCTACTACATCGACTACCGCAATGCACGCCCGAGCTATCTCGAACACTTCTGGGCACTGGTGAACTGGGATTTCGTGGAGCAGAATCTCGGGTAAGCTGTCCGCTAAACAAGGCTTGAAGCTCAGGGCCGCCGCGAGGCGGCCTTTTGCTTTCGGGCTGTGGCCTGGTTGCGCCGTGCTGCGTCACGGCGCAACTTTTCGGGGACTCACACCGTGACGCGTCATTTTCGACTTCTTTCGGACCTCGCGGCGTCCGAACTGCACGCATTGATTGACCGGGCCATCGTGCTCAAGGCCACGCGCTACGAGCATGCGCGGCCTTTGGCCGGCCGCTGCTTGGCGATGGTTTTCCAGAAAAGCTCGACCCGAACGCGCGTCTCGTTCGAGGTGGCGATGTCGCAACTGGGCGGCCACGCGCTGTTTCTGTCGCCGCGCGACACGCAGCTTGGCCGCGGCGAACCGCTGGCCGACACCGCCCGCGTGCTGTCGTCGATGTGCGACGGGATCATGGTGCGTAACGATTCCCAGGCGGAGCTTGAGGAGATCGCGCAGCATTCGCGCGTTCCAGTCATCAATGGCCTCACCGACAGGACCCACCCCTGCCAGCTGCTGGCCGATATCCAGACCTTCGTCGAACTGCGCGGGCCGATCGCGGGACGACGCATCGCCTGGATCGGTGATGGCAACAATGTCTGCAATTCGTTTCTGGAAGCGGCGCGCCTGCTCGACTTCCAGCTCGCCGTGGCCTGCCCCAAGGGCTTCGAACCGGACCCGGACTGGCTGGCCTTCGCCGGCAGCCACGCCGAGATCGACGAGGACCCTGCTGTTGCCGCGCGCGACGCCGATCTGATCGTCACTGACGTCTGGGCCAGCATGGGCCAGGAAGACGAGCAGGCCGATCGACTGTCGGCCTTCGACGGTTATCAGGTCAACGAGGCGCTGATGAAGCTGGCGAAGGCGGACGCCCTGTTCATGCACTGCCTGCCGGCGCATCGGGGTGAGGAAGTCACCGCCGAGGTCATCGACGGCCCGCAGAGTGTGGTCTGGGTCGAAGCCGAGAACCGGATGCATGCCCAGAAGGCACTGCTGGAATTGCTGCTGTCGCCCTGAGCTGCAGGTGGCGCGCGCCACATTCGCCGCGCGCCACGGCGCGACGTACCATATGACATCACCGTGAATCGCGGTTGACGCTTGAAAATAGCCCACAGGACCGATAGATGGGGCAAAACAGCTTGCCGGACGAAGTACAGAAGGATGTCACCGCCCTCGTTACGCGTGCACTCGCCGAGGACGTGGGCAGCGGTGATGTGACCGCCAAACTGATCGCTGCGGACGCGACGGCAGTGGGCTACGTGGTCGCCAGAGAAAGTGCCGTGTTCTGCGGACGCCCGTGGTTCGACGAGGTGTTCCGCCAGATCGACCCCCGCGTCGAGATCGCCTGGGACGTCGAGGATGGCGCCAGCATCCGCGCGGATGGTCGCCTGTGTGTCCTGCGCGGTCCCGCCCGCTCGATCCTGACCGGCGAACGCACCGGCCTGAACTTTCTGCAGACGCTGTCGGGTACCGCCACGGTGGTGCGTCGCTATGTCGAGCGGATTCGTGGCACCCAGGCACGCATCGTCGACACCCGCAAGACACTGCCGGGGCTGCGCGCGGCGCAAAAGTATGCGGTGGTGGCAGGCGGCGGCGACAATCACCGCTTCGGCCTCTACGACGGCATCCTGATCAAGGAGAACCACATCGTCGCGGCCGGCGGCATCAAGGAAGCGATACGTGCGGCCCGCGCGCTCGGCTCGGACGTGCCGCTGATGTGCGAGGCGGAGAACCTGAGCGAGGTGCAGGCCGCGCTGGAAGAGCGCGTCGACCTGCTGCTGCTGGATGATTTTCCGACCCACATTCTCGCCAAGGCGGTCAACATGGGGCGTGATTTCCGCCGCTACAACCGCGGCGACAGCGTACTGGAAGCCTCGGGCGGCATCAGCCTCAACAATGTGCGCTCGATCGCCGATACCGGCGTGGACCGGATTTCGATTGGCGGGCTGACCAAGCACGTGCAGGCGGTGGATCTGTCGATGCGCCTGCTGGTGCCGGGTGCCGCACTGCCGGACGTCAACGCCGCCCTGCGCGTCGCCCTCAGATAGTCTCGGCCGCCGCCTTGCGCCGACGCCTGGCGACGGCGCGGGGCTTGCGCAACAGAAATCCCAGCACCGCCTTGTTGAACGCTTCCGGCACTTCCAGCGGCAGACCATGGCGGGTGCCCGGGAATGCCTGAAGCTCGCCCAGCGGAAGCTCCGAGGCGAACTGCCTGACGTCCTCGAACGGGAAGTAGTCCTTCTCCGCGGCGATCACCAGCGTCGGAATCCGCAGCTTGGGCAGATCCGCGCGCACCGACCAGCGCGCCAGCGCCAGCAGGCTCACCAGATAGGTATGGCGGTGATTGTGCTTGCTGCGTGCGATCGAACGTTCGCGCTGCGCGGTCTGGTCGGCACGCGGAAACATCCGGCGCGACATGAACGTGGCGAGCAGACGCGGCCCGAACACCGTCATCAGCCCCATGCGCAGCGCGAATTCCCGATACTCCTCGAAATTGCGCGGCGTGAAGGTTGGAACACTGTTGGCGATGACCATGCGCTCGACCCGATCAGGCGCATCCACGGCCATCTGCAACGCCGTGGCGCCGCCCATGGAGTGCCCGACGATGCTGATCTGCTCCAGACCCAGACGATCACACAGCTGCCACATCAGCTGCGCGAAATACGGCACCGAGTACAGGCGCAAGGGTTTGGCGCTGTCGCCGTAGCCCGGAAGATCCGGGGCGATCACCCGGTAGTGCTTGGAGAACTCCGGAATCTGCGAATCCCAGTCGCTGCGATTGGCGCCGAGGCCATGAATCAGCAACAGCGGTGGACCGGAGCCCGCAGCCGTATAGCAAATGCGCATTCCATCGACGACCAGCGTATCCATGTCAACGCATCGCGTCGCGGGTATCGCAGAAGCAGTAGGCGTACTGGTGCTGCGGATCGTTGACCCAGGCCAGCCGCCGGCTCCAGTCCACTTGCGCGGCCATCTTCTCCAGTGCCGAGCCGAGGCCCGGCAGCATCGACAGGCTCACGCGCGGACGCAGTTGCTGCAGCAGATCTCCCGGGAAACCCCAGTCGGGTTCGCGCCGGTCGATTTGATAGTCCCCTTCGCTCAGACCCGCCAGTTCCGCAGCGGCCTGCACCGCGTCGTCGAAGCTGCCGAGCGCATCGACCAAGCCCAGTTCCTGGGCGTCCTGGCCGCTCCAGACGCGACCGCGCGCGATCTCGTCAACACGCTCCACCGGCATTTCGCGGCCCTGGGCGACGCCATTGATGAAGGTCTGATAGCCGTGTTCGATGCTCGCCTGGATGATGCGCGAGACATCGGGCGACAGCGGACGGTCGCCGCGGAACGCACCGGCCAAGGAGGTCGTGCCGACGCCATCGACACTGATGCCGAGCTTCGAGAACGTGTCCTCGGTAGTCAGCAACAGGCCGAAGATGCCGATCGAGCCGGTGATGGTGCTGGGATAGGCGTAGATCTTGTCAGTCGACATCGACACCCAGTAGCCGCCGGACGCGGCCACCGAGGACATCGAGGCCACCACCGGCTTGCCATCGTCACGCAGCGCAATCACGGCGCGACGGATGCGCTCGGACGCGGTCACGCTGCCGCCGGGTGAATCGACACGCAGGACGACGGCATCAACCTCGTCGTCGCGGCGTGCCTCATCGAGCAGACTGGCGATCAGGTCGCCGCCGGCCTGTCCGGACTCACCGAATCCATCGACGATGGCGCCCTGCACCGTGACCACGGCAACCTTGCGCGCGGCGGTGCTCGGCTGGTGGTGACGCACCGACTTCAGATAGGCCAGGTCGCGCACCTGACGGAAGCTGCCATGTCCTTCCTCGTCGATGCCCACGGTCTGGCCCATACGGGCACGGTATTCGCCGAGTGTTTCCAGGCGCGTGACCAAGCCGGCATCCAGCGCGACGCTGGCCGAATCGCCCCCGCTGCGTTCCATCTCGTCGGCCAGGCTCTGCACGTAATTGGTCACCGTCTGGGCATCGGGACCACGCTGCGCGGCGATCTCATCACCATAGACGCCCCAGAGATCACCCAGCCAGTCGCGATTCGCCGTCTTGGCCGCCTCCGACATGTCGTTGCGCAGGAACGGCTCGACCGCCGACTTGTACTCGCCCACCCGGAACACATGGACATTGAGCCCGAGCTTGTCGAGTCCGTCCTTGAAGAAATAGCCGTAGCTGGAGAACCCTTCGATCAGCACCGAACCCATCGGGTCCAGAGAAATATCGCTGGCGTGGGAAGCCAGCAGATACTGCGACTGACCGAAGAACTGGCCGTAGACCGTGACCGGCTTGCCGCTGGCCTTGAAACGGTCCAGCGCCATGCCGACCTCCTCGACCTGCGCCATGCCCGCGGCCGTCATTTCATCCAGCTTCAGCGCGATCATGCTGATGCGATCGTCCTCGGCCGCGCGATCGATCGCCTCGACCAGATCGCCGACCTGGGTCTGCGACGGGCCTTCCCCGCTGAGTTCCTCGAAGAAGCGCTGCGCGGGATCCTGATCGCTGGCGTCGACCAGGGTACCCGCCGGGGCCACCACCAGCGCGATGTTGTCTTCGATGGCTGGCGGCTGCCCGCCGGTGAACATCATGTACAGGATCAGCAGCGACAGCAGCAGGCTGATCACCACGATCGCCCGATACACCAGAACGACGGCGCCCCAGATGAATCCGAAAACGCGACGGATCAGGGATTTTTCTTTAGTCATTGACGGCACGTGTAAGCCCGCAGCGGCGGGACTGTAAGGACAAAAAGTCTGAAGCCGTCATTATGAACGACTTGCCTGAATGGGATGTCCGACGCAAGCTCACGCTCGCACGGAACCCGAACCGGCGTCGAGCTCGCATTACTCGCCGGTATACCGGACCCGATAGATCCGCCCCTGCGCATCGTCCGAAACCAGCATCGAGCCGTCCGGTTGCACCAGCAGATCAACCGGTCGGCCGCGCACTCGCTCACCGTCCAGCCAGCCGGTCACGAACGGCACGTACTCGACACCCTTGCCGTCGTCATCCAGCCTGACCCGCGTGACGCGATAGCCGATGCGCTCGGAGCGATTCCATGAGCCGTGCTCGGCGATGAAGACCTGCCCGCGCATCGCCGCCGGAAACTGGCTGCCGGTGTAGAACTTCACGCCCAGCGGCGCCACGTGCGGCCCCAGCGCCTGCGCCGGCGCCACGAACTCGTCACAGTCCTTGCCCTTGCCGAATTCCGGGTCCGGCACGGTACCGCCGTGACAGTACGGATAGCCGAAGTGTTCACCCGGACCGCTCGCGTGATTGAGTTCGCCCGGCGGCAGATCGTCTCCGAGCCAGTCCCTGCCGTTGTCGGTGAACCAGAGTTCACCCTCGTCGTCCCAGGTGAAGCCCACCGAATTGCGGATACCGCGCGCGTAGACTTCCCACTCCGAGCCGTCCGGATTCATGCGCGTGATCGAGCCGAATTGCAGGCTGCGGTCATCCCGGACGAAGTCGTCCGGTTCGCAGATATTGCAGGGTGCACCGATCGCCACGTAGAGCTTGCCGTCCGGTCCGAACGCGATGTAGCGCCAACCATGGTGAGTGGCGTCCGGCAGGTCATCACGCACCGATTCGCGCTGCGGCGAATCGAGATGCTTGGCGATGTCCGGATAGCGCCAGATGTGGTCGATTTCCGCCACGTACAGATCGCCGTCATGCCAGGCGATGCCGGTCGGCTGGGTCATGCCCTGCGCGAGCACGCGGCGTCGGTCGGGCGTGCCATCACCATCTTCGTCGCTCAGCGCGTAGACGGACCCGACTTCACGGGTGGAGACATAGATCGTTCCATCGTCGCCCCGGGCGAGTGCCCGGGCACCCGGTACATCGTCATAAAAGGTCTCGATACTGAAACCGTCGGGCACCCTCAGTTCGGGCGGTGCGGCGGCGGCCGCCTCGATCGGGGCATTCGACATGATCACGAAGATCGCGCAGACGCCGACGTACTTGAAGAACTGCATCGCAAACCCCATCGTCAAGTCTCCAGCGACGATACCATGACGACACCTTCAATTAGTAAATTCTATTGATTTTATCCAAACGTTTGCATTGACCTATTGTCCGGTATTTTCTATCCTTCCGCGCCATGATGCGGCGAAGCTGCATCCGTAGTGCTGAAACCATCTAGGAGCATCAAGCATGAGCGTACTGGTTGGGCGTACCGCCCCTGATTTCACTGCCGCGGCCGTACTCGGCGACGGCTCGATCACCGAGAGCTTCAAACTGTCCGAACTGCGTGGCCAATATGTCGTGCTGTTCTTCTGGCCGCTGGACTTCACTTTCGTGTGCCCGTCCGAGATCATCGCGCACGAGCATCGCCGCAAGGCCTTCGAAGAGCGTGGCGTGCAGCTCGTCGGCGTGTCGATCGATTCGCAGTTCACCCATTTCGCCTGGCGCCAGACGCCGATCAACAAGGGCGGCATCGGTGAAGTCGGATTCCCGATGGTGGCCGATGTGACCCATGAGATCGCGCAGGCCTATGGCATCGAGGCCCCGGGCGCCGGCGTCGCGTTCCGCGCCTCGTTCCTGATCGACAAGGAGGGCACGGTGCAGCACCAGACCGTCAACAACCTGCCGCTGGGCCGCAACGTCGACGATATGCTGCGCGTGGTCGATGCGCTGCAGTTCCACGAGGAGCATGGCGAAGTCTGTCCGGCCGGCTGGCAGAAGGGCCAGAGCGGGATGAAGGCGGACACCGCCGGCGTGGCCGAATATCTCGCGCAGCACGGCGAGTCGCTGTAAACCCGCACGGCCGCCTCAACGCCCGTCCTCCGGTTCGCGGAGGGCGGGACCTTACGGTCTGATGGAAATCAAAAATGAGTACAAGCCAACACCATCGCCTCATCATTCTCGGCTCGGGCCCGGCCGGCTATACCGCCGCGGTCTATGCGGCGCGCGCCAACCTGAATCCCGCGCTGATCACCGGCCTGGAGCAGGGCGGGCAATTGATGACGACGACCGACGTGGACAATTGGCCCGGCGACGTCGAGGGCCTGCTCGGTCCCGACCTGATGGAGCGCATGCGGCTGCACGCGGAACGCTTCAACACGCAGATGATCTACGACCACATCCATGAAGTGAACGTGAAGGTTCGTCCGTTCACGCTGGTCGGTGACCAGGGCAGTTACACCTGCGACGCGCTGATCATCGCCACCGGCGCCTCGGCGATGTACCTGGGCCTGCCGTCGGAGGAAGCCTTCAAGGGCAAGGGCGTCTCAGCCTGCGCAACCTGCGATGGCTTCTTCTACAAGAACCAGGAAGTCGCCGTGATCGGTGGTGGCAACACCGCCGTCGAGGAAGCGCTGTACCTGTCCAACATCGCCAAGAAAGTCACCGTGGTGCATCGTCGCGACAAGTTCCGCGGCGAGAAGATCCTGCACGACAAGCTGGCCAAGCGTGTCGAGGAAGGCAAGGCCGCGATCGAGTGGAATCACGAGCTCGACGAAGTGCTCGGCGACGATACCGGCGTCACCGGCATGCGCATCAAGCACGCGCAGACCGGCGAAACCCGGGATGTGCCGCTGGCCGGCGTGTTCGTCGCGATCGGCCATCGTCCGAACACCGGCATCTTCGAAGGCCAGCTCGACATGGAGAACGGCTACATCCAGGTCAAGGCCGGTTCCGGTGCCGACTCCACGGCGACCAGCGTCGAAGGCGTGTTCGCGGCCGGCGACGTGATGGATCATGTCTACCGTCAGGCCGTGACCTCGGCCGGCACCGGCTGCCGCGCGGCGCTGGACGCGGAGCGTTATCTGGACAAGCTCGCGGAAGGCTGATCCGTACAACGGCGGTCAACAATGGCCCGCATCGGAATCCGGTGCGGGCCATTGTCTTGTCGGCAAGCCTGAATCCGGCCGTTGTTTCCGGTCAGGGGCTCGACGCTCAGCTACGATCCCTGGCACTCGCGGCGTGAGCCTGCAGGCCCTCGGCGTCCGCCAGCTGTCCGGCGATCGGCGCCAGCACCCTGGCGCCTTCGGGGCTGCAACGGATCAGGCTGCTGCGTTTCTGGAATTCATAGACGCCCAGCGGATTGGCATAGCGCGCCGCGCGCGACGTGGGCAACACGTGATTGGGCCCGGCGCAATAGTCGCCGAAGGCCTCGGGCGTGTGCCGCCCCAGGAAGACCGCGCCCGCGTGGCGCACCTCGTCGAGCAGGGCATCCGGATCGGCCACGGACAGCTCCAGATGCTCCGGCGCAATGTGGTTCGAAACCCCGACGGCTTCGCTCAGATCGCGCACCAGGATCAGGGCGCCGCGCGCGCGCAGCGAGGCACGCACGATCTCGGCACGTGGCAGTTCTGCGAGCCGCTCGTCCATCGCCGCCTGCACCGCGTCGAGATAGGCTGCGTCCGGCGAGATCAGAATGGACTGGGCTTCCTCGTCATGCTCGGCCTGGGAGAACAGGTCCATCGCGGTCCAGCGCGGGTCGGTCTGGCCATCGCAGATCACCACGATTTCGGACGGGCCGGCGATCGAATCGATCCCGACCATGCCGAAGACCTGACGCTTGGCCTCGGCGACATAGGCATTGCCGGGGCCGACGATCTTGTCGACCTGGGCAATCGTCTGGGTACCGCAGGCCATCGCCGCCACGGCCTGGGCGCCGCCGATCGTGAACACACGGTCGACGCCGCTCAAGTGGATCGCCGCCAGCACGGTCTCGTTGACGATGCCGTCGGGCGTCGGCACGCACATCACCAGCTCACGCACGCCGGCCACCTTGGCAGGCACGGCGTTCATCAGCACGGACGACGGGTACGCCGCCTTGCCGCCCGGCGCATACAGCCCTACGCGGTCCATCGCGGTGACGCGCTGACCGAGTTCGTTGCCGTGCGCATCGATAAAGCTGAAACCCTGCAGGCCCTGCCGTTCGGCATAGTCACGGATGCGCCGATGTGCTGTCGACAGGGCCTCGCGCAGCGCCGTCGGCAGCCCATCCCAGGCCGCCTTCAATCGCTCGCGCGGAATCTCGAGGGCCTTCAGACTGGTGGCATCCAAGCGGTCGAAGCGTCGCGTGTATTCGAGCACCGCGGCATCACCGCGTACACGCACGTCCGCGATGATGCCGGCGACCACGCTCTGCACCTGGGAGTCGCGCTCGGGCAAACGGTCGAGCAGCGCATCAAGACGCGCCCCGAAATCCGCGTTCGTGCTGTCGAGGCGATTGATCTCAGGCATGGGCAGTCTCCGTGGCCTCCCGGAAACGGTCGAGCCAGTAGCGCAGTGCGGCATGTTTGGTCTTCATCGCAGCCTTGTTGACGACCAGACGCGAGGATACGTCCGCGATGTGCTCCAGTTCGACCAGGCCGTTGGCCTTGAGCGTCTTGCCGGTGGCGACGAGATCGACGATTACGTCCGCCAGTTCCACCAGCGGCGCCAGTTCCATCGAGCCATACAGCTTGATGATCTCGACCTGCTTGCCCTGCTGCGCGAAGTAGCGCCGCGTGATCTCGGGATATTTGGTCGCCACGCGCAGACGACGGTGGCGCAGGGGTTTGGTTCCGGGCAAGCCGGCCACCATCAGCCGGCATTGTGCGATGCCGAGATCCAGCGGCTCGTAGAGCGATCCACTGCCGTGCTCCATCAGTATGTCCTTGCCGACGATGCCAAAATCGGCAGCGCCGTATTCCACATAGGTCGGCACATCCGTGGGGCGGATGATCAGATGCTGGACCTGGGGATGACGTGAAGGCACGCGCAGCAGCCGATCGATATCGCCAGCCGGCTGCAGACCGATCGCCTGAAGTGTCGGCAGGGTTTCCTCGAGTATGCGGCCCTTCGAGAGAGCCAGCGTCAGCATGGTCATGGCCGCCGTGGTCGTTTGGCTTGGGGTTGGGCGCGCGATTGTACCGAGCCCCGGCAATCGCCGCCGAAACCCCGCGGCGGCTACCGGGGCGGTACCACCCGATGAATCATCAGCGTCCCACCATCGGCGGACCACCGCCCGCCCCCGCGTCCACGATCAGCTTGCCACCGGTGAGGAAGGCATAGCGCGTATCCGCCGCTACCCCGTCGGATTCGCTGACAACCCAGACCGAACCGGCGAGCGCGGGCGACGCATCGGGCGACCCGGGGCGGCAGGCACCGAGCAGACTCAGGTCGACGATGACGACTGCGACTTCTGGGAATTGCGGCAATGCACTTCTCCCGGCCGGGGGCGGTGAATCAACTTGAGCCATCTCAACGAATCACGCAACACGGAGCGGCGGTCCCGGCCGCCGATCGCTCAATCGGCGCCGTTCAGTCTGCATCGCCGGACAATCCGCGCTGGCAGCCACGAATATTGCTGTAGAGAAAATGCACTACGGCGGCATGGATGCCCACCAGATATCGGGGTCAACATGTCGAATACGTTTGCACAGAATTGGGTCGAACACGTCAACCTGCTGCTGCGGGGAAACTCACTTGAGACGGAGTTGCTGCCGGAAGCCAGCCGGCTGATCGACATGGTCAGCGGTTACGAATACGCCGGTCGCCAGGCGATTCGCGGCTTCGTGTTCGGCTTGCGCAAACTCGGTCTGCACGAAATCCGTCTGGCGGCCGCGCACCGCTGCCGTCATTCGACGATCATCGAATTCGTCTGGGAAACGGACTGGACGCACACGGAACTGCGCCACGGTGACCGGCCACGCCATTCGCGCACCCCGGCGGTAATGGTGATCGACTTCGGCGATTCGGCCTGCCCTACGATTCGCTTCTTCTGGAGCCCGGAAGCGCTGCTCAGTCATGCACTGGATATCGATCGCGTGCCCGATGGCTACGCCGAGCCAAGCGCTTCCCCGCCCGCACCGAATGCGGAACGTGCACCCGATGCGACCCCGTTCAGGCCAACGCTGGAGACATCGGAACGGGTGAAGCAGCGGGTGACAGAACGTGTCGAGGAGACCGCGCCATTACCGAACGCGCAGACGCGGCACTCGACCGTCATCGGCACTCCGGGCAGCCTCACGCAAGCACTCGTCGCAGCGCTGACCCGACGCGGCGAGCAAGTGCGCAGACTCGAAGCGATACCCAGCTACGAACGCTTCGTCGGCGGCTTGGCGCCGGTCAGCGAGCGCGCCTCGATTTTCGTGATGCTGCAGCGTGGCGCACTCTCAAAACGCTACGACAATCTCCCGGCGCTGCGCTTGGCAATGACCAGCCTGGCGGCGGCCATCATCGGCAGCGGCGTGCGGCACGTCAGCCTGGTCACCGACTTTTCCTTGGGCGAGGTGCTGGACCCGACACGCAAACTCGCACAGCTCGGCATCTGGGACGAGGACCGTGCAATGCGGCGCGCGCTGCAAATGCCGCGCGAAACCGGTTGCTTGGTGTTGGCCTACAACACCCTGATGCGGGAGCTGCACAAAGCTCGTCGTGCACCGGCCCGCGTCCACACCGGCTTGGTCTTGGGCGATTCCCGCAGCGGCAGCTACGAACACAATCCGAATCTGGTCTCTCTGCTGGAACGCGTGCGTATGCGCAGCCTCAAGGTGATGCCGGCTTCGGACCTGGAATGGCTGCCGGCCATCAGCGCCGACTTCGCGGCCGAGCTGCTCGCGAGCCTGCCGCAGCACTGGGATCTGGCAGACGAGCCGCTGTGGCTGTTCGACCCGCGCATCCCGCCGCTGCGATCGGTACTGCGCGACCTCTCGAAACGGTTTGGCGTACGGCCACCGCCGTTGTCGCTGGCCACCTGGCTGATCCAGGAATTCAAATGGCTGGGTCTGCCACGCGCGCTGGGCGTCGAGCAAAACGGCAACCGGGTGCTGCGTCGCCGCTATGCCAATCCGCGCGTGCGTGAACTGGCGAGCCGCGCCGGCGTCAACTGGCCCGACATCGCCGAGGTGCTGGCGCGCACCGCCGATTTCCACATGCTGGGGCACCAGCAGCACAGCGTTCAGCTGCCCCCGATCCCTCGTCGGGGTTCACCGGCGGCGCGACGCGAACGCAGTGATGCCGGAAGCGGACCGCTGCTCAGTTTCTGAAGCCCGAAGCCGCCTTCAGGACTGACGTCGAATCTTGGCGCCGAGTCCGCGCAGCTTGTCCTCGATGTGCTCGTAGCCGCGATCGATGTGGTAGATGCGGTCGATCAGGGTCTCGCCTTCGGCGACCAGGGCGGCCAGCACCAGTGAAGCCGATGCGCGCAGATCGGTCGCCATCACCGGTGCGCCCTTGAGCCGCTCGCGACCACTGACGACGGCGGTGTGTCCCTCGATACGAATATCGGCGCCGAGGCGCTGCAGCTCCAGCGCGTGCATGAACCGGTTTTCGAAAATCGTCTCGGTGATGATTCCGGCGCCTTCGGCAACCGCGTCGAGCGCCATGAACTGCGCCTGCATGTCGGTCGGGAAACCGGGATGCGGCGCGGTGTGAACGTCCACGCTGCGCGGCCGCGCGCCACGCATGTCCAGTTCGATGGTGCTGTCGCCGGCCAGGATCACGGCACCCGCACCACGCAGCTTCTGGAGCACGGCGTCGAGCAGGTCCGGATCGGTGTCGTGCACCGTGATGCGGCCACGTGTCATCGCCGCGGCCACCAGGAAGGTGCCGGTTTCGATGCGGTCCGGCAGCACTTGATGGCGGGCCTCGTGCAGCCGCTCCACGCCTTCCACCACGACCGTCGAGGTTCCGGCGCCCCGGATCCGCGCGCCCATGGCCGTCAGGCAGACCGCCAGATCGACGACTTCCGGCTCTCGCGCGGCGTTTTCGAGCACCGTGGTGCCTTCGGCCAGACAGGCCGCCATCATCAGATTCTCGGTACCGGTCACCGACACCTGCTCCATCACCACGGTGGTCCCGCGCAGGCGTGACGCACGCGCCTTGATGAAACCGTCTTCGAGCAGGATTTCCGCGCCCATCGCCTTGAGTCCCTCAAGGTGGACATTGACCGGGCGCGCGCCGATCGCGCAGCCACCGGGCAAGGACACCTGCGCCTCGCCGTGGCGCGCCACCAGCGGCCCCAGCACGAGGATGGAGGCGCGCATGGTCTTCACCAGTTCGTACGGCGCGATATGCGTGTGCACGCCGCGGGCATCGACGGTGACGCTGTTGGCTTCCCCGAGCGAGACCTTCACGCCCATCTGCGCGAGCAGACGCTTGGTGGTGGTGACATCGTGCAGCTCGGGCACATTGCTGACGTGCAAGGGCTCGTCGGACAGCAGGCAGGCGCACAGGATCGGCAAGGAGGCGTTCTTGGCGCCGGATGCGCGGACATCGCCCCGGAGCGGGCCGTTGCCTTCGACGATCAGTTTGTCCATGGGGCGTGTCGGCTCAGCTGGCGCGCGTTCGCAGCTGCAAGGCGTGAATCTCGTTGCCCATGCGAGCGCCGAGCGTGGCGTAAACCTCGCGATGCTGGGCGATCATGTTCTTGCCTTCGAACCCGGCCCACACGACTTCCGCCTGGAAATGCGCGCCGTCATCGCCGATCACGCTGACGGTGGCGTCCGGCAGACCGGTCTCGATCAGATGCTTGATTTCGTCTGCGGTCATTTGACTCGTACCCTGCTTGATTGGTTGAGTGGAGCTTAACGCCCGTTGGACCCGCGCGGCTCAGCGGCGCAGCTTGTAGCCGGTGATCAGCATCCACAGCGCGACGCTGGCCACGATCGTGAATCCGGCCGCGGTCCAGCACAGGCTCTGCCAGGCCGGCACGTCGGCATGGCCGAAGAAGCCGTAGCGGAATCCGTCGATCATGTAGAAAAACGGATTGAAGCGCGAGGCGGTGTAGGCCAGCGGCGGCAGGGCATGCACCGAATAGAACACACCCGACAGGAACGACAACGGGGTGATGATGAAATTGGTGAACGAGGCGATGTGATCGAACTTGGTCGAGACGATACCGGCAATGATGCCGAGGCTCGCCAGCGTACCGGCCGTCAGCAGGAACATCGCCATCAGCACCAGCGGCGAATGAAACGTCAGACCCACGAACGGAATCGTCACGATCAACATCGCGGCGGCCACCAGGAAGGCGCGCAGCACCGACGCCACCACATAGGCGGCGAACCATTCGAAGGCGCCCAGCGGCGCCATCATCAGGAACACCAGACTGCCCATGATCTTGGATTGCGTGAGACTGGACGCGCTATTGGCAAACGCGTTCTGGATGACCGTCATCATCACCAGCCCGGGCACCAGGAATTCGGTGTACTCCACGCCTGGATAAACCGGCGCGCGACCTTTCATCGCCTGCGCGAACACCAGCAGATACAGCAGCGCGGTCACCACCGGTGCGGTCACGGTCTGGCCGAGTACCGACCAGAATCGCTGGACCTCTTTCTTGAGCAGTGTCCGGAAACCGATACGGTCGTTCATGAGTGGGTCCCCGGGTAGGTCAGCTCCAGAAAGACGTCTTCGAGATCGGGGTCGCGCGTCTGCACATCGCCGATTTCGAGCCCGGCGCTGCTCAGTGCCTGAAATACACCGCCGATCGGATGCGCCTCCCGTTCGAGCTTGAGTTCCAGCACGCCGTCCTTCTCCGAGGTCACCAGCGGACGCAGCGATTCCGGCAGCACGCCCCCACCGGCAAGCTGCAGTCTCAGAAACCGGTAGGGGTGCCGGCCCAACAGTTGTTTCGTGGTCTCGACCACACGCACCAGCCCCTTGTCGACGATCGCGATGCGCTCGCACAGGTCCTGAGCTTCTTCCAGATAGTGCGTTGTCAGTACCACCGTCGTGCCCTTGGCGTGCAGGTCGCGGACGAAGGTCCACAGCGTGCGCCGCAGCTCGACATCCACGCCGGCGGTCGGCTCGTCGAGGATCACCAACGGAGGTTTGTGCACCAGCGCCTGCGCGATCAGCACGCGCCGCTTCATACCGCCGGACAGGGAGCGCAACGACTGGTCGCGCTTGCCGGCCAGATCGAGTCGTTCCAGCAACTCGTCGATCCACGGCCACACTTCCTTGCCGCAACCGTAGTAGCCAGCCTGGATACGCAGCATGTCGAGCACCTTGAAGAAGGGGTCGAACACCAGTTCCTGCGGCACCACGCCGAGATTGCGCCGGGCCGCCCGCCAGTCGCGCACGGTATCGTGGCCGAGCACCGCGACGCTGCCGGTATCGGCGCGCACCAGTCCGGCAACGACGCTGATCAGCGTGGACTTGCCGGCGCCGTTCGGGCCGAGCAGTCCGAAAAACTCGCCGCGTTCGACGCGCAGATCCACGCCCTTGAGCGCGTGCACCGAACCATAGTGTTTCTGCAGCCCCGATATTTCGAGCGCCGCTGCTTGGGATTTGCTCATAAGGCGGCGGATTCTAGCGCCGCTTCGACGGCTCTGCGCGCACTCGCCAATGTTTCGACAATCCGCTGCAAGGTCGTCTGTTCACCGAGCCGACGATTGACGGTGCGCATAATCAGGCGCTCGCCTCGATTAGAGCCCCGCGACCGACATAGGGATTGCCGTGCACCCGTGAAGACCGCCATCGTCTGGTTCCGCCGTGACCTGCGGCTGAGCGACAACCCCGCCCTGCGACAGGCCGTGGAAACGGCTGAGCGCGTCCTGCCGGTCTATATCTGGGCACCCGACGAGGAAGCGCCCTGGCAGCCCGGCGCCGCCTCGCGCTGGTGGCTGCACCACAGTCTGCAGGCCCTGGGCGATGCCCTGCGCCACGCGGGAGCGCCCTTGCTGCTGCGACGCGGCGACAGCCTGTCGGTACTGCGCGCACTGATCAGGGAAACCGGCGCCGAGGGACTCTATTGGAATCGCCTGTATGAACCGGCTGCGATTCGCCGCGATGCGCACATCAAACGCGTGCTGGGCGACGATGGAATCGAGCTTGAGAGCTTCAACGCAGCCCTGCTCCAAGAGCCCTGGACGGTCCGCAGCGGCAGCGGAGACCCGTATCGCGTGTTCACGCCGTTCTGGCGCAGCTGCCAGCGCCTGCCAGGCGCTCGGCCGGAGCCGGCCGTCCGCAAGGTCACCGGGCTGGCCACGCCGCCGACCGGTGATGATCTGGCATCTCTGCATCTGCTGCCGACGATCGAATGGACTGGCGGTCTTGAAAAGACCTGGGCGCCCGGTGAGCGCGGCGCGCAAGCGGCGCTGCGCGCGTTCGGCAAGGAGGCGATGTTCGGCTACACAGACGCGCGTGACCAACCGGCTCTGGCCGGTACCTCGCGACTGTCGCCTTACCTGCACTTCGGGGAAATCGGGCCAAGGCAGGTCGTCGCCGCCCTGGAACAGGCTGCGCAGCAGACCACACGCAGTGGTGCCATCACCGCCAGCGAGCAATTCACGCGGCAACTCGGCTGGCGCGAGTTCGCTCATCATCTGCTGTTCCACTATCCCCAGACGCCGGAGCGGCCGCTCAACGCGCGTTTCGAGCAGTTCCCGTGGCGGCACGGGAAGCACGCAGCGCTGGACCTCACGGCCTGGCAAGGCGGAAACACCGGCATTCCGATCGTCGATGCCGGCATGCGCGAACTCTGGGCACACGGCTGGATGCACAACCGCGTCCGTATGATCGTGGCAAGCTTTCTCACCAAAAATCTGCTGCTGCCCTGGCAGGACGGCGCCCGCTGGTTCTGGGACACGCTGGTAGACGCCGATCTCGCCAACAACACCCTGGGCTGGCAGTGGGTCGCCGGTTGCGGCGCGGACGCGGCGCCTTACTTTCGCATCTTCAATCCGGTGCGCCAGGCCGAAAAGTTCGATGCGAACGCCGACTACGTGCGGCGCTGGGTGCCGGAATTGGCGCCGCTGCCCGCCAAGGCGGCGCTGGCCCCGTTCGATGCGAAGCCCGACCAGTTCGCCGGCTTCGAGCGCGGCCGCGACTACGCGCCGCCGCTGGCCGACCTGGGCGCCTCGCGCCAGCGTGCGCTGGACGCCTACGCCAGCATCAAGCGATGAGTGCTTGGGCGATGAGCGTTTGGGTTTGGGCACCGGCCATCGGCTAAACTCCGCATCCGCCCATTTTCGCGCACCCGAGACGATGGACCATCCCGAGCTGATTCGCCTGGGCCGAAAGGTACTGGAGATCGAGCGCGACGCCATCGAGGCGCTGTTCACGCGTGTCGACGACAGCTTTGTGCAGGCCTGCGAACTGATGCTGGCCTGCCAGGGACGCGTGGTCGTTACCGGAATGGGCAAGTCCGGACATATCGGCAACAAGATCGCGGCAACACTGGCCTCCACCGGCACACCGGCGTTCTACGTGCATCCCGGTGAAGCCAGCCACGGCGACCTCGGCATGATCACGCGCCAGGACGTGGTACTGGCGATTTCGTATTCCGGCGAAACCTCCGAGATCGTCACCATCCTGCCGCTGCTCAAGCGCCTGGGCGTGCCGCTGATCGCGATGACCGGCAAGCCGGCCTCGACACTGGCGCAGCAGGCCAGTGTGCATATCGACGTCTCGGTGGCACTGGAAGCCTGCCCGATGAACCTGGCGCCCACGTCCAGCACCACCGTGACGCTGGCGATGGGCGACGCGCTCGCGATCGCACTGCTCGAAGCCCGCGGCTTCACCGAAGCCGATTTTGCGCTGACCCATCCGGGCGGCTCGCTCGGACGCCGCCTGCTGCTCAAGGTCGGCGAGATCATGAACACCGGTGAACGCATCCCCAGGGTCGGCAGCGAAGTCACGCTGTCCGCCGCGCTGCTGGAAATGTCGCGCAAGGGCCTGGGCATCACCGCCATCGTCGATGATGATGATCATGCCATCGGTGTATTCACCGACGGTGACCTGCGCCGAGTGCTCGACAGCGGCGTCGACATTCATCGCACACCGATCGAACAGGTGATGACGCGCGGCGGCCGTTCCGTCTGCGCCGAGCAGCTCGCCGCCGAAGCCGTCAACCTGATGGAACGCCACAAGATCACGGTGCTGCTGGTGCTGGACGCGGACCAACGGATTCAGGGCGTGCTGCACATGCACGACCTGCTGCGTGCGGGTGTCGTATGAACCAGCTCGACGCTGCCGAACTGCAACGCCGCGCGGCCCGCATCCGCTGCCTGTTCCTGGACATCGACGGTGTGCTGACCGACTGCAAGCTGTATCTCGGACCGGATGGCCTCGAACTCAAGGCCGTGGATGTCAAGGACGGACTCGGCATCAAGCTGGCGATGAAGGCCGGCATCGAAGTGGCGATCATCTCGGGACGGCCCTCGCCCGCAATGCGGCGCCGCTTCGAATCGCTGGGCGTTCGCTACCTGCGTTTGTCCACCGAAGACAAGCTTCCCGCGTTCGAAGAGATTCGAACCCAACTCGGACTCGAAGCCGACCAATGCGCTGCCATGGGCGATGATCTGCCGGACCTGCCGCTGCTACAACGCTGCGGCCTCGCGCTGACGGTGGCCGATGCGCATCGTTCAGCGCTGGCGGCCGCCCATTGGGTCAGCACACGGCGCGGCGGTGACGGCGCCGTGCGCGAAGCCTGCGACCTGCTGATGGACGCGCGCGGCCAATCGGACGCGGCCGGCACCGTGGGTGCCGGTTGATGCCGAAGCGTCCTGCCCCACTGTTCGCGTTCGCCATCGCCGTCGCCTTGCTGGGCCTGACCTGGGTATCGGTGAAGCGACCGGCTGCGCAGAGCGCAGCGCTCGACACCGATCGCCCACGCTACTATCTCGACGATACCGAATGGGTGCGCTACGACGCCAACGGCAACCCGGAACAGCGCGTACGCACCCAGCGCATCGAAATGCTTGCCGACGATTCGGCGCGCCTCACCGAACTCACCGTGGACCAGCTTGGCGGCGAGCAGGGGCCGTGGGTACTGCGCGCGCCCAAAGGCTATGCGCCACCGGATTCGCGGCGCCTGCTGCTGGAAAACACGGTGACGATCGAGGGACATTGGCCAGGCGATCCGCCGCTGAAACTGGAGACGCAGCAGATGTGGGTTGACCCGGAGGTGCATCAGATCTACACCGAAACCCCGGTATCCATCGCCGGCGTGGCCCGCTCCGCCGACGCCAACGGCATGCGCGCGGATTGGGACGCCGATCGGGTTCAACTGCAGGGCAACGTCAAGGTGCGCTATGACCCGAGCGAGTAGATTCGGACCCTTGTTGCTGCTGGCGCTGCCGCTGGGCGGCATCGCTCCGGTTTGTTGGGCACAGCAAGCTGCCGAGACGCCGGTCAGCGCCGCTGCCGCGCCCGCGCCCGCGCCAGGCTATCAGCGCCCGACCGGGCCGATCGACATCGAAGCGCAAAGCGCAGACATCCTGCGCGACGGCCGGGCCATCTACCGAGGGGACGTCAAGGTCAGCGCACGGGACTTCAATCTGTCCGGCGACGAACTGGAACTACGCCAGCTCGACAATCGCCAGTTCGTGATCGTGATCACCGGTGCACCGGCTCACTTCGCGCACAACGGCGGCGTCGGCAAGGAGGCGCCGCCGGTGGACGCCAACGCGCAACGCATCGAGTACGACTCGCGCAACGGCGTTCTGCAACTGACCGGCGAGGTGCGCCTGTTGCGCGGCCGCGACCGCCTGACCACGGATACCCTGCGGTACGACCTCAACGAACGTCGAATCCAGGCCAGCGGCGGCACCAGCGGTCAGGTGCGGATCACCCTGGACCCGGCGGCGCTCGAACAAGACACCAAGGACAAACAGCCGTGATGCAAGCCGAGCCCTCACCTGCCGACGCCGCTGCCCGGAGCGGCTCCTTGCTCGAAGCTCATCACCTGCTCAAGCGCTTCAAGAAGCGCACGGTGGTTCGCGATGTATCAATGAGTGTGCGCGCCGGTGAAATCGTCGGCCTGCTCGGCCCCAACGGCGCCGGCAAGACGACCTCGTTCTACATGATGGTGGGCCTGATCGCGGCCGACGGCGGGCGCATCGAGCTCGACGGCGAAGACATCACCCATCTGCCGATGCACACCCGCGCGCGCCGCGGCCTGGGCTATCTGCCGCAGGAAGCCAGCGTGTTCCGCAAGCTGAGTACCGCTGACAACATTCGTGCCGTGCTAGAGGTCCGCAAGGATCTCGACGCGGCGGGACGCAAGGACGAGCTCGAACGCCTGCTGCAGGAATTTCGCATCGAACATATCCGCGACGGATTGGGTCAGTCGCTGTCGGGCGGTGAGCGCCGCCGGGTCGAGATCGCCAGGGCACTGGCGGCGAATCCCCGCTTCATCCTGCTCGACGAACCGTTCGCGGGCGTGGACCCGATCGCGGTCAAGGACATCCACTCGATCATCACGCAGCTGCAGGGCCGCGGTATCGGCGTGCTGGTAACCGATCACAATGTGCGTGAAATGCTGGGCATCTGCTCGCGCGCGTACATATTGGCTGAAGGCGAAGTCATCGCCGAAGGCGATCCCGCCACGATCGAGCGTGATGAGCGGGTGCGACGCGTCTATCTGGGAGAAGACTTCAGGCTCTGAAGCCGGCCTGAAGACGCGCTCGACGCCGTAGGCGTCCGTTCATGCGCAGTTAATATCCGGGCGACGTTACCACAACCACCCAGGGCTCCCGCAAGCCCGATCGGGCTGCGTACAATGCGCGTTATGCAAAAAGCATGCGCGGCACGAAACCACTCGTGAGACAGAACCTTTCGCTCCGAATGGGTCAGACCCTGGCGATGACGCCTGCACTGCAGCAGGCCATTCGCCTGTTGCAGCTGTCGACGCTCGACCTGCAGACCGAAATCCAGCAGGCGCTGGACTCCAACCTGATGCTTGAACGCATCGAGGAAGAAGGCGCCGCACCGATCGACGAGGTCGCGCTGCGCGACGAGAACGCGGCCGAAAAGCCGGCCAGTGAGGAAACACCGGTCAGCGGCGAGCTGGACCTGGAGATCTGGTCGGACAGCTACGACGGCGCGCCGCACCGTGATGCCGAGGCCGAAGCCGAACTCTACGAGTACCGCCAGGCCAGCCTGCACGCCAACGGCACCCTGCGTGACCATCTGCTGTGGCAGGCCGGGCTGTGTTCGTTCAATGAACGGGACGCCGAGATCGCCGCCCATCTCGTCGACGCGGTCAACGAAGATGGCTATCTCGATGATTGGGAAGGCGTGTCCGCCCGTCTGCTGGAAATGCCCGGCATCGACGCGGACGACATCGACCGGGTGCTGGCACTGGTGCAGGACTTCGATCCGCCCGGCGTCGCCGCGCGCGATCTCTCCGAATGCCTGCGCTTGCAACTGCAGCAGCACGATTGCGACGACGTGATCTGCAGCGCCGCGCTCCGGATCGTCGACAAGCACATGGCCGAACTGGCCCGGCAGGACGAAAATCTGCTGTGCCGCGTTACCGGGCTGGATCGGGAACGCCTGCAACAGGCCGTCGCCGTGATCCAGTCACTGCAACCGCATCCCGGCCGCCCCTACGCCGGCACCGAGCCCGAATACATCGTTCCGGACGTCTTTGTGGTCAAGAAGTCCGGTCGCTGGCAGGTGTCGCTGAATCCGGAAATCGCGCCACGCGTGCGCATCAATCGCCACTACATGGGGCTGATCCGCCGCGCCGACAATTCCAGCGACCAGCAAACGCTCAAGCAGCACCTGCAGGAAGCCCGTTACTTCCTGAATTCATTGAAAAGTCGCAATGAAACGCTGTTGCGCGTCGCAACCCGGATCATCGAGGAACAGCGGGCCTTTCTGGACTATGGCGACGAAGCGATGCGGCCGCTGGTGCTGCGCGACGTGGCCGAGAATCTGGGCATCCACGAGTCCACGGTTTCGCGCGCGACCGCAAACAAATATATGCTGACCCCGAGAGGTTTGTACGAACTCAAGTACTTCTTCTCAAGCCACGTTCGAACCACACAAGGAGGCACCTGCTCTGCGACCGCGATCCAGGCCATGATCAAGCGCCTGGTCGGCCAGGAAACTCCTGACAAACCGCTCTCCGATGCGACACTGTCGACCCTGCTGCTGAAGGATGGCATCCAGGTCGCCCGACGGACGGTCGCGAAGTATCGGGAAGCACTCGGGATTCCGGCCGCCCACGAGCGCCGCCGCATGGCCTAACCGGAACCACGTTGCCGCGGCTAAGCGGCATGCAATGACGCACCCGGCCACGGGGTTCCCTCTGGGTCCTGCCGACCCATTTCGTTAGGAGTCATTGCATGAACTTGAACATCTCCGGACATCACCTTGACCTGACCGCCCCGTTGCGCGACTACGTCCAGCTGAAAATGCAGCGCGTCGAACGACATTTCGACAAGATGCTCGACGCCCATGTCGTGCTGACGGTCGAAAAGCAGCGACACAAGGCCGAAGCGACGGTGCACGCATGCGGCGGCAATCTGCACGCCGAAGCGGTGGAAGGCGACATGTACGCGGCGATCGATCAATTGATCGACCGTCTCGACCGTCAGACCCGCAAGTTCAAGGAGCAGTCCCGGGATCATCACGCCAAGGAAGCGCAGAAGCACGTTTTCGAGCAGTAAACTGAGGAAGGCCCGGCCGCCTGGGAGCGGCTGGGCCTTTTGCTTTTGCGCAACGACCCAACCGTCCCACATCTGGGAGCCGTCTCAATGAAACTCAAAGAAGTACTGGCTGCGGACCGGATCGCCAGCGGCGTCACGGTGACCAGCAAGAAGCGCGCGCTGGAGGAACTGTCCAAGCTGTTGTCGCAGGGAACCCCCGCGCTGGGTGAAAGCGATATTCTCTCCGCGCTGAGCGGACGCGAGAAGCTGGGCAGCACCGGCCTCGGCCACGGCGTGGCGATTCCGCATGGGCGCATGGCCGGCATCGAGCAGGCGGTCGGCGCCTTCGTCCGGCTCAAACACCCGGTGGACTACGACGCGCACGACGGGCAGGCGGTCGACCTGATGTTCGGCCTGCTGGTGCCGCAGGCCGCCACCGAGCAGCATCTCAAGATACTGGCGGCAATCGCCGAATCCTTCTCCGACGAGGCGTTCTGCGCCAGCCTGCGCGAAACCGGCGAC
Source organism: Gammaproteobacteria bacterium (assembly GCA_022599775.1). Lineage (GTDB taxonomy): Bacteria > Pseudomonadota > Gammaproteobacteria > Nevskiales > Nevskiaceae > Banduia. Next base: position 96,962 of record JAHZLQ010000068.1, read on the forward strand.
GCAGGCGCCCTGCTCGAACTGTTCGGGCAATAGCCCCCATCGCCTGAGCGAACGCCAATCCCGGCCCGGGCGCATGGACGCCGAAGTACCGATCGAACCGGCCTCAGGGCGTCGCGCCGATCCCGAGCTGCGCAGTCTTGTTGAGACTCTGCCGGATACACATTGGCTTTGCGACCCGAATCCGGCACAAGCAGTCTCCACCCTCGGCTATTTCCATCCGAGTCTGTCGCGCGGACTGGCGATTGTCGGAGACGCCGCCTCAGCGTGGTGGCAGCGCAGCGATCCCGCCACCCGCACGCGCTGCTTCGGCACGCTGGCGAAGGCGGGCTTGCACAGCCTGCTGCTGACGCCGGGCGCCGTCATCGACACCGCCGATTCCGCGCTCCGGCATTTCAGCCTGGCTTCAACCCCGCTGCCTGCGCATCAGGCCGTAGCACGCTTGCGTCAAGCGCTTGAAGCGTTGCGCGCGCCGCGGGTAACCGTCCACGGCGTGCTCTTGAATGTGTTTGGCCTGGGCGTGCTGTTGACCGGCGAGTCCGGAATCGGCAAGAGCGAACTGGCGCTGGAATTGCTGTCGCGCGGGCACCGCCTGGTCGCCGACGACGCCGTGGAACTGCGGCGCCTGCCAGGTCCAGTGCTCGAAGGCCGCAGCCCGAGCCTGCTCAACGGCATGCTGGAGGTTCGTGGTCTGGGCATACTGGACGCGCGATCGATGTACGGAACGGTGGCCATACGCGACACTGTCGGAATCGATCTGGCGCTGCATCTGAAGCGCGCCTCGACCACCGACCCGGAAGCCTATCTGCAGCGCCTTCAAGGCCAGCGCGGAAGCCGGGCCTGGCTCGACATCGACATTCCCCAGATCACGATGCCGGTCACCATCGGGCATAATCTGGCGACACTGGTGGAAGCCGCCTGTCGCGATTTCTGGCTGCGGCTGTACGGCCAGCGCGCCGACCTCGAATTCGCCGAACGGCAACAGGCCGCCATCAACCGCCCCCGGACGCAATAGGATCCGATCGCAGCAATGGAACTGGTCATCGTCAGCGGACTGTCCGGCGCCGGCAAGAGCGTCGCGCTGCGCCAGTACGAGGATATGGGGCACTTCTGCATCGACAATCTGCCCCTGGCGCTGGTGGCGCACCTTTCGCAGCACACCGCGGTAACGCTGCGCGACCGTTACGAGCGCCTGGCGATCGGCATTGACGCACGTGAGAGTCCCGAGGAAATCGCACAGTTCCCGGTCTATCTGGACCAGCTGCGCGGCATCGACATCGAAGCCCAGGTGATCTTTCTGACAGCGTCGGACGAAAGTCTGAGACGACGCTACAACGAAACCCGGCGGCGGCATCCGCTGTCTGGCGCCGATACACCGCTCAACGAAGCGATCCGACTGGAACGCCGCCTGCTCAGCCCGATCGCCAACCTCGCCCATCTCACGCTCGACACCACGGACATGAACGTGCACCAGCTGCGCGAAATGATCCAGTTGCGCAGCCCCGGCGTACCGGGCCGGATGGTCTTGACCTTCGAATCCTTCGGCTTCAAGAACGGCGTGCCCGACGGCCTCGATTTCGTGTTCGATGTGCGCTGCCTGCCGAATCCGCACTGGGAGCCTGGCCTGCGCGCACTGAGCGGCCGTGACCAACCGGTGGCTGACTATCTGGCGGCGCAGGGCGAAGTCCAGCGCATGCTCGGCGACATTCAGGGCTTTCTCGAATCCTGGCTGCCCTCATTCGACGCGCAGGACCGCTCCTACCTCACCGTGGGCATTGGCTGCACCGGGGGGCAGCATCGCTCCGTATTCATTGTGGAGCGCCTCGCGCAGCTCATGCGCGACCGCTTCGATCCGATCATCGTGCGCCATCGCGAGATACACCAATGATGCAGGCGGCCGCACCGGTCGGCCTGCTGCTGGTCACGCATGGCAAGCTCGGTCACTTCCTGTTGGAAACCCTGGCGGACATGCTCGGCCCACTGCCCTTGCCCTGTGATGTACTCGAAGTACGGCGCATCCAGGATCCGAACATGCTGCAGCGTCAGGGCCGGCGCATGATCGACCGGCTCGATCGCGGCAGCGGGGTTCTGTTACTGACCGATGCCTACGGATCCACCCCCAGCAACATCGCCAACCAGCTCAACACCGACGAGCGCACCACCGTCGTCGCGGGCGTCAACCTGCCGATGATGGTGCGCATCTTCAACTATCCGCAGTTGGAACTCGCCGAGATGGCCCGAAATGCCGTCGAAGGCGGACAACGCGGCATCGTGATCTGCTCCCGCCCCTCCACCTGAACCCGCCCGATCCGTCGTAGCCATGAAAACCGTCGAGCGCACCGTCGAAATCGTCAACCGCCTGGGTCTGCATGCGCGTGCCGCCGCGAAGCTGGTGACCACCGCCGCCGGCTTCGAAGCCGACGTTCGCGTGCGCAAGGACGGCCGCGAAGTCAGTGGCAAGAGCATCATGGGCGTGATGATGCTGGCCGCCGCACGTGGCAGCCGGATCACCTTGGTCGCGGACGGCGAAGACGCCGGCGCCGCCATCGAGGCACTCGTGACATTGGTGGCGGACCGGTTTGGAGAAGAGGCGTGAGCGTTTGGTGCATCAGGGCCCGGCCACCCCAACCATGAGCCTTTGGTACTCCGGTCTCGGCGTTTCCCGCGGCATCGCCATCGGCCGCGTGCAGAAGCTGTCCGGCGGCGATCTGGATATTCCGGAATATTCACTGGCCGCCAACGAGATCGAACACGAGATCACGCGCTTCTACGGCGCGCAGCGCCGCGCGGCCGAACAGCTGCGCGAGGTCCGCGCGCAAATTCCGGCGAACACGCCACAGGACATCGCGGCGTTCATCGATACCCATCTGCTGATGATCGATGACCGCTCCATCACCGAGTCCACCGTCACCCATATTCGCAATGGCGGCGTCAACGCCGAGGCCGCGCTGCGCCGCACCGGCGACGCGCTGGCAGCGGTGTTCGAGCAGATGGACGATCCCTATCTGCGCACGCGGCGGGACGATGTCGAGCATGTCGTCGCGCGAATCATGCGTGTACTGCTGAAGAACGACCGCCAGGTTTCCGCACACGCCGACCGCGACGGCGTACCGGCGGTCATCGTCGCCGACGACATCACCCCCGCCGACATCATCCTGCTCGCACAGCAATCCACTGCTGCGTTCGTGACCGAATACGGTGGCCCGTTATCGCACACGGCGATTCTGGCACGCAGCCTGGGCATTCCCGCGGTGGTGGGCGTCAACAACGCACGACGCTGGCTGCGGGAAGGCGAGCACATCATCGTCGACGGCCAGGCCGGACATCTGGTGGCCGCGCCGGACGAACGCGCGCTGACGTTCTATCGCCGCCGTCAGGAGCGCGACGAGCGCTATCGGCGCATGCTGATCCGGCACAAGGACGATCCCGCGATCTCACGCGACGGCGTCAAAGTGCGGCTGTTGGCGAATATCGAGCTGAGCGAGGACAGTAAGGAAGCCAAGCGTGTCGGCGCCGAAGGCGTTGGTCTGTACCGCACCGAATTTCTGTTCATGAATCGCAAGACGCTGCCCGACGAGGACGAGCAGTTCGAGGCGTACTCCAGCGTCGTTTCCGCGGTGAACGGTCCGATCACGATCCGGACACTCGACCTCGGCGCCGACAAACAGGTCGATTCCGCAAACCGTCCCGGTCCGATGCCCAGCAATCCCGCCCTGGGTTTGCGTGCGATCCGCCTGTGCCTGAAGGATCTGGATCTGTTTCGCACCCAGATTCGCGCCCTGCTGCGCGCCTCCGCGCTCGGCCAGGTCCAGATCATGCTTCCGATGATCTCCAGCACTGCGGAGTTCAGGCAGGCGCGGCGCCTGATCGAGGATGAACGGGTTCAGCTGCACCGTGAAGGCGTGGCAATGGGCGCCCAGGTGCCGGTCGGTGCGATGATCGAGGTGCCGGCCGCAGCCCTCGCCGCTCCGATGCTGGCGCGACACGCGCAGTTCTTCTCAATCGGCACCAACGACCTGATCCAGTACACACTGGCGATCGATCGCGGTGACGACGAGGTCAACTACCTGTACGACCCCTTGCATCCCGCCGTGCTGCGATTGATCCGGATGACGATCGAAGCCGGTGACCAGGCCGGTATTCCCGTTGCGATGTGTGGCGAAATGGCTGGCGACCCGCAGTATGCGCGGCTGCTACTGGGGCTCGGTCTGACCGAATTCTCGATGCATCCCTCCAGCGTGCTGGAGGTCAAGCGCATCATTCTGGACGCCGACATCGCGGCACTGCGTCAAGCCGTGGATCACGCGCTGAACACCACGGATATTCATGAGCTGCAGGATCGGCTGCACCAGATCGGAATCGGCTGACGTACTCGGCGGTGCTCGATCGGCCTACATAAGCACGGCGATCAGAAGTCCCAGTGCAATGCCCGTGGCGAACCCGTAGGCCGCGAAGCTGTATCGTCGTTTGAACCGGTATCGGCCCAAGGCTGAATCGTAGTACCGCATGTAGATGCTCCGGCAGACTTCAAATTGACAAAATTGCGCTTGCGTCGCCGCCACACCCCCTGGCGACGCAACTGGGCACAAAATCCTTCTCATTGAAGCGGGGCATCCAGCACAGCGGCTGAATCATCACCACGTCAAAGCCCCCGAAGACTTCCCTGTCACAATGACCATCGCGTCGAACCCAGGGGCGCATCCCCCATATGGGGGATTGAATTAAGCACCAAGGAGCTCGCCTGTTGGAGCAATTTTAAGCTGATTCGACGCACAGAAGTAAAGCGGAAATAAATATTTCCGCCGGCCGACATTTTTTTCGGAAGAACGAACGGTGCTGAGACTGGGTTGCGCGCCGCAGGGGGCGCTCAGCTTCCGGTGCGTGCGCTCAATGCGGTCACGTTGTCGCGCTGATCGAGGCGAGCGATATCGATCCAGCGCAGAATCTCGATACTGCCGTTGCGATCCTCCGCGAGCGCGGTACAGGATTCGACCCAATCACCACAATTGAGGTAGGTCACGCCATTGATGTCGCGGATTTCGGCATGATGGATGTGGCCGCAGACCACCCCATCGAGACCACGGCGCCGACACTCCCGCGCCACCGCCTCCTCGAATTCCGAAATGATGTTGACGGCGTTTTTCACCTTCTGCTTGGCATACGCAGACAGCGACCAGTACGGCATGTTGAGCCGTCGCCGCGCACGGTTGAAATAATGATTGGCCTTCATCATGCCGTTGTAGGCGGCATCACCCACCAGCGCCAGCCACTTGTGATATCGCGTGATCACGTCGAAGGCATCACCATGCGTCACCAGCAACCGACGCCCGTCGGCGGTGATGTGCACGTGCTCGTTGACGACCTGGATATTGCCCATCGCCAGACCGAAACCGACAAAGCGGCGCAGGAACTCGTCATGATTGCCGGTGACGTAGTACACCTTGGTGTCGCGCTTGGCCTTGGTCAGTACCTTGCGCACGACATTGGTGTGCTCCTGCGGCCAGTACCAACCACCGCTGAGCTTCCAGCCGTCGATGATGTCGCCGACCAGATAGAGCGTGTCGCAATGATTGTGCTTGAGGAAATCGACCAGATACTCGGCCTGGCAACCCGGCGTGCCGAGATGCACGTCCGAGATCCAGATCGTTCGATAGCGTGGTGCAGTGTCGGTCGCAGTGGTCATCATGATCCTCGCGGGCGAGTATCGGAGCCCGCGGTGACAGTTCGATGACGGCTGGCCGCTGGACTACTGCCTGGCGCGCAGCTCGATATCGCCGCTGAAGCTCTCCAGATCGATGCCGCCGCCGCCCTTGCCCAGGTTGAAGCGAACATCCTTGGCATCGTCATCGAGCACCGTGCCGAGTTCGGAAACCAGGGAACCCGAAAAGCTGTGCATCGCCACCGATGCATCGGTCCCGGACGGAAGACTCAGACGAACCTCGCCGGACAGCGTTTCCACGTCGACTTCCGCACCCGGGCTCAGCTCGATATCCAGATCGACATCGCCCGAGACCGACTGCGCATCGACCTCCCGGAACGGGCCGCCCACCAGTTCGATGTCCCCGGACACCGTTTCGGCATGAAAGTCGTCCGAGGCGCCCGTGACCGTGACATCGCCACTGACCGACTCCAGCTTGCTGCGGCGGGCCGGGCCACGCAGGCTCACATCGCCGCTGACCGAACTCAGCTCGACCTCCTCACTGTCGACTTGCGCCGAGACCTCACCGCTGACGCTTTGCGCCTGCAGGCGACCCGAGATGCCACGTACCTCGATATCCGCGCTGACCGCCTCCAGTTCCAGAGCCGCGCCGCGCGGCACCTTGAGTTCCAGTTCGGTTTCGTCGGCATTGCGCAGGCTGCGTGGATAGCGCACTTCGATGCTCAGCTGCGATGCACGGCCTTCGATCTCGAGCGCCTCGACGTTATCGCCGAGCCGCCCGGTCAGCCGAACCTCCTCGCGATCCCAGGCCTCCACATGGATGAAACCCGCCACATTGCTGACCGAGACGCGACCGTCGGCATCCAGCGGGCGTGTTTCGTCGATCGGACGCGGGGCGGCGAACGCGCTTGCGCTCGCGACCATCGCGAGCATCAGCACAGCGGATCGATAGTATTTGTACATGCCTGGGTGCTCCTAGAGTTTGATCTGAGCGTGCTCGTCCGAAGCGAGCATCGCCTGCAACTGCTGTTCACGACCGCGATTGGCGCTGCGGATGCGCAGCAGCGACGCCGAACTGCCACCGGACTGCAAGGCCTGTTCGATTTGCCGGTCGCTCTGCCGAAGCATCTGCAGATGCGCCTCGACGATGGCGCGACTGTCCACCGTCAGCGGCAGACGGGTACGCGCGATGTCAGGTGCCGCCGCGGGCACGACCTCGGGGCCACCGACACGCAGCCACAGGCTCAGTGCCAACGCGGCCAGCAGGCTCGCCGCCAGCGCATAGGGCCACGAACGGCGCCGCCACGGCGTCCGTCTCGGCTGCAGACGCGTCTCGATTCCCGGCCACAGATCGCGCTCAGGCATCCGCGGCTCGCGCAGGCCGCTCAGTTCCGGCATCGGCGGAATTTCATCGTCTTCGAACGACGGGGGATTCATTGCAGTTGCTCCTTCATCAGTTTTCGGGCGCGGTGCAGTTGCGCCTTCGAGGTGCCCACCGCGATCCCCGTCAGTTCCGCGATCTCTTCATGCTTGTAGCCTTCGACGTCGTGCAGGATCAACACCGCGCGGGCGCCCTTGGGCAGGCGCGCCAGCGCCGCCTCGAGATCGCACCGCAGGTCACTGCGTTCGGCGTCGCCGACGCGCGGCGCCGGCTCAGGCGGCGCGTCTTCAAAGCTCGTCCAGCGTCGCAACAGGCGGTACTCACCGAGTACCTGATTGACCGCGATCCGATGCAACCAGGTCCCGAACTTCGAGTCAGCTCGGAACCCCGGCAGCTTCTCCCAGGCCTTGATGAAACTGTCCTGCGTGGCCTGGTCCGCGCGCCGTGCGTCACCGTCACACAGACGCCAACACAGTCCATAGAGCGGCCGCAGGTGCAGGCGGTACAGGGTCTCGAAAGCCTGGACCTCGCCCGACCGGGCGCGCGCCACCAGCCTCGCCTCACGCGCGGCAAGCTCGTCGGTCTGCGCGGGTTCATCGCGCGCTGGGCTGGAGGTCATGACCATGCTCATCGACACTGTGACGCGGCACGATGGCGAATGGTTTGAAGCACGGCCCGAAACCACTCGCAGACGCGCCGTTCGCGAGCGGCCGGTTCAGCCATTATCCTTCGCGCCGATCCTGACATGGTGGATACCCGATTCCGGTGCTGACGACGATCACGACATGGTCGCTGCAAATGCTGCGGGCCGAGATGCTGATCCCGGCGCCGCGCCCACCGTCGACTGCAGCACCGGGCCTGGCATTCGAACGCGTCATCGCACCGACACCGGCGTTTGCCCGCTATCTGTATACCGCCGTGGGCGGTGATTGGCACTGGCATGACCGGCTGTCGTGGACGCATGCGCGCTGGCAGCGATGGCTGGATCGCGAGCAGGTTTCGATCTGGCTGGCCTGGCAAGGCGGCGCACCCAGCGGCTACATCGAGCTGGAGCAACAATCGCAAGGCGCTGTCGAAATCGTCTATTTCGGCCTGCTGCCGCAGGCCATCGGCACGGGTCTTGGCGCCTGGCTGCTCTATACCGGCTCCGCGCGGGCCTGGGCGCTGCCCGGCACACGTCGCGTTTGGGTCCATACCTGCTCGCTGGACCATCCGCGCGCACTCGACAACTATCGCCGCCGCGGCTTCGAGGTGTTTCGCACCGAGCAGGCCGAACGTGTGCTGCCGCCGATAAGCGGGCCCTGGCCGGGTGCATACCGACAGGACGGCGACCGCTGATGTCGCAGGCCGACTGGTCGATGTTCGTCAGCGTGATGCTGGCGCACGCGCTGGGCGTGATCAGCCCCGGGCCCGATTTCGCCGTCGTGATCCGCCAGTCGCTGGCCTATGGCCGCGCCGCCGGCGTGTGGACCGCCGCCGGCATCGGCAGTGGCATCCTGTTCCATGTGGCTTACGGTCTGTTCGGCCTGGGCTGGGCGGTACAAGCGTTTCCGCCGTTGCTGGACGTCGCCGCCGTACTCGGCGCCGCGGTACTGATCTGGATCGGCCTCAAGTCGCTGCGCGCCCCGCCGATGAGCACACAGACGGCGGAGCCGGACGCGGTCGTCGCCTCACGCAAGAGCTACGGCCTGGGCCTTGCGACCAACATCCTCAATCCCAAGGCGGCACTGTTCTTCGTCGCCCTGTTCTCCGCCGTCGCCACCGGAACCCAGAATTGGGCCTTGCGGCTGACGATCGGCTTGTGGCTGCCGCTGGCGACCTTCGCCTGGTTCGCGGCGCTGGCACTGATGCTCTCGCACGCGGGCCTGCGACGGCGACTACAGGCCCGAGCGCACCTGATCGACCGGGCGATGGGCGTGGTCCTGCTCGTACTGGGTGCCGCGGTACTGTTCGAATGGGCTCGTTCCTTGTAGCCGTCCCAGTCCGGTCGTCACAGAAACGCCACGCATTTTTGGGAGTCTGCCGGGCTAGGCTTCCCAAGCTCAACAAGACATGTTCAAGGACGATATTTCGCCGGGTCTGCTTCCGGACCCGGTTCGCCGCCGGCTGCTGCGCGCCGGAGCCGGCGCCCTCGCTCTTCCGCTGCTGCAGGCCTGCGGTGGCTCAGGTGGCGGCGATGGCAGCACGCCGGGCCCGGACCCCACACCGCCACCGCCGCAGCCCGTCGGCACGCATCCTCCTCGGGGCCTGCATGTCAGCTTCAGCGACGATCCATACAGCACGCGGACGCTGACCTGGTTCACTGACAGTTCGGACGCACCGGCCAGCGCGGTCGAATACGGTCCGGTGGAACCGGACATGGACGAGGCCGAGATTGCCGGTGCGGCGTTCCCGATGCGCGCCGAAGCCTCGGCGGAGGCGGTCTACGACGTGGACGCCTTGTGCCAGTCCGCCGTCGCCGGCGGCATCTCAAGCGAGAGACCGCTGCGCTACCGTGTCGGCTCCGACGAGGGCGGCTGGTCACCGACTTACCTCCTGGCACCGACACCCATGGCCGACGCCGGCTTCCGCTTCTGCCACTACGGCGACCAGAGCACCAGCGAAGCCGCTCAGGCCGTCACGACCGCGGTAACCGAACGCGCGCCGGACTTCCTGATGATCGTCGGCGACCTGTCCTACGCCAACGGCGAGCAGTCGGTCTGGGACACGTATTTCGACATGCTCGAACCCTTGGCGGCACGCATTCCGGTGATGACCACGCCCGGCAATCACGAAGCCAAGGACGGCGGCGGTGATGGCTATGACTCGCGAATCCGCCAGCCGGGTCAGAACTTCTACTACGGATTCGACTACGGCCGCGTGCACTTCTTCTGCAGCACGGCCGGCTGCCTGCTGGACGGTGTGATCTCGGCGGCCAGCCTGGCGACCGAATTGCTGGCGATGGAGGCCGACCTTGCGCAGGCCGCGCTGCGGCGCGCGCGCGGAGAAATCGACTTCATCGCCGTCGCCCAGCACTACACCATCTGGACCAACGAGGATGGCCGCAATCCGGCGAACCTGAGCCTGGTCCTGCTCGAAGAACAGATCTTGCTGCGCTACGGCGTCGACCTGCTGCTGGTCGGCCACGATCACATCTACGAGCGCAGCAAGCCGATGGCTTTCGGACGCGCCAGCGACGGCGGCTACGTCCAGGTCACCCAGGGCGGCGGCGGACAGTCGCTGTACGAATTGCTGGAAACACCGGCCGACTGGTCTGCGTACAACACCCTGCGCCACGGTTTCACCGAATACTGGGTCGAAGGCGGCGTGATACGCGCTACCAGCTATGCCGTGGACCGCGCCGACAACAGCCTGCCCGGCGACGGCAGTCTGGAGGTGATCGACAGCTTCGAACTGACCGCGCGCAACGCCGCCGCGCGCGCGGCATTTGCCCAGCCGGCACGCTCGCAAGCCGAAGTTCTGGGGCGTGACTGGAGCGCCGTGGTGCAACACACGCTCAAGCGCAACGCCGTACACGATGCCGAGGAGGTCCAGGCGATCGGCGGCGCAGCCTACTGAGGCTGCGTCGGCTTGCTGATCGCGCGCCACACCATTTCGAAAAGCACGTTCGCCTGCGGCGTCAGCGGTTCGCGCATGCCGCGCTGCACGTACATCTGTACCAGACGGACCAGCACACCGAGCATGTAGTCGAGCAGGATCTTCTCGTCGACGGCGTCGGTGAGCACGCCCTTGGCGCGGCCCTCGGCCAAGACCTTCATGAAGGCACCGAACAGTTCCGGATTCTGATAGTTGCGGGTCTGCTGCCAGGTATTGATGTAGACCGAACTGAGGATGATCTGCACGACCTTGGGATTCTTCTCGAAGAAATCCAGAGTCACCCAGAACACCTTGCGCAGACGCTCCTTGTAGTCCTCGATACCCTGCAGATGGTCGAGCATGCGCAGCGTCAGCCGATCGAGCCAGGTATCCAGACTGGAGAACAGCAGCGCTTCCTTGCTGCCGTAGTACTTGTAGATCGTCTGCAACGACACATTCGCGCCGCGCGCGATCTCGATCAGACCCACGCGGTGGAATTCGCGTTCCGAAAAGATGTCGAGCACCGCCTGTTCGATGCGTTGCCGGGTCTGCGGGTCCAAGCGCCCGAGTTCCGGCGGGATGACAATCGGCTCATTGCTGCTCATCGCGTATTCCTTCGGAAGGGACTGATTCCTGAACCTTTTATTAACATACGGCACCGTATTGCGGCTGTCACCAATGGCGGCGTATAGTCTGATGCAATGCAGCATCCGAGACGCGGCCATCGGCGACGCACGATTCAGGGCTGCGGCTCGCCACCGGGTGGCGACACCCAAGGAGCTTGAGGATGCATCTTCAAACGCCCGCTGCCGTTCCGGGGCTGAGCCCCGAATCACGCAAGCGCCGCGCCGGATCGGCTCATTCCGTGGTCAGGCCGCAAGGTCCAGGCGCGAGTCTGCGGCGATCGCCCAATGTCACGAGGTTCCCATGTTCAAAGCTCTGATGCACTGGATGAAGGCGGCCAAGATCCTGCCGCGCATTTCCGAAACCGAAAAGATGGCGCTGGAAGCGGGTGACGTCTGGATCGACGGCCAGTTGTTCTCCGGCAAGCTGGATTTCAAGGACATTCTGAAGCAGCCCTACGCCACGCTGCCGCCCGAGGAGCAGGCGTTCGTCGACGGCCCCTGCAACGAGCTGTTGCGGATGTGTGACTTCTATGAGATCGCGAAGACTCGCAAGGTGCCCGACGAAGTCATGGACTTCATCAAGTCCAAGGGCTTCATGGGCCTGCTGATTCCCAAGCAATACGGCGGGCTCGATTTCTCCACCCAGGGCATCTCCTCGGTGTTGCTCAAGCTGCAGACCGCCTCGCAGCCGGTCGGCACCATGGTGGTGATTCCGAACTCGCTCGGGGCCGCCGAGCTGATCAAGCACTACGGCAGCCAGGAACAGAAGGAGCACTATCTGCCGCGCCTGGCGACGGGCGAATACGTGCCCTGCTTCGGGCTGACCGAACCCACCGCCGGCTCCGATGCCGCCTCGATCAAGGCCGAAGGCATCCTGTTCAAGGATGCGGATGGCGACATCAAGATTCGCCTGAACTTCCGCAAGCGCTACATCACGCTGGCACCGATCGCCACGCTGGTGACCCTGGCCTGCCGCCTGCGCGATCCCGAAGGTTTGCTCGGTGGAAACGAGGACTGCGGCATCAATACCGTATTGATCCACAAGGACACGCCGGGCTTCGAAAACGGCAAGCACCATTTACCGATCGGCGAGACCTTCTACAACGGCCCGCTGGTCGGCAAGGACGTGGTCATCCCGATCGACAACATCATCGGCGGGCGCGAGAAGATCGGCCAGGGCTGGGGCATGTTGATGACCCAGCTCGCCGGCGGCCGCGCGATTTCGCTGCCGGCCGGCGCGGTCGGCGGCATGATCGCCACTTCCGCCGCCACTGGTGCCTACTCGATGGTGCGCCAGCAGTTCAACCTGCCGATCGGCCGCATGGAAGGCGTCGAGGACAAGGTCGGCAAGATCGCCGCCATCGCCTACATGTGCGAAGGCGCGCGCGTATTCACCTGCTCGGCCATCGACAACGGCACCAGCCCGCCGGTCGCCGCCGCGGCACTCAAGGCCTACACCACCGACCTCGCCCGCGAACTGATCAGTGACGGCATGGATGTCTTCTCGGGCGCCGGCGTCATCCAGGGGCCGAACAACATTCTCGGTCGCGCCTATACCAGCGTGCCGGTGGGCATCACCGTGGAAGGCGCCAACATCATGACGCGCACCCTGCTGGTGTTCGGCCAGGGTGCCACGCGCTGTCACCCGTATGCGCTCAAGATCGTGCACGCGGTGGACAATGATGACGGTGCCGCCTTCCGCAACAATCTGCTGGCCTGGATCGCTTCGTTCTTCGTCGGCATCGGACGCGCCGGGCTCTATGGCATCACCCGCGGCTGGCTGGCCGGATCGCCAGTGTCGGGTCCGACCGCGCGCTACTACCGCCGCTTCGCCTGGAGTGCGGCGCGCTTCTCGATGCTGGCCAACATCGCGCTGTTCGCCCTGGGCGCCAAACTCAAGGCGCGCGGCAAACTGTCGGGCCGGTTCGCCGACGTCATCGCCTACTCGCTGCTCGGCATTGCCGCGCTGCGCCGCTACGAGGCCGAGGGCCGGCGCGAGGAGGATCTACCCCTGGTCCAGTACAGCTGCGAGTTCGCGCTGGCGCAGATCCAAAGCGCCTACGAGGGCATCTTCGAAAACTTCGACGGCCTCATCGGTACGCTGATGCGGGTGTTTCTGCTGCCGTGGGCACGCATCAATCCGATGGGCAAGCACCCGTCCGATGCGCGGTCCCACGCCGCCGCACTGACGATCCAGACCTACAACGACCAGTACCAGCGGCTCGCCAAGGGCGTGTTCCTGTCGGACGATGAAAGCCTCGGCGTCGGGCGGCTCCTCAAGGCCTTCCGTCTGGTCAGCCGCGCCCATGCTGCCGCCGAGAAGATCATCAAGGCACAGAAGGCCAAGAAGCTCCCACGCGGTCCGCTGCCAGCCGATCTGGCGGAGGAAGCGGCCAAGGCCGGGATCATCGATGCCAGCGAAGTCAGCCACCTGAAGTCCGCGCTCGACGCACGGCTCGATGCCATCGAAGTCGACGAATTCACGCCGGAGCAGTATTTCATCAAGCTCGACGAACAGGGTCATCAGCTGGCCGAGGAGCCGCCTCCCCTGAAACGGGCCGCTGGCGTCTGAGCGGAGCCGGATCACATCCGAGGTTTCACCAACCACCCGCCCCGGCGGGTGGTTTCCTTTGGCGGCTACGCAAGCTTCAATACCGCACCACCGACACCGGAACTCCCGATGAGCAACCCACTTCTGGAAGGCGTGCGCGTACTCGACCTGACGCGCCTGTTGCCTGGCCCGTTCTGCACCCTGTATCTGGCGCAGCTCGGCGCCGAGGTCACGAAGATCGAAGACCCGAACGGCGGCGACAGCCTGCGCGGCATGTCCGCCGAGTTGTTCGAACTCGTGAACCGCGGCAAACGATCGCTGACGCTGGACCTGCGCCGCGCCGAGCACATCGACGACTTCCTCGAAAGAATCATGCACGCCGATGTCGTGATCGAATCGTTCCGGCCGGGCGTGCTGGCGCGGGCCGGCCTGGACGCGAAGCGGCTGCGCGAACGCAATCCACGCCTGGTGGTGGCTTCGCTCACCGGCTACGGCCAGACCGGCCCCTACGCGGCACAGGCAGGACATGATCTGAACTACTGCGCCTACGCCGGCGTCATCAATGAGTGCGGAACTGGCGCCGAACAGATGCCGGCGATTCCGAACCTGCAGATCGCCGACCTGGCCGGCGGCGCGCTGACCAGTGCGCTCGCCATCGTGGCCGCCGTGTACGGTGCGCGACAGAGCGGCATCGGCGCGACGCTTGACGCGGCCATGCTTGATGGCACCCTGGCTCTGCAGACGATGTCGTTGGCACTTGTGCGTTCGGGAACACCGGCGCGGCGCGGCGGCGCCATGCTCAATGGCGGGCTGCCGAACTACGCCGTATATCGCTGTGCCGACGGCCGGGATCTCGCCCTGGGCGCGCTCGAACCCAAGTTTTTCGAACGCTTCTGCAAGGCCGTGGAGCATCCCGAGTGGCTGGACCTCCCGCCGAAGCAGCAGGCCGAGGCGATACGGCAGTTGCTGCTCACACGCACGCGCGATGGCTGGATCGAACGGCTCCATGCCGCGGACTGCTGTGTCAGCCCGGTGCTGGAACTCGAGGAATCGCTGCGCGACCCGCAAGTGCGAGCACGCGGCCTGGTCGACGATGTCGGCGGCAAGCCCGCCTTTCACTTCCCGGTGCGCTTCGACGACGCCTGGCCCCCCTCACTGGCGCCAGCGCCAAGGCTCGGACAACCACAACCCTGAACACCGGAACACCGGAACACCGGAACACAATTCAACGCGCTGGACGCACTCGCGCGCAGCCCCCTCGATCGATCTCCACAATGGCTTTGCGTCCATCGTCGGTGTCGATTGGCGGCGTCCGCAGGCGACCATTCGGCAAAGTCTGGACATCGTCCATCGCGGCCAAATCCTCGTACAGAAAGTCGGCATTGTTGAATACATCGGTGATGTGAACGGCGCATTGGGCTTTCTCACGCGCGATACGAGCCTGCCGCGCGGCCAATGCCGCTTCGCGTGCCTGTCGCTCCCGATTCGCGATCTCGGCCTGGCGTTGCGCCTCGGCTTCGCGCTGGCGCTGAAATTCGGCTTCACGCACGGCGACCGGATCCGGCGAAGCCGTGGCCCCCTGAGCCTGCTCCTGGATTTGGGCCTGGCGTTGGCGTTCCAGCGCCAGCGCATTTTCCCGCGCGTTGCGCAGACGTTCCGCCTCCTCTTCGATCTCCGCCTGCCGCGCCCTGGCTTGCGCCTCACGTCGTGCGCTTTCCTCGGCCTCGCGTTGCTGATCGATCAAGGCCTGCTGCTCGGCCTCGCGCTGCTGTTGCTCCTCATCCAGAGCCTGGGTCGCGATACGATCCAGCGCCGAACCCTGCAACACCAGCCTGGCTTTTGGCGCCACGAGTGCTCTTGGTGGTGAAGCGCTGGATTCCGGCGCAGCATCGCTCGGTTGAACCGTCGGGACGGCGGGCTCGGCCGCCACCACGACGGCATCCGCGCCCCGGTCGGGTTCGCGGCTGGACGGGCGCAGCGTCCAGCCCAGTGCCAGCACCGACATCAGCACCAATGCCACGAGCGGCAGCAGCCAGGGACGACGCGGACGGCGGGACGGGACCACCGTCGGCGGCGCGATCGTTGCCGGCACCGCCGGTTCCGGCACGACCGGCGATGCCGCCTGAGCCGAGGATTGCGCCGGCTGCAGTTCGAAGTCCGGAACCGGAAGCTGGCCACGCCACGCCGCCTGCCATTGTTCGACCGTCTGCGGACGCTGCGCCGGCTCCAGCGCCAGGGCCCAGTCGACGGCCTGCCGCAAGGCCAACGGGAACGCTTCGGACGCGGTCGTCTCACAGGGCAGCAGCACCGAACCGGCCTGACGCTCCGCGCTGGAGGGCGGACGCTGCCCGGTCATCGCCCGGTAGGCGATGGCGCCGAGGCCGTAGACGTCGGTCCAGGGGCCGCGCCGCCCGGTCACGCTGTACTCTTCGATCGGCGCGTATCCGCTGGCCGCGCTCGTTCCCAGTGCGCCGTGGCGAAGCCGGACGACATTGCGCGCGGCACCGAAGTCCACGAGCACCGGCTCGCCGTCACGGCGCAGCATCACGTTGCCGGGCTCGATGTTGTAATGCACCAGGCCGTTGGCATGTGCCACACGCAAGCCGTCCATCAGCGGTTCGATCAAATGCCCCAGCTCGGCAGCATCGAAACCACCACCTTGCAGACGCGCAGTCAGGGCTTCGCCTTCGATGTATTCGATCACGGCGTAGGCGGTGCCAGCCGATTCGAAGCAGCGACGAACAGCCACGACATTGGGATGGCGTATCCGTATCAGCGCCTCCATGTCTCCGATGAAGGCGCGCAGGGCCCAGCGAAACACCCCGTCCCCCTGCTCCCCGCGCGGCAGCACCTGGCCATCGATGCGCTGCGCCACACCCAAGGGCAGAAATTCACGCAGGACCACAAGCCCTTCGGCGCTGTCGTAGGCCAGATAGTTGATGCCGTACTCGCTGGGTGCGCCGACCACGCGTTCGATCACGCAGCCTTCCACGCTGGCGCCTGCCGCGAGCACACCACTCCCGATGACTTTCGAATCCATTTGATCGCCCCCGAATCCTCGTCCACCACGCGCCGAATGCTTTGCGCCCCGAACCTCGCTGCGCCATGGTGAAATTTAATGCAGTGAAAAAGCAGGATTCACGCCAGCGCAGCCCGCAAGCGACGCACACTGCGACAGTTCGTACCACGATAGGCTCGCAGTCAGCCACTTTTGGTTAAGATGCCGGCCATCTCGAAAAACGATGGCGGAGGAACACGCTTTTATGAGCATCCACAGCCCGATTGATCTGCTGATGCAATGGGTCAAGGAACGTCCCAACGAACCGTACCTGCATCAGCCGGTCAACGGACAATGGCGCAGCTATACCTGGAGCGAAGTCGCCGACCAGGCGCAGCGCATGGCCACCGCCCTCAAGGCATTGGATCTGGCGCCGGGCGCCCGTGTCGCGATCTCCGGCATGAACACGGCACACTGGTACATGGCCGATGCGGCGATCACCATGGCCGGTTGCGTCACGGTTGGCCTGTACCCCAACCAAGCGCCGGAGCATGTCAGCTACATCCTCGAGCATAGCGAAACGCAGGTGCTGTTCCTGGGCCCGATGCCCGACATCGACAGCTTCCTGAAGGCCGTTCCGCCGGGGATTCGCGTGGTGCAGATGCCCTATCCCGGCGTTCCGGAACAGGCACTCAAATGGAGTGTGCTGGTGCAGGAACACGCGCCACTCACCGAAATGCCGCAACCCAAACCCGATCAGCTGATGACGCTGATCTACACCTCCGGCACCACCGGCCATCCGAAAGGGGTGATGGTCAGCTACGGCAACATGATGTTCGCCGCGGACGGTCTGATCGAAGCCATGCCATCCCGGGGGCGCGAGCGCCTGCTGTGCTATCTGCCGCTGGCGCATGCCTTCGAACGCGGCGCCGTCGAACTGACGTCCATGGTGCTCGGCGCGCAGGTCTACTTCATCGAAAGCGTGGACAAACTGCAGGCCGCGCTGCAATACGCGAGACCGACGCGATTCTTCGGCGTGCCGCTGGTCTACAACCGCATTCAGTCCGGCGTGTTGCGGCTGCTGCCGCAGCATAAGATCGACCGGCTGATGCGCATCCCGATCCTGTCGGGCATCGTCAAGCGCAAGGTGCTCAAGGGGCTCGGTCTGGACAAGGCGCATCTGTGCATCGTCGGTGCCGCGCCGATGCCGATCCCGCTGCTCGAATGGTTCGACAAGATCGGGCTGACGGTGTTCCAGGGCTACGGCATGACCGAGAACGCGATCTATGCCACCACCAACCGGCCCGGCATGAACCGCATCGGCTCAGTCGGCAAGACCATGCCCGGCGCGCACATGAAGATTGCGGACGACGGAGAGATCCTGTTCCGTCATGGCGCGGTGATGCAGGGCTACTACAAGGAGCCCGAGAAGACCCGCGAAACCTTCACCGACGATGGCTGGCTCAAGACCGGTGATGTCGGGCGTGTCGACGCCGACGGCTATCTGTTCATCACCGGCCGCGTCAAGGAAATCTTCAAGACGGCCAAGGGCAAATACGTGGCGCCGGCACCGATCGAAGGTCAGCTCGCACGTAACCACGATATCGATCAGGTCTGCTTCGTCGGCAGCAATCTGAAACAGCCGATCATGCTGGTGTCGCTCAACGAGGATGCGCGCAAGAAGTCCCGCGAAGAGGTCGAGGCCGGGCTGATCCGCGACATGGATGCCGTGAATGCGACGCTGGAGCCGCATGAAGCGATCGCCAAGATGGTGGTCGTCAAGGACAGCTGGTCGGTCGACAACGGCCTCGCCACGCCGACCTTCAAGGTCCGTCGTGCGCAGGTCGAGCAGCGCTATGGCGAACTGCTGGAAGCCGAATCGCAGGTCCGCAACAAGCTCAGCTGGGAAGCCTGACCGAGACTCAGACGAACACCACGGTCTTGTTGCCGTCGACGATGATGCGGTCCTCGACATGCCAGCGCACCGCACGCGCGAGCACCTGTCTTTCGAGATCACGACCAAGCTGTTTCAGGTCCACGGTCTCGAAGCGGTGCGAAACGCGCGCGGTGTCCTGCTCGATGATCGGCCCCTGATCGAGGTCGGCGGTGACGTAGTGCGCCGTGGCGCCGATCAGCTTCACGCCGCGCTCGTAGGCCTGGCGATAGGGATCGGCGCCGACGAAGGCCGGCAGAAACGAGTGGTGAATGTTGATGATGCGTCCCGGCCACTGCGCCACCAAGCCGGGCGACAGAATCCGCATGAAGCGCGCCAGCACCACGAAGTCGGCCGCATCCGCCAGAATCGCCTGCATGCGCGCCTCGGCATCCGCCTGCGTATCAGCCGTGAACGGCACGTGCTCGAAACGTACGCCGAATCGTTCGACCTCGTCACGCAGGTCGGGGTGGTTGGAGATCACCAACGCCAGATCGACGCCCAGCTCCCCGGTGTTCCAGCGCCACAGCAGCTCCAGCAGCGCATGATCGTGGCGCGATACCAGTACCGCCATTCGGGGCCGGCGCGCGGCGTGCGAAATATGCCAATCCATTTCGAAGCGCGCCGCCACCTCATCGGCAAAGGCGTTTTCCAGCGCCCTTCCGCCCAGGTCCAGGCCCGGCGTCTGGAACTCCAGACGCATGAAGAAGCGGCCGCCGCTGGGATCGGTCGAGTGCTGATCCAGCTCGGTGATATTGGCGCCGTGACGAAACAGGAACGTGGTGACGGCCGACACGATTCCGGGTCGGTCCGGGCAGGTGATGAGCAGTCTGGCGGTGGTTTCGGTGGCTGTGGTCATGCGTCGATTCATATCGGTTCGGGACTTGCGCTGCGCGGCCCGGCAACAATCAACCGACCCTGCGCTCAAGCGGCCACGGTGACGCCGGGTTCGCCAGGAATCGTCGGTGTCGGATCGATCCAATCCTCGGGCATCAGCGGCGGCAGGCTCCAGCGGGCGCGCGCGGAATCACAGCGCGGATTGTGCTGGCCATCTTCCCAGGACGGCACGAACTCGCGGCAAACCGACGAGCGGCGCGGATGAATGGTACAGCGAACCGACTGGCCAATGTCGCCGAGCAGTGCGCAGCAACGCGGGCCGGGCTGGTCGGTTCCCTTCATCACGCGCAGGTGTGGCGTGAGCTGATCGGTGAGCCCGACCGGCACTCCGTCGGGCGTGGCATCGTCGCCTTCGGCCCAGTAGAACGAAGCACGGAAATGGGCGCAGCAAGCGCCGCAGGACAGACAGGGATTCGGACTGGCCATCGGGCAGCCCCTCGCTCGATCACGCACACCGGGAAATTCCGGTGGCGGATTATCGGGCCGGTAATCGGCGCCGGCAATCCCCGGCTTGGCCGCCACGGTCGTCTACCGGCGCGGTCCCGCCGACTGGTTGCGCATCGCCGCCTGCAGGCCGACATACGGCCTTGTGCAGCTTGCCGACCACGCGCAGCGCCAGTTCGCTGCGCGGCAACACGCGGCACGCCAGGACGATGCCGCTGGCCTGGTCCTCGACGCTGACGTGCTGGCGACTCATCACCCTGGCCTGATAGAGGCCGCTGAGGATCCGGACCCTGCACACGCCACAGCCGCCGCCGCGGCAGCCCAGTGGAATGCCGCGGCGGCCGAGACGCGCCATGCCTTCGAGGACCGACTCGCCTTCATCGCAGGCGTAGTGCTCGCCGCTGTCCTCGATCAGCACCTGATGTTTCATCGTGCCGTCGGAGCTGCGGCGGCGGCGCGTGCGCGCGCATCGATCTCGGCGGCGCGCAACACGCTGGCCGGAACGCCGCCGATCGACCAGTCCTGAGGATCGATACGGCGGCAACAGCCGCGAATCAGATCGCGTCGCGCGCCGAGTATCCGAACCAGCAGATCGGTGAACCCGCCCATCAGGCGACTGCACTGATCGAAGGGGCGACCGTCCAGCACGAAGAACTCGAAATACGGCGCATCGGGTGCGTCGTCGCGGGCCAGCACGCCGGCCACGGCCACGCGTGTTTCGGGAAAACTGTGGATGTAGGCACGTACACGCTCCAGCGGCGATTGCAGCACCTGCGCGTAGAGCTGCGAAGCCTCCGTGAGCAGGCGCGCCTGCTGCTCCGGCTGACTGCGTCCTTCGGTCAAGTGAAAGCTGACGATCGGCATCTGGCTGCTCCGGCGCTCATCGAGCGCGAACGCCGCGGACGCGGCAAAGGTGTGAGCGGCCGGATCGCGGCCATTGGCGAAGGACCGGGCGGGGTCTACGGCAGGCCACGGCGCCGTCCCGAATCGAGCATCAGGCTGGAGCCGGTCATCGCCGCGGCCTCCGGCGCGAGCAGCAGCGCCACCGCCCAAGCCACCTGCTCGGCGGTGGTGAACTCACCGGTGCTCGACTCCGCACGCATTTCGTCCATGACCGTCTGCAGCGCAACGCCGCGCATCACCGCCCGGTCGGCGGCGACGCGACGCAGCCGCTCGCTGTCGGCCGGCCCCGGTGCGATCACGTGGGCGCTGACGCCGCGCGGGCCGTAGGCAAGGCTGAGCTGACGCGACAGATTGACCAGGCCGGCGTTGGCAACGCCCGCAGCCGCGGCGTAGGCGCTGGGTTCGAAGCCGTAATGCCCGCCGATCGCGACCAGCCTCGACCCGGGCCTGAGCCAGCCGTCGGCGGCACGCACCAGCCTGAGCATGCCGCCGACCTTGATATTGACGGCGTCGACCACGGCCGCGGTCGACGCGGCCAGCACCCCGCCGGCGACGGCAACGCCGGGGCCGTGCACCAGCATTCGCACCGGAGCCTGCAGACAGGCGGCGATGCGCTCGGTCGCTTCGTCCCGGGCGATATCGGCGACGCATGGAATCACATCGTCGCAATCACCGAACAGCGTCTGCAGCACCGCCGGGCTGCGCGCCACCGCGACCACGCGCAGGCCGGACTGACGCAGGCGCGCGACGATCGCCTGGCCGAAGTGACCGCTGGCGCCGACCACCACCGCGCACTCTTGCGACCTCAGCGCATTCATGCCCGTCGGCGCCGGCTCAGGCCGCGACGTCCTTGAGCAGACCGCGCGCCTTGGCCATCGTCATCGCGGTGTCCTCGATCATGTCCTCCTGCCCGCCGATCATCTTGCGGCGACCGAGTTCGACCAGGATCTCGCGCGCCGGCACGCCGAAGCGCTGCGCCGCGCGCTTGGCCGGCAGCAGAAAGGTCGAGTACACGCCGGCATAACCGAGCGTCAGCGATTCCCGATCGACGCGCACGATGTGGTCCATCATCGGCACGATGATGTCCTCGGCGACGTCCATCAGCTTGAACAGGTCGACGCCGGTGAGGATACCCATGCGTTCGCAGACCGCCGCGAATACCTCCAGCGGCGTGTTGCCGGCACCGGCGCCGAGGCCGGCGACCGAGCCATCGATGCGGCTGGCGCCGGCCTCGATCGCCGCCAGCGAATTGGCGATGCCCATGCCGAGATTGTGATGGCCATGGAAGCCGATTTCGGTCTCGGGATTGAGCGCATCGCGCAGTGCCGCGACCCGCGCCTTGACGTCATCCGGCAGCAGGTAGCCGGCCGAATCGGTGACGTAGACCGTGTTCGCGCCATAGGACTCCATCAGCCGCCCCTGTTCGGCGATCCCGGCCGCATCGTTGAGATGCGCCATCATCAGGAAGCCGGAGGTGTCCATGCCGAGCTTGCGCGCATAGGCGATATGCTGCGGCGCGGTATCGCCCTCGGTGCAGTGCGTGGCGACGTGCACGCTGCGCGCACCGGCCTCGTAGGCCGACTGCAGCTCGTTCATCGTGCCCAGGCCCGGAATCAGCAACACCGAGACCTTGGCCTGCTTCATCTGCGAGGCCACTGCCGAAATGTACTGCTCGTTGCTGGCCAGGGCGAAACCATGCTGCAGCGAGTTGCCGCCGAGACCGGCGCCGTGCGTGACCTGCAGATAGGGAATCCCGGCCTCGTCGAGCGCCGTGGCGACCTTGACCATCTGCTCAACGCTGATCTGTTCACGCTTGGCATGCATGCCGTCGCGCAGACACATGTCGTGCAGTATGACCTTGCGTCCCGCCAGCGGGCTTGTGCTGGATCCGTTCATCAGGCGGCCTCCACGGCTTTGAGTTCGATTCTGCGGGCGAGGATCTCCTCGGCGAACATCTCGGCGGTGCGTGTCGCCGCCGCCGTCATGATGTCGAGGTTGCCGGCATAACGCGGCAGGTAGTCGCCGAGCCCGGCCACCTCCATGAACACCGACACCTTGTTGCCGTCGTAGATCGGGCCGTTGACGAGCCTGTAGCCCGGCACATACTGCTGCACCTCGCCGATCATGCGCATGATCGATTCGGTGATGCGTGCCTGGTCGGGCGCCTCGTCGGTGAGACAGTAGATGGTGTTGCGCATGATCATCGGTGGCTCGGCCGGATTGATGATCGCCAGCGCCTTGCCCTTGCGCGCACCGCCGACGACTTCCAGCGCATTCGAAGTGGTGTAGGTGAACTCGTCGAGGTTGGCGCGTGTACCGGGACCGACCGACTTCGACGACAGACTGGCGATGATCTCGGCGTAAGGCACCGCCTGCACGCGCGACACCGCATGCACGATCGGAATCGTCGCCTGCCCTGCGCACGAAATCATGTTGACGTTCATCTCGACCTTGTCGGCATGCTCGCGCAGGTTGACCGGCGGCACGCACAGCGGCCCGATCGCCGCCGGCGTCAGGTCGATCATCATCACGCCGAGCGCGTTGAGCTTGCGGCTGTTGTCGGCATGCACATAGGCGCTGGTGGCATCGAACGCAATCTGGATGCGATCCTCGGACACGTGTGGAAGCAGGCCGTCGACACCGTCGGCGGTGGTCTTCAGACCCAATTCACGGGCGCGGGCCAGCCCCTCGGACTGCGGATCGATGCCGACCATCCACACCGGCTCCAGCAGCTCGCTGCGCCGGATCTTGTAGATCAGATCGGTACCGATGTTGCCGGACCCGATCAGCGCACATCTGATCTTGCTCATGAACTTGGCTCCTCTATGATTGCGGCGGCGGTAGCCAGCCTCTGCTCGGCGCGGTGCGCCAGCGTCTGTCCGGCGACATAGAATTCCTCGCGCCGGTGTTCGGTGATCAGTATTCGGACGCTGTCGGCGGCAACGCCCAGACTACGGGTCACGGCCTCGGTGACGGCGGCGGCGACACTGCGCTTCTGGTCGTCGCTCCGACCCTCCATCATGTGCATCTCGATAATCGGCATAGACGGTCTCCGGTGCCTGCTTTATTCGGTGAAGCGCATCGACACGCTACCCAGCTCCTGAAAGCGCGCGATCACGCTGTCGCCGGGTCCGACGGCGATGGCCTCGGTGATACCGCCGCTCATGACGAAGCTGCCGGACGGCAGCGTCTCGTCGAGTTCGGCGAGGATATTGACAAGCATCGCGATGGCTTCGGCCGGATGGCCGAGCACCGCGGCAGCGGCCCCCATCGCCACCGCCTCGCCGTTCTTTTCGAGCACGGCGCCGAGCGTGCGCAGATCCAGTTCGTCGGCGTAGCGCGCGCGGCCGCCGGCGACGAAACGTGCCGCCGAACCGTTGTCGGCGATCACGCTGGCGAGATCGAACTTGAACCCGGAAAAGCGCGAGTCGATGATCTCGACCGCCGGCAGCACGTAGTCGGTGGCGTCGAGCACCTCGGCGGCGCTGCAATGCGGGCCGTGCAGGGGCTTGTTGGTGACGAAGGCGATTTCGCACTCGACACGCGGATGCACCAGATCCGAAGTCGATATCGCCGAACCCTCGGGCCGCGCCATGCGGTCGGTCAGAAAGCCGATCGACGGAACCTCGACGCCCATCTGCTTCATCTTCGCTTTCGACGTCAGTCCTGCCTTCCAGCCGATCTGGCGATGGCCGGCGGCGATGAACCGCCGACGCAGTTCCGCCTGCACCGCGTAACCGTCGGCGATGCCCATCCCGGGGTACTCGTCGGTCAGCTTCGGAATGGCGTAGGCGCGCGTCTGCGCGCCCTCGACACGCTCGCACAGACGTACGATGTCCTCACGCGAAAGGCTGATGCTCATGCCGCGCTCCGTCCGGAAAAACCGACGCGGCAGCGGCCGAGTCCGCCGATGCTGCACACCAGTTCATCGCCGTCGGCGACCGGCACCAGCGCCGACTGCGAGCCCGACAGGATCACCTCGCCAGCGCGAAACGGAATGCCGAGCTCGCCGAGGGTGTTCGCCAGCCAGGCCACCGCGTTGGCCGGAGAACCCTGCACCGCGGCGCCCACGCCGGTCGAAAACACTTCGCCATTCTTGTCGAGCACCATGCCGGCGAGCGTCAGCTCGAGCCGCCGCGGATCGCCCTCGGCATCGCCGAGCACATAGACGCCGCAGGAGGCGTTGTCGGCCACCGTGTCCTGAATCTTGATGTTCCAGTCGGTGATTCTCGAATCGACGATCTCGAAACACGGCCGCACATGATCGGTCGCGCGAATCACATCGATCGCGGTCACGCCCGGCCCCTGCAGATCGGCCTTGAGCACGAAGGCCAGCTCCGCCTCGGCCTTGGGCTGGATCAGCGTGCCGAGGTCGATCGTGTCGCCGTCGCGATACGCCATGTTCGAGGTCAGCTGCCCGAAGTCCGGCTGGAACACGCCGAGAAAATCCTGCACTGGCCTGCTGGTCACCCCGATCTTCTTGCCGACCACGGTTTCGCCGGCCTGCAGGCGGCGCTCGATGAAGCGCAGCTGGATGCGGTAGGCCTGCCCGAGGTCGATATCCGGCTCGCGCAGCAGCAGCGGCGCAACCGTGCGCCGCGCGACGAACGCCTCGTAGAGTTCGTCGCCGTAGCGTGTGATCTTGGCGGAGTCCATGCGCACCTCAGAGCTTGACGCAGACATTGCGGGTTTCGGTATAGAACTCGAGCGAATGCACTCCGCCTTCGCGGCCGATGCCGGACTGCTTGGAGCCGCCGAACGCCGTGCGCAGATCGCGCAGGAACCAGCTGTTGATCCAGGTGATGCCGACTTCGACGCGCGCCGCAAGGCGGTGCGCGCGGCTCAGATCGGACGTCCAGATCGTGGTCGACAGCCCGTAGACGGTGTCGTTGGCCAGCGCCACGACCTCGTCCTCGGCGTCGAACGGACGGATGTGGCAGCACGGGCCGAAGATCTCCTCGCGCACCACCGCGGCGGTTTCCGGCAGACCGGTCCAGATCGTCGGCTGCACCCAGGCGCCGTCGGCGAGTTCGCCCGGCACCTCCGGCACGCCGCCGCCGGTGACGACGGTGGCGCCCTCCTCGACCGCGCGGCGATAGTAGGACAGGACCTTCAGCCGATGCTCCTGGCTGATCAATGGTCCGTAGTTGGCGCCGGCATCGTCGGGACGACCGAAGCGCACGCTTTCGGCGCGCAGCTTCATCGCCTGCACGAAGCGCTCGAACAGCGGCCGTTCCACATAGATGCGTTCGGTCCCGAGGCAGACCTGCCCGGTGTTGAGGAAGGCCGCACGGAACAGCCCCTCGACCGCCGCGTCGAAATTGCAGTCGGCGAACACGATCGCGGCATTCTTGCCGCCGAGTTCGAAGGACACGTCGCGCGTGCCCTCGGCGGCGGCCTGCATGATCGCGGTACCGGTGCGCGTCTCGCCGGTGAACGTGATCGCGTCGACGCCGCGATGGCGCGTCAACAGTTCGCCGGCGGAGTCCGCGCCGAAACCCTGGACGACGTTGTAGACGCCCTTGGGAATACCGACCGCGTTCATCACCTCGCCGAGCAGCGCCGCGGTCTGCGGCGACTCCTCCGACGGCTTGACCACCACGGTGTTGCCGCAGGCCAGCGCCGGGCCGAGCTTCCAGGTCATCAGCATGAACGGGGCGTTCCACGGACAGATCACGCCGATCACGCCCTTGGGCACGCGCAAGGCATAGTTGAGCGCACCGCGCCCGTCCGGCGTCGCCATCTGAAACGATTCACAGGCGACGTTCTTGACGACGTCGGCGAACACCTGGAAGTTGGCCGCGCCGCGCGGAATGAAGACATGCTCCATGACGTGGCGCGGCTGCCCGGTATCGGCCATTTCGGCTTCGACGAAATCGTCGAAACGCCGTGTGATCTCGCTGGCGACGCCGTACAGCAGCTCGACGCGCTGCTGCAGCGCCAGCGCGCCCCATTCGCCGCGAAGCGCGGCGCGCGCAGCCGTCACTGCGGCATCGACCTCGTCACGTCCGGCTTCGGCCACCTCTGCGATCACCCGATTGTCGAGCGGCGAACGCTTGTCGAAGCGCCGCCCGTCGCCGGCGGCGACGAACCGGCCATCGATGAAATTCTCTATCAGACGCATACGCTCCTCGCACATTGAATAGTCTGGCGGCGGCGCGCGGCGCACCGTCCCGGCTCGCCGATTTCACGGCTTATGAATGAAAGCCTAGGCACGCGCGGCAATACCGTCCAATACTTTGTATTTCAGTAATCGATACCTATCAGGTATCAGATAACTCACAGTCCTTCATATGCTCTTGAACAGCGGACTTCTCATCTGCTGTACGTCAGCGGCCGAAATGAACTTCTCGGTGTAGATGTCACGCTCGAACAGGCGCCCCTGCATCAAACACGTGATGCAGGCGTCGATCATCAGCGGCGGCCCGCACAGATAGGCCTTGTGCCCCCGGAAATCGCCGCCGAAGCGGGCCTGCGCGGCTTCGTGGACGAAACCGCGAAAACCTTGCCACGGCGAGCTTTCGGGCTCGTGCGACAACGCTGGCACGTACTCGAAGTTGGAATGGCGCTCGGCGAGTTCGGTGAAGGCCTCGTGGTAGTACAGTTCGGCGCGCGTGCGCTGGCCGTAGACCAGGGTGATCGGCTGCGCGCAGCCTTCGTCGAGCAGGTCGAGAATCATCGAGCGCGGACTGGACAGCCCGGAACCGCCGGCCATGAAGATCAGCGGCAGCTCGGCCCGCTTTCGGACGAAGAAGCGACCATAAGGTCCGGACAGCCGCACCCGCTGCCCGACCGCCAGTTGCTGGTGGACGTAGCCGGTGCCGCGACCGGCCGGCACCAGCCGGACATTGAGCTCGAGCATGCGCGGGCTCGCCGGCGCGTTGGCGATCGAGAAGGCCCGGCCACCGATGCCGTCCGGCAGTTCCAGATTCACGTACTGCCCGGCCTGAAATCGCATGCCCTCGGCGGCGTCGAGCTCGATCCACACGCCCTTGATCGTCGGCGTCAAGGCTTCGATGCGACGCACCACGCCGTCGAAGTCCTCGACCGGCAGGTCGAGCGCCTCCGGATCCTCCTCGATGTCGGCTTCGATCACGACGTCGCTCTCCAGCGTCGCGCAGCAGGCCAGGCATTTTTGCTCCTCGCGCTCGAAATCCATCAGCGCGAACGAGGAGGCCTCGCCGTGCTCGACTTCGCCGTCGACCACCTGCACCTTGCAGGTCGCGCACAACCCATGGCCGCAGGCATGCGGCAGATAGACGCCGGCGCGCAGCGCCGCGTCGAGCATCGTCTGTCCGTCCTCGACCTCAATCGTGCGGCCGATCGGTTCGATCGTCAGCGTGTGCGTCATGCGCCCCCCGCCAGCGTGTTCAGACCCGGCGTGCGCATGCGCAGATGATGCTTGTGGTCGATGCCGTTGTCGGCCAGGCTGCGCTCGAAATCCGGTGTCCAGGGCTGATTCGACTTGAGCCACTCGACCTGCTGCCAGTCGATCGAAGCAGCGTCGGGATCGGCCTGCAGCAGCGGCTGCAGCGTCTCGATCAGCGAGTTGAAGCTCATCTGCGGGGGAACGCACAGCAGCAGCGAGGCCGCGAACAGCAGGTGATGGTCCCAGCTGATGTAGATCAGCTGCTTGCCGTTGTAGTTGGCGACCGCGTCGCGCGGCACGCCGACGTACTCTTGGGTTGCGGTAACAGGCATATCGGTACTCCTGACTGGGCGGCAGGCGACTGCGGCAAACGGTCCCGCGGGCTGTTCGGGGACCGCTCGCCGTGCGCCTGCGCGCCACGGGGTTGCTGAAGGGACGCGGCTCAGTCGTTGGACGTCGCCAGCCCTCGCCATTGCTCGAAATTGCGCTGGTCACGGGAGCCGACGAAGTCACCGTTGTCGCGCCCGTTGACGAGCCCTACCCAATCCATCCAGGCGGCGACATCGCCATTGAGCGGGGCTTGGAACAGCTGCGGCATCGGCAGCCAGGCCTGGACGTATTTTTCCGGCTCGTGCTCGAAGATCTCCTGGCAGTGATCCGAACAGAAGTGGTACTTGTCGCCCTTGTAGTCGAGCTCGCGATTGCACAGCAGCGTCGGATCGCCCGGCTCGGTGAACACGATCGGGAACTGGCAGGTCTGGCACAGCTTGCCGAGGCCGAAATTCTGGAACGGCGTGCCGGCGGCGGCCAGGGTCTTGAGATGTTCCCAACGCGGCCGGTAGTAGCGGTCGAAGGTCTGCGGATACTTGGCCGACAGCCAGTCCATGTCCTCGTCCGACGGAATCCAGCTGTGGAAGGCCGTACCGAAGTTCCATTGGTACAGCGCCAGCATGAACTGGTGGGACATGTGGTCGATCGCCTCGGCCGCGTCGTCCCAGCCCTTGGGCGGCCGGATTCCGTAACGTGCGAGATCCTTGAACAGCGCACCGCCGTTTTCCTCGCCGTAGATCTCCCAGGCTTCGCGCCACGACATCACGCGTTTCGGCAACATGTAGTCCATCATCGTGCTGACCAGGCCCAGCACCCGGAAGCCGCGCCAGAACCATTTGTCGATCCAGCGCTGCACGATCGGCAGATTGTCCGGATCCTGTTCGAGCATGAACTTGATGCACTCGAGCCCCAGCGTCATGTGGCGCGCTTCGTCGGACTGCGCCGAGAAGCCGAAGGTGACGGTCGCCATGTCGCCGTTGTAGGCCGCGCCGGACATGAACGGCACGAACAGCAGATTGGTCAGTACGTACTCGAACGAGAAGCCGATCGCGATCATGAATTCGAACGGTCCGGCCGACATCGCATCGTCGAAGAACGAGCGCGGCACCGAGGTGTACCAGATCCGGTCGCGCGAATCGGCGAAGGCGTGAAAGCCGTCGTAGTACTTGTTGTAGTTCGACATCGCATGCACCTGCGTCTGCGCATGCCGGATCTCGTCGATCGCCTGCATCTGGCAGGCGACCTGGGTGCCGACGCCCGGAAATTCGCGGCCGGCACGAGCGAAGCCCTTGTGCGCAGCGTACTCGCCGTGGCTGATCGCCTGCAGGAATATCTTCAGCGCCGACAGATAGCGGGCATCGGTGATGTGCAGATGCCCGTTGTTCTGCGCATGCGCGTCGATGATCGCGTAGAACTTGCGCTCCTTCTCGGCCTGGTACTTCCAGTAGGCGTCCATCGTCAGACGAAACGGATCTTCCCACTGGTCCCAGTCGTGAACCTTGATGCCCTCGAAGCGGGCATACGGGAAAACCTCTTCCACCGAGTGGTAGCTGGTGTCCCAGTGCAGGTCGCGGGTCAGCAGCCGATACTTCTCTTTCAGGCTCAACTTGTTCTTCGTGACTTTTGCATCCATGACGCTCTCCTCGTTCAGCTCGTCCAGCTCAGCGTCAGCGCGTCCTCGTCTTCGCTGACGTTGCCGGTGAGCGTGATCAGATTGATGTGCAGTTCCTGCAGGTCGAACTCGCGTCCGAGCTGCTCCTCGATCGTCTGCTTGCGGATCACCAGCCGGTCCGGTGCGTCGATCTTGATCATTGCCGGCTGACGGATGACCGTCGCCTGCGGGTTGTCGATCTCGATCGCCTCGACGATCGGGCGGGTTTCTTCATTGGCTTGCAGTGCGATGAATACGGTGGACATGGGGCTTCCTCAGATGGCGATGCCGGTCTTTTCGATGCGCGACCGGAACAGCTGCAGCTGTTCGCCAACGAGGTCGTCCGCCTGGTCCTTCAGTGCCAGTTCGACCAGCGGCACCAGCGCCGAGGCCGCGCGGCTGATCCAGGCCTGAATCCATTCCTGCAGCAGCGCGCGGTTGTGCTCGGACTCGGCGGCGGCGATCTTGAGGGTGGCGTCGACCCACTTGCGCGTTTCGGCGAACCAGTCGCTCATGAACTGCGTCAGCATCGCCACCGCCGAGCCGCCGCGCGACGACAGGTAATCGTCGACGATGCGTTCGTAGATCAGCGGATAGAGCAGACCGTCGAGCGCCACGTTCTGCGCCACGAACAGCTCGAACGGATCGCGCAGCACCAGGCAATCCTCGACATAACGCCGCAGCGGCTGCCAGGCCGCAGCGCTGATCCAGGCGCGCTTGCCGTCGTCCAGCGCCTCGACCCCGCCGAGCAGCATTCCCAACCGCGACAGGTATTGCGCGATGCCCAGATTGTCCATCGCGTGATACATGCACGGCTGCGTGAACGTCACGCCGTAGCCGTAGCCGCAGATGAAGCTGTTGTTCTGGTTGGCGCCCCAGGCCGCATGGCGCAACGGCACCAGCAGCCGCAGTGCCAGATCACGAACCTCCTCAGGCAGCGACGAGGCCAGACCGCGCGATTCGACGAAGCCGAAGTTGGCCTCCGTGGTTTCCTGCTGGCGCGCCCGTGTCAGCGTGTAGGTGTTGTAATAGAACTGACGCGGATCCTTGAGCGCATACCAATCGCGCATGACGATGCGGGTGATGCCGGCGTCGTAGAGCGCCTGCTGCGGATCCCATAGCGGCTTGTAGTGCAGATTTTCGGCCGCCTGAAGGTCGTAGCTGCCTTCCTGGTAGCGTGAGGCGGGCTTGTCGCCGAAGCGCCGCGCCAGATGATCGAAAGTCTGGCGCTGCGGCTGGATACTGACCGTGCGAAGGTCGATTTGCATATTGATTCTCCTGTGGCGCTGCGCGCGTGGCGCAGCGCGGCCAAGGCTTATTTGAAGCGGATGTGGGTCGCGTCCGCGAGTCGCCAATCCCAGTCGCCGCGGTCGGCATCCGCCTTGTCCTGCGGCCGCCGCCTCGGCAGCAGCTCGACACGATTGGCGGCGCAGAATTCGGCGAAGGCTTCGCGTCCGAGGATCATTTCGACGAACACCTCGGGCTCGCCGATCGCGAAGTCGAATTCGACGAAACCATTGGCGCGCTCGCCCGTCACCCGCACGAAACGACGGGTGGTATCGAATGCGGAGGCGCTCGTCCCGGAGCGGCAGACTGAACCGTTCATGTCCTTCCCTCAGGTCACGATGGTCAGGAAGGTCTCGTGCAGGCGGCGCTGCACGTAGTCGAGACCGCCACCGGAACCGAGGCCATCGAAGGTCCAGGTCAGCGGCTCGTGGTCCGGATACGGATGACGATGATCCTTGAAGGTCTCGAAGCGGTTGCCGGAGGGATCCCAGGCATAGATGGTGGCGCCGCGCGTGACGCCGTGGCGGGTCGGACCGATGTCCACGGCAACCTTGTTCATCGACATGATGTCGCCGGCACGCAGCACCTGTTCCCAGCTTTCCATCAGAAACGAGCAATGGTGCAGCTTGCCCGGTTCGGGATAGTCGCCGAAGGCGATGTCGTGCGACTTGATCGAACAGCTGAGGAAGATCACCACATTGCCGGTGCCTTCCGGATTGAGCACGCGCTCGACCAGCGTGAACCCGAGCACTTCCGTGAACAGCTTCTGCACCTCCGCGATGTTCGGTCCATAGAGCAGCAGGTGATCCAGGCGGATCGGCGCGATGCCGTGCACCGCGTCCGGCGCCCACGGCTTCGGATCGACCAGTCCGCAACCGTTACCGACGACCGTCTTTTCGGCATACAGCTCGAATAGATGACCCGTGGGCGTTTCGAAGCGGACGCGCTCGCCGGTTTCGAGCATGTCGCCGGCCGGAATGCGCTCGGTCTTCACACCATAGGCGCGCAGATCGGCGTCGAGCTTTTCCAGTGTCGCCTTGTCGAGCACCTTGAACCCGACGAAATCCAGCCCGGCCCGATCGGCCTGGCGCAGGATCACGCTGTTGTGATCGAACTCGTCCCAACACTTCAGATAGACGCGTCCCTGCTCGTCCCGCCCGGTCTCGACCAGCCCCAGGACATCGCGGTAGTGATGGACGCCTTCTTCGAGATCGAGCACGCGCAGCTGCGCATGTCCCGGCCTCAACACACCTGTCATTGCCATACTTTTTCTCCTCCTATGCCCATGCAATTCGATCGTTCCGAAGCCGTGAGCGAGCACGGTCCCCGGGTATTTTTTATGAACTCATTGGTTCTATTGCAGCGAGCATGCCACATCGACTTAGTTGTTTATTTTCAATATCTTGACGTTTATACGTCGCTCTTCGACATACCTTTTAAATGACTATTTCGTCGATCTTCAGGTTCATATTTACAAAACCGTCACGATGCACTGCAACATTTCCAGATTCCGAAAAATCGAGATGCTGCAGCGCAGCGTGGCGCAACGCGGCGTACGCCACGGCAGATACGTGAATGGGTATTGGACGTCGGCCAGGCGTCGCCGGGCGCGGCGTCGCTGCGAAATCGAAACGTTAGGGGTGGCGCCGCGCGCGGGCGCCCGGCGGCCGCTGCCATAGGCGCCGGCGCCGGCGACTAGTCGGGCTCGGTCTGCTTGAGCCGATAGGCCAGTTGGCGGCGCGTGATGCCGAGCGTGCGCGCGGCCTGGGCCAGATTGCCGTCGGCGCGACGCACGGCGAGCTCGATCAGCTGCGATTCGTGGGCGGCGAGATCGAAATCCGGTGCGAGCAGCGCCTCGTAGATCTTTTCGCGACTGGCCTCGCGCGGATCGCAGACGATCCCCTGGCGATCGACCGTCGCGCCCGCCGGCGCGACCGGCACGCCGCCGGCGAACAGGTGTTCGACCTCGATCTGGCCGCCCGAAGGCGCCAGCAACACGCCACGCTCGATCAGGTTTTCCAATTCCCGCACATTACCCGGCCAGGCGTATTCCGAGAGCACGTGAATTGCCCGATCGGACAATGTTTGCGCCCGTTTATTGTAAATCGGTGCGAACTTCTCGATCATCGATTCCGTTAACAGCGGAATATCCGATTTTCGTTCTCGCAGCGGCGGAACCAGCACCGGATAGGTCGCCAGCCGGTAATACAGGTCGGCGCGAAAGCGTCCTTCGGCGATCGCCTGCTGCAGATTGACGTTGGTCGCGGAGATCAGCCGTACGTCGACCTTGCGGGTCTGCTCGTCGCCGAGCCGTTCGATTTCACCGGTCTGCAGCACGCGCAACAGCTTGACCTGGGCCGACGGCGAAAGGTCGCCGACCTCGTCGAGAAACAGGGTGCCGCCGTCGGCGCGCTCGAAGCGCCCGGCCCGCGACTGCTGCGCACCGGTGTAGGCGCCCTTTTGCACCCCGAACAGTTCCGACTCGATCAGCTCGTTCGGGATCGCCGCGCAATTGATCGCCACGAAGGGGCGCTGTGCGCGGTCGCTGTTCTCGTGCAGCCAGCGCGCGAACACTTCCTTGCCGACACCGGTTTCGCCGAGCAGCAATACATTGATCGGGCTGTTCGCGGCCTTGCTCAACAGCTCGAAGGCGGCCCGGAACCCGGGCGAGTTTCCGATCAGGTGCCCCGGCTCGTGCCGTTCGCGCAGACGGCCTCGCAGCTGCGTCAGTTCCTCTTCCATTTCGCGCAGCTGACCGTCGATGTCCTCCGCGCGAAACAGGCTCAAATAGGCTTCGTCGTCCCAGGCCTCGGCCGGCTTGCCGACGATTCTGCATTGCTCGTCGCCGCGGGCGACGCAGTGGGTTTCACGAAAGACGATGAATCGTTTGAAGAATTGCGACACATACCCGGAAGCGTAGCCCACCAGGCTCCAGCAGGCCGGCTCGGTAGCGGCGCCGCACAGCTGCATGTGCGATTCGGCCTCCCAGGAGCCGGCCCAGTCGACCTCGCCGAAAAAGCTGCCTTGCTCCCAGTCGATCTTGGCCTCGGTGATGGTGGCCTTGACCAGACCTTCGAATGCGTGCAGTTCCGGGCCAATGCGAAACACATCGTAATTGTCTTCTGCGCCGTAGAGCTTGTGCGCGAACTCGGCATCCTGCTGACCCGAAACGAAGCCCATGCGCAGCAGCAGTCCCTGCGCGCGCCGTACGCCGAGTGTGTCGAACAGTTCCCGACGCAAGGCGCCGAAGGCCTTGGCATGCAGCAGCAGCATCCGGTTCTCGTCGAGCCAGATGTGTCCGTTGTCGATGTCGAAACGCAGCCTCGACCGCAGATTGAACTTCTCGATCAACCGCTGAGCAACCATATGTCTCCTCGCGGGCTCGCACGCAGATTCGGACGAGTCACGGGGCGCTGGGTCCGCGCCCTCTGTCACGACCCTGGGGGCCGCTGTTCGTATCATCGGTTCACGCCCCGCCCTGCGGCGAGGCGATGTCCGCCAGGCTCAAGCATGGCAGAAGCGTCCCCAGGCCACTGGCCCGATCCGACCATCGACCGCGCCCGGCCGACGACCCGTAGACGCGGAGCCGGATACTCTACCGAAGTCCGAAACCGGGAACTGTAGCGAGTTTTGCACCATCGGCACTCAGACCGCTGTCGCGGCCGTCGCAGCCTGATCGCGTCCGAGCGCTTGCCCGGCAGGCTGCGGACGCCCTGGACGCAGCAGGAAATATCCGAGCGCCGGCAACAGAATCAAGGCGCCGAGCATGTTCCAGATGAACATGAACGCCAGCAGGATGCCCATGTCGGCCTGGAACTTGATCGGCGACCATACCCAGGTCGCGACTGCGATGCCCAGGGTGATGCCGGTCAGCACCACGATCTTGCCGGTGAAGATCAATGCGCGATAGTAGGCCTCGGACAAGCTCATGCCCTCGCGCAGCCGCGCCAGCATCACGGTCATCACATACAGCGCGTAATCCACGCCGATGCCGACGCCGAGCGCGATGACCGGCAAGGTCGCGACCTTGACGCCGATATTGAGCCAGACCATCAGCGCCTGGCACAGCACCGAGGTGATCATCAGCGGCAACACCGCGCAGACCACGGCCCGCCAGGAGCGGAAGGTGATGAAGCTGAGCACGATCACCGCCACATAGACCAGCAACAGCATCTGCAGATTGGCGCGCTTGACCACGATGTTGGTCGCCGCTTCGATGCCGGCGTTGCCGGCGGCATTGAGGAAGCGGATCTGCTCGGTGTCGTACTTGGCGGCGAAGGCGTCCACGGTCTGCACCACGCTGCTGAGCGTGTCGGCCTTGTGGTCCTTCAGATAGGCGTAGACCGCCAGCAGATCGCAGTTCTGGTTGAACAGCTCGCGCGGAGCGCGGGTGATGATCGCATTGAGCATGCTTTGCGAGCGCGGCACCTCGAACCACTTCAAGCTGCCCTCGTTCATGCCGGCATTGGATATCCGTGCCAGCCCCGCGAGCGAACTCGTCGACTCCACGCCGGGCAATTGCTGAAGCTCGCGCTCCAGCGCATCGACCGCCATCACCGTATCGTAGTGCGCGCAGGCGTATTGCGGGGTCTTCACCATGACCACATAGACGTCGCTGCTCGCCGCGTAGTTGGCGACCATGAAGGCGTTGTCGCGGTTGTAGCGCGAGTCGGCGCGCAGCTCCGGCGCACCCGGATCGGTATCGCCGATCCGCAGCTGCGTGCTCACCGCGAGCCCGGCCAGTCCCATCGCCAACCCGGCCGCCACCGCTACCGACGCCCACTTGCGCTGGGTGAACAGATCGAGGAACGCCCAGAACGGGTGTTTCGAGTGCGTTCGGTCCTGGAGGTCGATCCGCTCGGCACGCAGACTGCGCCGTGCGGCGCTGTCGCTGACGCCGGTATAGGACAGCAGGATCGGCAGCAGGATCAGGTTGGTGCAGATCAGCGTGGCCATGCCGATACTGGCGGTGATCGCCAGATCCCGGATCACCGGAATATCGATGATCATCAATACGGCAAAGCCGATCGCGTCGGTCAGAAGCGCGATGATGCCGGTCAGGAACAGCCGGCGGAAGGTGAAACGCGCCGCCACCAGTTTGGGTGCGCCGCGGCCGATGTCCTGCATGATGCCGTTCATCTTCTGGGCACCATGGCTCATGCCGATGGCGAAGACCACGAACGGCACCAGTACCGAGTAGGGATCGAGTTCGTAGCCCAGAGTCGGCAACAGACCGGCCAGCCACATCACCGCCGTCAGCGAACACAGCATCACCAGCAGCGAGCTGCGCAGGCAGCGCGTATAGCCGTACAGCAACAGCGTGCAGATCGCGATCGCAGCCGCGAAGAACAGCAATACCTGCTGCAGGCCCTCGATCAGGTCGCCGACGACCTTGGCAAACCCGGTGACATGGATCGCCACCGTCGGCGATTCGTATTGCGTTCGCAACGCCTCGATACGCTGCGACAGAGCATGGTAGTCGATGCGCTCGCCGGTTTCGGCGATGCGGTCCTGCAGCGGCACGAAGATGATGCTCGAACGGTAGTTGTCGGCCACCAGCTGCCCGATCTCTCCCGAACGCTCGACGTTGAGCCGCACCTGCTCGACGCTTGCGGCGCTGCCGTCGTATTCATCCGGAATCACCGGCCCGCCGTCGAGCCCCTCCTCGGTAACGCCGGTCCAGCGCACCGCGGGAGTCCACAGGGACTTCATGAACGGGCGGTCGACACCCGGCAGCAGGAACAGCGAATCGTTGAGCTTGCGCAGCGTATCGAGGTAATCGGCGTCGAAGATCGTGCCGTCCCTGTTCTCGACCGCGACCCGCAAGGCATTGCCCATCCCGGCCAGCTGGTCACGATTTTCGAGGAAGTTGACGATGTACGGATGCCGCGTCGGAATCATCTTGTCGAACGCCGCGTTGAGCGTAAGGCCGCGCGCCTGGTAGGCGAGCACCAGCGTCACCAGCAGGCACAGCAGCATGACCAGCGGGCGATGATTGAAGATCAGGCGTTCCGCGAACGAACCCGAACGGCGGTCGAAAGGCGCGAGCGCGACGCCCGGCGAATTCGGCGATGCAGAACGCGGCTGGCTCATCTTGCGACTTCCACGGTGTACAGGTCTTTCGGCTCGATACGGACGAGTCCGCGCGCGCCGGCGAGGATCAGTGCGCCGTCGCGCGTCTGCGCGAGCCCGCTGAGGCCGGGCACCGAAGGCGCCGGCAAGGGACGGAACGGGTGGCGGCCACCGCCATCGGGGCTGCGCAGCAAGCGCCCGCTCTCGTCGGCGAGCACCACCGAGCCGTCATTCATGCGCAGGCCTGCGGCGACGGTGACCGGCTGGCCGAGATCGAGCTGCCGCCACTGCGTGATGCCATCCTCGCTGCGCCAGGCGTTGCCGCGCAGCCCGAAGGCGAGAACCGCGCCGCTGCCGGCCGCCACGGTGCCGAAATAGGTTCCGCCATAGGGCGTCCCGACCGCCTCGAAGCTGGCTCCGGCGTCAGCCGAGCGGAACAGCGCGCCCTGCTCGCCGGCGATCATCAAGCGCTCGCCGTCCTCGCGGATCTGATAGAGGTGATTGCCGCGCGGATTCGGAATGCGTCCGACGATTGATCGCCAGTTCCTGCCGCCGTCGACAGTCTCCAGCGCGAGTCCATAGGCACCGACGATCCAGCCGCGTTCGGCATCGGTGAAGTGCACGCTGAGAAACGGCTTGTCCGGGCCATCCCCGACCAGATATCCGGCGCTGCGCACCGCGGCCTCGGCGCCGGCCTCTCCGGCTTCGGCGCGACGCTGCGCCTCGGCCAGCACCGCCCGCGCCGCCTGCGCGCCGTCGAGCTGCAGCGTCCAGTTGTCGCCGGCGTCCTCACTGTGCAACACCACGCCGCTGTGACCGACGGCCCAGCCCTGAGTGGCGGAGATGAAGCACACGTCGGTCAGCGTGACACTGACCGGCACGCTCCGCGCCTGCCGCCAGCTGCGTCCCTGATCGTCCGAAAGCAGCACCATGCCGCGCTCGCCGACCGACACCAGCCGCTCGCCGGCGACGCTGACCGCCAATTGCAGGCTGTGCAGGGCACGGCTCGTGGAGCGAGCCGGCAGCTCCAGCAGATCGGGCACCAGCCGGCTGTCCGCGGCAGCGGCGCCCGCCGCGAGGCCGACCAGACCGATCATCGCGGCGACCGCCCGCTTCGCGGAAATCATCGGAAATGCACCATTTCGCGGACTCGCCTGCATGCGCCTCAGCGCACGCTCTCGGCGGCGACGGCGTCGCCGGTGAAATAGGTTTCCGGCTTGCGCGGCACGATCTTGAAGTCCTCGCCATTGAGTGCCTGAATGACGCTCATGGTCTTGGCCTGCAGATTGAACACGGTGGCGGTCTTCATCAGCGTGCCCGGCAGCGCCGGCAGCACGAACGGCGTCACCTGCGTCGTCCGCCAGAGCTTGCCCTCGGCGTCGTAGCCGTCGACCAGCGCGATCAGCCAGGTGTCCTCGTCGAGGTAGTAACGGCGCAGGGGCACCGCGTGACGCTTGCCCGACGCGACATGGGCTTCGACCTCCCAGACGCGGTGGCGCTCCCAGCGCACATGGTCGGGGTTGAGATGGTATTCGGCGATCGCGTCGTCGAGGTCGGCGCCGATCAACGCGTTGTCGTTGTACGGAATCAGCATCTCGCGCTTGCCGACCAGCTTCCACTCGAAGCGGTCGAGCGCGCCGAAGAAGCCCTGCACCTCGTCAAAATAGTTGGCGCCCGAGGCGACGAAGTCCGGCGTGTCGTAGGACACCGTCGGCGCGCGGCGGACCCGACGCTGACCGACCAGGTACTGCCAGGCCTGACGCGGCTGCTTGGGGTCGATGCTGTCGCGAATCACCAGCGATTCGCCGGCCTTGAACGGCGGCGCCAGGGTGTTGAAGCGGAACATCGCATATTCGCCGGACCAGCTCTGGGGCGTTGCATCCTTGTAGTACTGCGGATACTGGAACGCGATTTCGTTACGCGTCGCCAGCGTGTGCGATCCGTCCGCATTGCCGACGATGTTCTTGAAGCGGTATTCGATCGACGGCGCTTCCAGGCGCATCAAGTAGTTCCACATCAGCTCCACACCCTGGTGAGGGATCGGGAACGGGACGCCGCCGATGCAGCCTTCGATCGAGTAGCCCCCCTCCTTGAGCGCGCAGGCGGTGGCGTTCGTCAGGGTCGCGTCATAGACGGACTGCGGCGCCGCTGCCGTGCGATGGGTCGGATACACATCGACGCGAAAACTCTCCGGATACTTCTGCAGCAAAGCCTTGGTTCCGTCCGAGAGCAGCGCCTCGTACTGCGCCATGTTCTGCGCGGTCACCTGAAACTGCGGCTTTTCGTCCTTGAACACTTCGACCGGAATGTCCCCCAGCATCGGGCTCGGCCAGGGCTTGCGGATGCCGCCATCCCAGGCCGGGATGCTGCCGTCGGGATTGCCGGCGCGCTCGCCGCCCAGGGGGGTCAGCGTGGTGCCGAGCTTGGCGGCCTCGTCGGCCGTGACGGCAGCGTTGGCGGGCTGCGCGAGCAGCAGCGCAGCGCCGAATGCCGACAGTGCAAAAATTCTTGATTTCATGGATTGTCTCCTCGGATCCTGGCGTGGCGGCTAGAACGTGCGCTGTATCGACAAGGACACGAAGTCACGGTCGCCGTGGAAATTCTTATAGGAAAGCTCGGGCACCGCGGTGTCGTATTTGATGATCGAACCCGCCGCGCCGTAGTAATGGGTCAGGCTCAGGCCGGCCTGCCAGCGCCTCTGGTAGTCGGCCTTGACGCCGATGCTGAGATTGCCGCCGTGCTCGGACGGAAACAGCGCCCCGTTGACCGAGGAGCGTCCAGCGAGGCCATAGCTGAGCCCCAACGGCAGTTGCAGGTCGACGCCCGGCACCACCTGGAAGTATTCCGGTGCAAACACGAATTGCAGCGCGCTGGCATCGCGTGTGGCGCCGGGGTCGAGCTGTGCGGCGTTGTCGCTGATGCTGAGACGCCGATTGAACGCCATCTCACCGATGAACGAGGCGCCGTCCCACAGCGGGCTTGCACCGAACACGCTGATCGCCGAAAGATTGAGGTGCAGCGTACGTCCACGCGGGAAGGCGGCGCTGTCATCGCCGTCGGCGGTGGTGTCGCCGGGCAGGATCACGGTGTTGCCACTGGCCACCAGCGGCATGTCGTCGCGCAGCGACATCTCCGCCGCGACATTGGTCTCGCCCACCAGCGTGCTCATGCTGGCGCCGACGGCGCGGATGTTTTCGCCGAATACCTGCACGTAGTCACCGACACTGCCGGCCTCCACGTTGACGCCGGGACGCACGTAGAACTGCGGAATCTTGTCGTGATACTGCGCCGCGTAGAAGCCGTATTCGGCATCACCGGCCTTGAACTTGAGCTGCAAACCGCCCTGCCCCGAATCCTTGGCTTCAATATCGGAGCCCCGGAACACGACGCTGCCGGGCCCCAGAATCATCGACTCGCCGCCGTCGTCGATGAAGTCGGCGAAGCTGAAGTAGCTGCCGGCCGCCGGCAGCCGCGTCTTGCGCCATTCCAGTTGGTAGTAGGCGCCGAGCGAAAGCTTGGCGTTGATCTGCAGCTGCGCGGCGATCTGGCTGACGGGACGGAGAAGCTCCTTGAACTGCGAGTTCGGCACCGACAAGGCCTTGATCAGGTCCAGCGAGGTCTGTGCCGCGGCCATTGCGTTGGTGCCGAAGAACAGGCTTTCGCCATAGAGCTGAGTGAAACGCCCGGCTTTGAGATTGAGGCTCATGTCGCCCGGCGTGAAATTGCCGTAGACGAAGGCGTCGAGCAGCTCGGCCTTGCGGCCGTGCAGCTTCTCGGTCTCGTCGGTGAACTCGTCGTAGGCGGCCGAGCGCGAATTCACCAACGCGCCGCCGAGTTCGCCGGGATTGTCGTTCGAGCCCTTGTAGACATCGTCGTACCAGGCCGCGCCGCTGACGCGGAACCCATAGTCGCGGCGGTAGCGGAAGTTGAACTCAGACAACCAATCGATGCGATTGGAGATCAGGCCGCGATCGAAGTTGAGGTCACCATCATTGGTGTTCGCCTGTGGCCCGATCGAATTGTCGGCGACCGCATCCTCGGCACTGCTGAGACGCCAGGCGGCGCTGTATTTCAGCGTATTGTCCCAGGACATCCGAATTTCGGAATTGTCGGCCTCGATCTGGAAGGCCTGCGCGGCGCCGGTCGCCGACAGTGCGACGCAGACGCCGGTCACCGCGATCAGTAACCGGCTCGATATTGGCCTACGGCCACGCGTGAACAGCTTGGTTCCCATGCTTTCTCCTCCAGCCACCGCAACGATAGTTTTTTGTTTCCCCGAGCTATGCCTTCGGTCGGGGTTGCCAAGAAAGGTATCGGCCATGAGAATTACCGTCCAATACCAATAGAGCCACTGATTGATACCTAATAGGTATCGATTGATGACCATCCGACACGAGACTTGCCCATGGAGCTGCGACATCTGCGCTATTTCATCGCGGTGGCCGAAGAGAGGAACATCGGCCGGGCGGCGGCGCGCCTGCACATCTCCCAGCCGCCACTGACGCGCCAGATTCAGCAGTTGGAAGACGAACTGGGCGTACGCCTGTTCATCCGCACGCCGCGCGGCGTCGAACTGACCGAGGCCGGTGCGCTTTTTTTCGAAGAGGCGCGAAACATAGGGGCCGTCGTCGAACAGGCCACCGAGCGCACCCAGCGCGCCGGCCAGGGACGGCTTGGCCGGCTCGACGTCGCCATCTTTGGCTCGGGCATTCTCGATACGATTCCGAAACTTCTGCTGGCCTTCCGCAAGGCCTATCCGGAGGTCAAGATCGTCCTGCACACGATGAACAAGGGCGAGCAGATCGAGGCCCTGCGCCAGCGACGCATCACTGTCGGCTTCAACCGCATGCTGGCGCCCTTGCCGGACATCGCTTCGGAACTGGTCAAGACCGAAAAGCTGCTGGTGGCGATCAATGACAGCCACCCGCTGGCCAGCAGGTCGGTGGTGCCGTTCCGGATGCTCGCCGAACATCCGCTGGTGCTGTTTCCGACCGGAATGCGGCCGAGCTTCGTCGACAAGGTAACCGGCCTGTGCCGCGAGGCCGGATTCATTCCCCAGATTTCGCAGGAAGTCGGCGATGCCGTGACCGGCGTCGCCCTCGTCGCCAGCGGATTCGGCCTGTGTCTGGTGCCCGAATCGGCGACCGTGCTCGCGCTGCCGGGGGTGGTCTACCGCCCGCTCAGCGAATTGCCGAAAAACGCCGACGTCGATTTGAGCTGCATCTACCGGCTCGGCGACCAGCCCCCGATCCTGACGGCCTTTCTCGATACGGTCAGGACCTGGCGCGACGGCGCCGCATAGCCTGAGGCGGCACGCCAGGCGCGCCGGCCGAGGCCGGCATTGGTGGCGCTATCGGCCGCGCAGTTCGAGCATCTGCTGCTTGAGCGCCGCCACGTCCTCGGGGAAGAACGGTCCATTGGCCTTGATCGCGGCCGCAAGCACCTTCATCGCGTCCTTGTTGCGGCCGAGGGTATGCAGGGAATCGGCGTAGGCGCTGGCATTGTGCAGGCGATTGATGCCGTAGGCACGCTCGCCGGCCGACTTGAAGTACGGCAGCGCCTTTTCGTGTAAGCCGCGCGACGCCAAGCTGCGCGCAAATCGATTGGCATAGACGTAGTCCTGCGGGTAGGCCGCGATCAGTTGCGGATACAGGATGTCCAGCGCAGCCGTGTCGTTGGCGGCATCCAGAAAGACACGCAGATTGTCGGCAAGGTTACGGTCCGACTTGAGGTCGCCGTCGAGACGTTCGCGGGCGTCCGTCGCGGCGCGCCCGAGCAAGGCTTGCGCCTTGTCGGCCTGCCCGGTCGCTTCGTACAGCTCGGCGGTCACCGTCACCGCGCTGCGCTGGTCGGCGCACAGCGGCGGACGCACCAGCGCCTTGTCGTCGACCAGGGATTGCATCGCCGGAATCTGTGCCAGCAGACGCGTCTTGCGCTCGGCCGGTTCGAGTGGCGCCATGCAATCAGCGTAGCGAGCAACCTCGTACGGACGCTCGCAGCCGGGATCGGCGGCCAACACCTTTTCTCCGGTGGCCAGACAGGCGGCGATGTCCTCATCGGCCGCCGCCTGCATCAGACGCAGACGATCGAGCCGGGCCTGCACCAGGCTGTCGGCCTCCAGACTGGCGCGTTCGGACGGGTCCAGACTGTCGAACCATTCCAGACCGGCTGCGGCCTCGTAGCGCGCATGGTAGAGCGCGAGCGCTTCGACCGCGGCCGCCGTATCGCCTTGCGCGGCGCGGGCCTGCAGCTTTTCGAGCGGCGCGCCCTGGGACCGGATCGCAGCGATCTCGGCATAGAACTGCTCGGGCGTGCGCTCGCCGCCGATGCGGCCCAGTTCTTCGGCATCCGGGTTCAGGACCAGATAGCTGGGCAGCGGCTTGATGCCCCAGCGTTCCTTGAGCGCCGCGCCTTCGGCGCTGTCCACGTCCA
The DNA here is from genome assembly GCA_022599775.1 of Gammaproteobacteria bacterium. Classification (GTDB taxonomy): domain Bacteria; phylum Pseudomonadota; class Gammaproteobacteria; order Nevskiales; family Nevskiaceae; genus Banduia. The sequence continues at coordinate 141,068 of JAHZLQ010000068.1, forward strand.
CGCCGACGAGGATGGCGTCGCCGCGCGCGGCGTCCCAGTCAGGGCCGACCAGCACATGCTGCGCCATGTAGTAGCAGGAGTAGCACCACGGCGCATAGAAATCGACGATGACCGGGACCTGTTGCTGCCGCGCCTGCCGCAGGGCCTGGTCGATTCCAAGGTCCGGGTTTTCGGTGCTGGCGAGAGCGCCGCTGCCGAGGGTGCCGAGCAGCGCGGCGACAAACCAGTGTCTGAGCATGGCGGGACTCTATTGTTCGGTATCCAATGACGGCAGTTTGCCGACACCGGACGGTGCCGTCGAATAGAACGCGATGCGTGCGTCGTAGACCTTGCCGGTCTCGGGATTCTGGATGTTGGACGGCCCGCGGTATTCGAGCAGGCGCTGGCTGTCCGGGTCGTAGCTGAGGATCAGTTTCGGCGCGACCAGACGCAGCAGCGAGGCGGCTTCGACCTTGAAACGGACCGCGGGCTTGCCTTCGAATTCGGTGTCGTCGATGCGCTTGGCGCGAAAGCTGTAGTCGCCGAGATTGCCGGCAGCCACGAAGGTGAACTTGATGGTCTCACCTGCCATCAGTTCTTCGAAGTGGGCCTGCAGGTAGTGATGGAATCCGGAATCCGCGGTCACGCTCTCGGGCTTGTCGATCGATTTCCGCTTTTGCCGGTCGCCATCGCGCATGAACATTTCGATGTCCTCGCCCGCCGCGCGTATTCCCTCCTCATAGTCGAGGTCGGGCAGGCTGAGTTCGTAGACCGGCACGAAGTAGTCCTGCCGGTAGTCCAGGAACTTTTCGCCGAGCGTGTTGCCGTCAGGATCGACATAGCGGATCGTGGCGGTCTGTTCGCGCCCGTCCTGCCAGTGCTGTTCGTGTACCTCGGTGTAGATGTAGCGATCGCTATCCAGATCATAGGCGTAGCCATAGAAGCGTTCGACGTGCGCGCCCGCCTCGGCGGCCGCGCCCAGCGAGCACAGCAGCAGCCCGATTCCAAGGCCCGCCGGCAAGATCATTCGTGTCATCCTCAGCCTCCTGCTTCCGTCGTCAGCGGCGCAATTTCGATCGCTTCGCCGAAGTCCGGCACCTGGAAGCTTACGTCACTCAGGCCTCGTCCCCGACGCGCCGCGATCAGATCCTGCCGTGGTTGCATTTGCCCTTCGGCGGTCAGCTTGAAGGTGCCCCAGTGAATCGCCAGGCTGGTCTGCGCGCGAAGCTCCAGATGCGCCTGCACCGCCTCCGCGGGATTCATGTGTTGATAGGCCAGAAACCAGCGCGGCTCGTAGGCGCCGATCGGCAGCAAGGCCAGGCGCATGTTGCCGAAACGCTCATGCGCCCGCTCGAAGTGGTCGGCGTAGCCGGTATCGCCGGCGAAGTAGACCGGGCCGGCGGCTGTTTCGATCACGTAGCCCTGCCACAGGCTGCGATTCTGATCGCTGGGCAGCACGCTGCGGCCGGACCAGTGCTGGACCGGCACGCCATGAATCCGCCGTCCGTTCGGCAGGGTCCAGGCCTGCCACCAGTCGAGTTCGACGATGCGCTTGATACCGATCCCGCTCAGGAACTCGGCATCGCCCAGCGGGACCACGAAAACCGGATCGTGGTGTTCGGCAAGCCGCGCCACGGTTGCCAGATCGAGATGGTCATAGTGATTGTGGCTGATCAGCACGACATCGATCGGCGGCAGATCCTCGAAGCGGATCGCCGGCGGCCGATACCGCCTGGGGCCGATCCAGGACAGCGGACTGACGCGTTGCGACCACACCGGATCGGTGAGGATATTGAGGCCATCGGCCTGCACCAGCACGGTGGCGTGGTTGACCACCGTGGCGACGAGCCGGCCGTCGCCGACACTGGCCGCCGGCGCGGCGGCGGGCGGCTCGTCGAGATCGCGCATCCAGGGGCCGGTGTCGCCGCTGAGGTAGAAACGCAGCACCCCGAGCAGGGATTTTTCGAAGGGCTCGTCGTTGCTGAAACGCTTGCCATCGAAGTGATCGCTGACCGGCCCCTTCCAGCCTTCGCGCAGCGAGCAAGCGGGCAACATCGCCACTGCCGCCAGCAACAAGGCGCGCCAGGAATTCACCCGCGCGGCTCGAACAGGTAGTGCCCTACGCCCCATTCATTGCCTGCGTCGTAACCGAACAGCTCGGCCACGGCCATGTAGAACATGCGCCAGCGCTGAAACCAGATCGCAGCCTGTTCGGGGCCGTAGCCTTGGCGGAAGATCTGCATGATCGGCTCACGCGCCGCGTCCATGCCGTCCAGCCAATGGTTGGCGGTGCGCTCGTAGTGGGTACCGCTGAGCCACCACTGGCGGCTCAAGCGCAGATCGTCCTGGAAGTGGGCCAGCAGATTCTCGGACGGCATGGTTCCGCCGGTGAAGAAGTACTCGCTCATCCAGTCGCTGCGTCCTTCGGACTGGAAGTGATAGGCGAGCAGCTTGTGCACGAAGATGTGTACGAACAGCCGCCCCTCGGGCTTGAGCCAGCGCGCGATCTTGGCCAGCAGCAGACCGTAGTTCTTCATGTGCTCGAACATCTCGATCGAAAGCACACGGTCGAAACCGCCCGCAAGCTGTTCGTGCGCAAAGTCGAACTCGACAATATCGCCGGTGATGATCCGCAGATTGCCGAGGCCACGATCGGCGGCCTGCTGCTCGATGTAGGCGCGCTGGCCCTGCGAATTCGACAAGCCGGTGACACTCGAACTGGGGTAGTGCTGCGCCAGCCATAGCGACAGCGAACCCCAGCCGCAACCCAGATCAAGCATGCGCATACCGTCCTCAAGACCGGCGCGTTCGGCATAGAGCGCAAACATCGCCTCTTCGGCCTGGGCCAGGGTCTCGCGTCCGCTCGGATACAGGCAACAGGAATACTTCAGGCGCGGCCCCAGATGACGGTGGAAGAACTCGGCGGGCACTTCGTAATGCTGCTGGTTGGCGTCCGCGGTGTTGATCGCGATCGGACTGGCGCGCAGTTCGTCGAGAAAACCATTGAATCGCGCCGAACGCAGTTCACCGTCCAGGCTGGCCTCATCGACCAGCCGCCGCTTCATCAGCTGGCGCATGCCCAGCCTCGCCAGAGGATCAGGCACCCGCCCGCGTTCACACCAATCGATCACGTCCATATTGCTCTTTTCTTATACCCAGTGGGTGTTCAGCCCGCCTTGGGCGGCCAGGGAATCAGGGCGCTGGTGGTCCGCACGTATTCGGCGTAGCCCGGCTTGCGCCGCGTCATCTCCTGCTCCAGCAAGGGCATGCCCGAGAAGCGGATCAGCAGGAAGGCCATCAGGCCGGGAGCCGCCAGCACCAGCCAACCCCAGGGATAGGCCGGACTCAGCGCCAGCGGGAGATAGGCCAGCCAGTGCAGACATTCGAAGAAGTAATTGGGATGCCGCGAATAGCGCCACAGGCCGAGACGGCAGACTTCATTCGGGTCGCGGCGCTGCGCACGGAAGCGTTCCATCTGGGCATCGGACAGCGCTTCGCCGCCGACGGAAAGCAGCAGCAAGGCGATCGCCAGGACAAAAGCCCAGGCCGGAGGAATATCCGGCCGGAACACGGTAGCGCCATAGGCACTCGCCGCCAGGGTGAGCGTGAACAGGTTCTGGAACTGGAAGAACCAGAACATCTTGCGATCGACGTTCTCTCCCCATTGCTCACGAAACTTGGCGTAGCGAAAGTCCTCGGACTTGCGCCAGTTGCGGACCCATAGATGCGTCCCCAGGCGCAGGCCCCACAGACCGCCCATGAGCGCGACCGTCAAGCGCAAGGGCCCGGGCGCGGAGCCGAACACGGCGAAGACGGTCGCCAGCCCCCCCAGCGTCCACGACCAGATCGCATCGACGATGCCGGCATTGCCGATGCGCCTCTGCAACAACCAAGCGACCGTCTTGGCCAAGACGGCGACGACCGCAGCGCACAGCAAAGCAGTCAGAAAATCCATGGCGTGTTTCCCTTGGAACGGATGAGTCCGGCGCGGCACGAACGTTTTGACACCGGCGCTCCACCTTACATTGAACCCGTGATACGACCGAACGCCGTGCTTGGATGAGGGGTCCACGGCCAACGGTCGGAATTTCGTCAGAATTTCGTCGCGGCAGCTTCAGGTACTGCGGGCTGCGCTGCACCAAGATCGCCCCTCCAATCTGCACTTTCGGGGGAAAGATGAAATTCGCTATGTTCACCGCGGGACTCACTGGCGCCGCACTACTCGGCGTGGCGCCGCTGGCGTCGGCGGTCGACGCCGCCGCCGGGGCGCGGCTGGGAACCCTGGGCTATGGCATCGAAGGCACGATCGGCGTCAACGAACGCCTCAACCTCCGCGTACCGTTTTCGGTGCTGCCCTACGACAAGGACTTCGAAGAAGACGACATCGAATACAACGGCAAGCTGGATTTCAGCACGATCGGCGTGCTGGCGGACTTCCATCCGTTCAAGGGCAGCTTCTTCATCAGCGGCGGCCTGATGTCCAACGGCAACACGGTGAAGATCAAGGCCTCCGACAACACCGGCAACGAGGAATATGAACTCGGCGAAACCACCTACACCTCGGACCCGAACGACCCGCTGAATCTGCGCGGCAAGCTGGACTTCGATTCGCTGGCACCCTACGCCGGATTCGGCTGGGGCAATCCGATTCAGGGGAGCTCCAACTGGTATTTCCGATTCGAGCTTGGCGCCCTGTTTCAGGGTTCGCCCAAGATCGGGCTCGACGCTTCCGGCTCGGCGCAGGAGCAAGGCTCCGGCACCAGCTTCGAGGTCAACGGCAATTCGCCGGAAGCGCAGCAGTTCCAGGCCAATCTCGAAGACGAGCGTCAGTCACTCGAAAGCGACATCAGCGAGTTCGACATCTACCCGGTGATCAACTTCTCGCTCGGCTATCGCTTCAGTTTCTGAGCCCGCGGGCCGGCGACGGCAGTGGCCACCAGTCCGTGGTCGTTCGTCTGGACACCGAGGCTGGCGACCCGGCGCTGCGCGGACTGGACTTCGTCCTGCTCGGAGCCGAACGCGTTTTTCAGCACCTGTTCGCCAGCCCGCGCCTCGGCCAGCGCTTCATCGAGACGCCCGGTCGCCTGAAGCGGATCGGACAAGGCCCGGTGGGTCGCCCCGATACGATTGCTGTTTGGCGGCAGGTGCTGCGGCACCAGTTCCAGCACGCGACGCAGGGGCTGTTCGGCGGCGACGGTCTTGCCGTTGGCGGCCAGCGACATGGCCTAACCGATTGAAATTTACATTGAATCCGGATGCGCCGTGCCTCACCGAGTCGGTCGACCGAAGCCTGCCAGATGCGTTTCGAACAGGGCCTCGGCGATCTGGCTGCGTCCCAGCGCCAGCCAGGCCTGAGTGAGCCGGTTCATCGATGAAATGAGCCCCTGAATTTCATCTCTGTGCGGCGGGACATCAATGCGTTCGAAAACGCCGCCGTTCGAGCGAGCCACCGGGCCTTTTGTGTGCCGGGCGGCCCCGTTCAGAACAGACGCGGACTCGGGGTCGCGCTCGGATTGCGCAGCAGCCGCTGCGCTTCCAGCGCTCTCGAATCCTGGCTCCCGAATGCCGCTTCGAATGCGAGGTACGCCTGCTCGAATTGCACGGCGGCGCGCACTTCACGCCCCTGCGCACGATAGAGCCGACCGAGACCGAAATGTGTCCACGCCAAACGGAGGTTATTGGCAGGCATGCGTCGTGATCCCAGCGCCAATACGCGGTCGAACATCGCCTGCGCCTGTACCGTATTGCCGAGAGCCGCTCGAGTCTCCGCCAACACCCTTGAAATCGAGAGACTCGCGGGGTGTTCCTCGCCGAGCTGCGCAACCGACAGTTCGCGCGCGCGCGTCAACAGCTCCTCCGCTTCGGAATAGCGGTTCAATCCATACAAGGCCTCGGCTTTGCGCAGCATCGCCTCGCGCGTCAGGTAATGTTGCGGTCCTCGATAACGCATGCGCCAGTCCAGAACCGTCTGAAAATAGGGCAGCGCCTCGGCGGCGTCGCCCTGACGCAGGCGAATCGTCCCCAACGCTTCGGTGCAGGCCATGCTGACCGGATGCCGTTCACCCAGGGTCTGCGTGGATTGCGCCAGTACCGCCTCGAACAGCTCGCGGGCCTCCCCAAAGCGCTCGCGCACCAGCAGGCTGAGCCCATATCCCACTCGAATCCAGTACAGGCCCGGACTTTCGGCACCGAGGCTTTCGCTGAAATAAGCGTCCACATTGCGGGTCAGCGTATCGGCCCGTGCCCAGTCATGGGTCTCGTACAGGGACTGGGCCAGATCCCATTCGACTTCCCGCTGAAACCGCGGATTGTCGACGCCCTGCTCACGCAGGTCCGCCAGAATCGCATCGTAGTCCTCAACCGCGCGGACAAAGTTTCCGGTGTCGTAATCCAGCCGTGCCAGTCCATAACGAGCACGCAGCAGAGCCTCGGGACGCCAGGGATCCGGCAACACCTGTGCAGACTCGTACAACTCGTCGAACAGGCGATGAGCCTCCGGGTAGCGACCATCTTCCAGTGCCAGCCAGGCAAGCCTCCGGAACAGGGATTGCATTTCTCCGGACTGCGGCGACAGACGTCCACGTGCATTGTCGAGCGCCTGGGTGTAAACGTCCCGTGCCTCATCGGTGAGGCCGAGATTGGCGTAGGCCTGCCCGATCGTCAGGCTCAGCTGCGCGTGCACGGTGGGCCGATCCTTGAGCGCTCCCAGGCGACCGGCGGCACGCGACAGTATCGAGTTCACCGTGACATTGCGTCCGCCGCCGGACAGGTACGGGTCCGCCGCCGAAAGCACGTCGTCGTTGAGAAAGGCGTTGATTGCATAGGCGGTGCCGGCCGCCGTACTGGCGCGGCGCTCGGCCTCGCGTTCCCTCAGGTAAAGCCAGAATGAAACGGCGATACCCAACACGAGGGTCGCCACCAGAGCGTACATCCAGGCCCGACGGGCGCGGGCGCGCTCCAGAGCCAGCCGGTCTCGTTCTGCCTGCTCCAGCGTACGTTGGCGCGCGGCCGCTTCGCGGCTGCGCGCTTCCACGCGATCGCGCCGTTCCTGCAACGTGCGCAGTCGCTGCGCAAGCTCGGCCGCATCGGCCAGGCGGTGTTCCGGTTGAATGTCCGCGGCGCGCGCGATGTCCTCGCGCAGCAGTTCATCACTGACGTCCCGCTCCCAACCGGGCGCCAGCGGCCGTCGCAAGTCACCGACCACGAACTGGAACAGCATGACCCCCAAGGCGTAGAGATCGGCCTTGACCGTCGGCAATTGCCCGGAAAGCACCTCAGGCGCGGTATACAGCAGTGTGCCCAAGGTTTCGCGCTCGCCCAACTGGGATTGCGAGAATCCGAGGCGGCTCAGTTCCAGCGCCCCGAGCCTTTCGATGTCGACACGGCCGCTGCCGAAATCACAGAGCAGCAACCTCGCCCGCTGCTGGCCAATACCCGACACCAGCACGTTTGCCGGCTTGAGATCCTTGTGCAGCACGCCGATCGAGTGAATCGCCGCCACCTCGACCGCAATTTCGGCAATCAAAGCCAGGCGCTCCGACATCGGCATGAGCGCCAGCCCGCCGCGTCCCTCCACCCAGTCGCGGAGGCTGCCGAGCGGATGGTGCTCGATCTCGATGAAACTCGGTGCTTCGTCCAGATTCCAGTCGAGAATGTCGACCACTGGCAGGGGCGCCTGCAACGCGCCGCTGATCAGCCGGTAGATCGAAATTTCCCGCTTGAGGCTGGTCAGCCCGCGCCCATCGGTCGCGAACTTGAAGACGCTCTGAGCGCCGCTTGAACGGTGCCGGCCCAACCACACTTCGCCGGCCGACGCCAGATGCTCCACGAGCACCCATTCCGGCCGCCCTGGCGGCGAATCACCGGGCCGGAACTGGGGAAGCGGCACGGCTTCCGGCGCGTCGTCGCACACCCGGACCGCCTGCTCGGTGAACCGGTAGCCATAACCATGTACGGTCTTGACCAGCGCCTGCCCTTCTTCGCCGAAGACCTCGCGCAACTTGGTCACGCAGCGTGCGACGACATTGTCGGTGACGACCCGCCCGGACCAGACGGCTTCGATCAATTCGTCCTTGGTGACCAGTTCGCCGGGACGGCGCAACAGGTACATGAGCAGGTTGAGCGGCTTGGGTTCCAGGTGCAGCAGTACACCATCGCGAAACAGCTCGCGCGTAGCTTCGTTGAGTTCGAACACCGAGAATTGCCAGCGCAACTCCCCCGCCGCTGGCGTCTGAGTTGCGATTTCGGCGTCCGGAGTACGGTCCGGAACCACCAGTCTCATATCATCACCAAGGCCTGCCCCGTGGTTTGACAGAACAATTTTCCCATATATTACGCAGGTTTATTGAACCCGTCAGGAATTCTTCACAAATCCATCAGTGAATCGGCCAGACCGGCGACGGCGGTGCACATACTCTGCACGGGCCTGCCATCTAGGCGACACGGCCCCGGCTTCCTAGCCGTGACGATTGTCTCATCGGGGGGTGAGCAGTCGACACCCAGAATAAAGGTCGTGTTTTCGCAGCTGAGGGCCACTTTGGTGGCCCTTTTCTTTTGCCGCCCCCCTCCCCGACCTCCCAGTAAGCCTGCAGCCGAAAGCCTCTTCAAAAGCCGTAGCCTGTGCCACTGTCAAAACGCGCGTCGCGCGGCACATGCACGAACGCTTTACTCGGCCGCTGCGGAGCGCACGCCAGCCATCCCAAGGGGCTCTGCCACGTGTCGTCTCGAACATCAAGAATGGCCGGGCAATCCCGGCCGTTTTGATGAGGCTTGCCGCTAGTGTGGCGTCCCGGAGGTCAGTGCAATCAATCGCGAAGGGGTGGTGCTGCGAGACAAGGCGCGAGGAGGAGGCATAGCCATCGCTATGGTGACGACGAGCAACGCCGTATCGCAGCGCCAGACCGAGCGAGAATTGATACTGATCTCTGGGACACCGCGCTAGGTCAGGGCGAAGTCACTTTGATCAGTGTCAGTACCGCAGCCGTCGCGGGCTCGGTCAGCGTGGCTTGGCGGCCGTCCGTCGAGAACGCGACATCATAGGTGGTGCTGATCGGCGAACTGTCGCAGTCCGACTCCAAGCCGATCGTGTCCACGCAATAGGGCTCGCTACCGTCGGCCACGATGGTGACTTGGTCGCCCGCTCCGTTTAGCGACCAGCTTTCGCGTTGCACACCGCCATTCTCGTCGGTATCGATCTCGAACACCGAGCCTCCGGCGAAGAAGCTGATGCTGTCGGGTCGGTTCGGTGATTCGAACATCGTCCAGCTGCCGATGAGCGAGTTCGCAACCGAAGGAATGCGTTGCAACAGGTAGGTTCCCAGTTCGTACTCGCCAGTATCGGCCTCCCCGGTGCCGCCGTCCTGAAGCTCGTAGGCGCTCAACTGCAGGCGATCGGCATCGACCACTTCCAGGTAAGCAGCGGTATCCGGCGCCTCCGGGAACACCGCAGTACGCGAGTACAGTCCGCAGGATCCGTCCGAGTCCACCAGTGCGTCGGCCGTGAACATGCGGGCCAGACCCGATTCCAGGTTCCACGAAGCCAGCTCTGAACCGACGCCATCCGCGTCGAGATCGCCGTCGACCGGCGGATCGTAGTTGGGGTCGTAAACGCCGGTATCGAGTTCATGATAATCGCGGTCACAGTCGGGGTCGCCTTCCTGGCTGCCGAACACATACCGACCGTCCGCACGGAAATTGACGATCGTGAGCGCCCCCGCCTCCGGATCGGCATCGGGCGTCTCGGGATCGGATCCGTACCAGGCTCCGATCACCCCGGAAACGTCGATCACTTTGGTCAAGGGCAGACGGTCAAGCACATAGCTGCCCTCGGTGGACACGTAGAGCTCCAGCTGACCGGCGCCGTTGACCTGCAGTGTGACCGTGCCTGCCTGATCCGAGAGGCCGGCATCGCCGTTGGTATCCACGGATTGGGTCACCGTCAGATTGTGGCCCGAATCGACCGACCAGGTCCCGACCTCGATGCCGCGCGAATCGCCAGAAGGTGATTCGCCGACCTCGACGAGGAAATACCCACCATCGGCGAAGAAGCTGGCCACGACAGGCCCCCCATCGCCGGGCAGGCTGTCGAGTAGCCAGCTACCGACGATATCGCTGCTGTCCGGCACCCGTTTGAGTTCGATGATGGAATCCGGATCGCTTGCAACGACCAGCTCCAGCGTGTCGGCATCGACAAAGTCCAGGTCGAGCAGCGCGCCCCCTTCGGGTCGTTCGTACAATCCGCAATCACCGTTCGCGCCCGTGGTATCGATGTAGGCGCCGACGGCCTGAAACGTTCCAGCTTCGGCATCGATTGCATAACGTCCGTACTCGAAACCATCGGAACAGTCCGGATCATTATGGTCGGTTCCGAACAGATAGGTCCCGTCAGTGAAGAAACTGATCACCGCGGAATCAATCCCGCCGCCGGCCGCCGAGACGTCGACCGTCCATGACCCTGCAAGTTGCTCGCGTGTCGATCGCTCGGTGTGCGCGCTGGCCGCCGCCGGGTCGACGACCTCATGCCCCGTGTCCTGCGCGAGTTGGGTCAGCACCGGGTCCTGCACGAACTCATCGGTGGGCTGCGCGAACTCCAGGGACTTGCCCCCAGCCGCCGCCGTAACGTCGCTGCCGATGACGATGCCATTGTCGGGATTGCCGTCGTCGTCGAATGTCTGAAAGAAGACCGCGACATTGGTGGCGATGTCGTCTGCGCTGACGCCCGTGGGTACCCCACCGGCCGCAACCGTGCTGTCGGCAATCGTCTTTGGGGAAATCCTGTAGCGTCCTGGCACCGGGGCGCCGACCATGATGTTGCCGACTGAAAAGCCGAGCGTGTCGCCGCTAACGTAGGTGAAGGCACCACCGGCGCCGCTCAATCCGGACAGTCCCGACGGCGTGCTGCTGAAGGCGACGCCCTGGACGCCGGAATCGACGAGAAAGCCGGTCAGCGTCAGCGTATCGCCACGATCGTCGCCATCACCGCCATCGTCCATCATGTCACCACTATCGTCGCTTCCGCCGCCACAGGCGACCAGCAGCAATATCGCCGAAGCGGCGATCGCACGGCGCAGCGTGCCAACGCCGCCGAGCCCCCACATCCGTCCGGATTCGCCCATTTCCCTTCCCCTTTAAAGTGTGGCGCCGAAGATCAGCGTGAAGTTCGTCGCATTGATGTCCACCACCGACTGACCACCGAAATTGAGTTCTCCGAGGTCGCCGAGCGTGCCGTCGCCGTCTCCCGAACTGAAGTAGAAGCCGAGCTTGTAGGTCCGCGTGTCATCGCGGTAAGAGGCGGACAGGGCTCCGCCCAGCAAGTCCACGGACTCACGGCGCTCGAACGCGCCAGCGTCTTCGGCATCCAGATTGGCGTTGTCGGTGTAGAGCGCCATTCGCAGACCCACACGATCGCTCAAACGCCATTCGCTACCGATGGACCAGTTGGTTACGGCATCGAACTGGCGCGTCACCGGCGGCGAGGCTCCATCGGCACCGGCCACGATGTCGTCATCGACCGACAGGTATTGGTCGACCTGCACCGACACCGTCCACGAGGGCGTCAGGTCCATCGCCAAACCGAGCGAGAATTGCCAGGGATGCGCCTGCTTTTCGGAACTTTTGGAATCCGCGGACGCATCGAGGTAGTCGACCAGTTCCTCGCTGCCATCGGCGCTGATCGTGGTGAGATTGCGCACGGACCGATAAAAGTAGTCGTAATCACGGCTCAGCGCGAAGTCTCGCGACACGGTCCAGCCCGCCTTGAACGCGCCGTTGCGATATTGCAGGCCGAGCTGCGGACGAACGCCGATCTGTGTGTCCTCGATGCGATAGCTGGTCAGCACGTACAGTCGGTCGGTCGATCCGGCTTCGGCGCCCGGCTTGGTGGCATCGCCACCGATGCTGCGGGCTTCGCGTTCGTCGCGATAAGTGCCGAACAGCGACACGCCCCAGGACCAGTTCTGGTTCAGCGCCTGCGCGAAACTCGGGCCGATATTGTAGTGTCGGTAGTCGCTATCGCCGGTCAGGAACTGATCGACGTGCGCGGTTCCGACATCGAAGCTGCCGCGATCCGATTGTCGATCCGACAGAAAGTCGCTGACCGTGATCGAAAACCCGATGGTGCCGGTACCGATATGGCGCAGGATGCCGAAGTAGCTCGGAACCAGGCCCGAAGACGTCACCTCCAGCGAGCCGCCGTCCGGAAAGAAGTCTTCGAATTCGACATTGGAGATGCTCAGCACGTTGACGGTGGCCGATGCCAGCTCCTTCGAATAGACGGTACCGGCCGGGTTGTAATGCAGACCCGCTGCATCATCCGACAAGGCGGCATAGGCGCCGCCGAAGCCGGTGGCACGATCGCCGATCAGCAGGTTGCGATAGTGGAATGAGTCGGCGTAGGCACAGGGTGCGCAAATGCCGGTGAGTAGCACGGCAACGGCCAGCAGGCCATTGCGGCTGAGAATGTGTCGTTGCATGGAAGCCATCCGAAAAGGTCGTCGGCCGCCGCGGCGGCCGACGGGATCAAAGAGCAAGGCCACGAGACCGGCCTCGGTAGCGACTCAGTGCGGCATGCCGAGCTTGGCCGGTACTACGTGCTGTGCGGCGGTGGAGGTCGCCGCACTCCGGCCTTCGGTGGTCGTCGAGGTGTCGTCCGGCAGATACTCGTACAAATTGACGCCGGCGAAGGAATTCGCCTCGTCATTGGTGTACGGGAAGGACTCGTAGGCCCGGGCATAGATGAAGTCGCCTTCGCGCCGCACGATTTCGAATATCCAGTGGTCGCTGACCACGCAGGAATCCGACGATCCCGGCTCGCAGTACGCAAAATTGTTCTGCAGATCCACGTACTGCTCCGCATCCAGCGTCGTGCCGTCCTCGCTCAGCGCCCAGCGACTGACCTGATAGTCCTCGTGGACGAAGATCTCGTCGGCCGGCGGCGTCAGCGCATAACCATTGATGGAGTAAGCCTGGTTGCCGGCATTACGCTCGAAGCCCTGTCCACCCGCTTGCAGCACCATGCTCAGGGCGAAATAGGTACCCGGCCCCCGTTTGGTACCGACACCGTTGTAGTGATAGCCGCCGACACCGCCATTGGCGAAAGTCGCATCCGGATCGACCTCCACCATGTAGGAACCGGCCGCGTACTCGTTCTCGATGCCGACGCGCTCGTAGATGAAGCCGACCTCGAACACGCTGGCCGAACGCTTGGTGACGATGCCGTATTCGACAAAGTCGCCGCTGACGAAGCTGAGTTCGAGAATGCGGTCGACGATCTCCCAGGTGAAATTGCCCTGCTGTTCCGAAGTACCGCTGCCATCGGCGTTGAAGCTCAGGGTATCCGGATACTGTGCCAGCACACCCTCGACGTACTCGTGCACGGTATTGACGGCGAAGGTCCGGCCCGAAACATCGGCGGTCTGGAACGGCACCACCGCCGGCTCGTCCTCTTCCTCATCACTGATGGCGACGGGGTAGAGGGTCGTGCGCACGGTGAAATCGTCCACCGACTCATCGGCGACATCGAACGCATAAACAGCCGATTCGATCACCGAGGTCTGCCCCTCTAGGCCGGCTTCTCCCGCCGTGTGGAACTGGAGCGTCAAATGAACGGTGGCAGCGAGCCGCTCGGTTTCGGGATCGATCAAACCGTCGCCGTTGACATCGACGGTGACGACGGTGTCGGCGCTCAAAACGTCAGCAATGACGTCGTCGCCAGACACGGTCCATGTGAATTCACTAGCGCCCCGCGTGCCCGTGTTGTCACTACGAAACTCGATCGGAATCAGGCTCAACTGATTCGCGTTTTCACCGCTGTTGTAGAACAGCAGAAATTCGCCGGGCACTGCGTCGGCGGCTGTTGGTGCATCACCGGCCGGCAGACTACCCGCCGCCGTCACATATTCGTCCGGATAGTCGACCTGCAGCAATCGGGCGTAGTCCTGCTGGGTAACCGTGGATGCCGCCGCCAAACTCCGGGTCGTGGTGACCCCGGCCGGCAGCGGAATGGTCGGATACAGCGCAACGGTCTGAATCGAAGTGGCCAACTGCGTCACCGCAGCACGGTCGAGAGCCGCCAAAGCTGCGGCCAGTTCCTCGTCGGAACTGATGTCCTTGTAGGACTTGCTGGCTTCGGCGCTCTGAATCAGGCCCGCCTCGGCGGTGGTCACTGAACTCAGGGCCAGTGCCGCGAAATCATCCGCGGTGACGGTTTCATCGCTGCCGGCGGCGGCCTCGATGGCCGACACGGTACCCAGCAGGCCCTCGAATTCGACCACGGCATTATCGCCGTCACCGACAGCCACGACGCTGACGAAATCGACCAGATCCAGATCGTCGAGCGTGACGGTATAGCTGCCGTCGCTACCGATGGCGGAGTCGGCCGACTTGTCTCCGGCCGTGGCCGTCACCGTACCGCCGCTCAGCGAGGGCGCGTTGGCAACGAAGCCCTGCAATGTGATCGATGACTTGTCGCCATCCCCGCCGCCACCGCCACCGCCGTCCCCGTCGCCGTCGTCATTGCCACCGCCACCACCACCGCCACCGCAGGCGGCCAGCAGCATAGAAAACAATCCAGCCGCCACTATGGCGGACCACCGTTTGTTGCTCATGGTTCATTCCCCCGAGAATGCCCTTGCCACTCGATGTGCAGGACGAATGCGGAAAAACAGCTGCGTCGAGTTTAGAAACGGGGGGCGCTTCAAACCTGACCTTTTTGCGACCAAAGTCAGACGGAATCGTGCATGTACGGGGGTTCGCAGCCGATCGGCACGGCAGGCGGATCCGAAGTCGGTGATGGGGGAATAGCCGGCCCTGCCGACGGTTCAACTCAGTCGGCTACGCTTTTGCCAGTTCAAGCGACCAGTGCGATGTGCGCGGCGAACGGCCATGCCGCGAGCGGGCGAGGGTCGGTGTCGGCATCACGCCGCGCGTGATTCACGTTAATGCGTCTGCTGAATCGGGTTCGGCTCACGCTGGGCCTCGGCGCCGTCGAACAGCTCCTGGACTTCGCTGCGTACATAGCGGTATTCCCGACCGCAGAACTCGCAGGTGACCTCGACATGGTCCCGCTCCTCGAAGATCGGTTCGATCTCGTCGCGGCCCAGAGACAGCAGCATCTGCGAAATGCTGGCGCGCGAACAGGTACAGGACAGCTGGACCTCACGCGGCTCGTGACGCCGCAACGGCTCCTGATGGAACAGACGCCTGAGCACGGTATCGGAATCGGCCGCAAGCAATTCCTCGGCCTTCAGTGTGCCGAACAAGGCGCAAAGGTGTTGCCAATAGCCATCCGCATCGTCGCCGTCTGCGCCCGGCACGCGTTGCAACAGCAGGCCGGCCAGACTGGTCGCCCCCGAGGCCAGCAGCAGCCGTGTCGGGAGCTGCTCGGACTGTGCGAAGTAGCCCTCCAGCGACGCGGCGAGGCTGTCGCCGCTGATCTCGACGAAGGCCTGATAAGGCTGGCCATGCCGAGGCTCCAGCAACCAGGCAAGCAGCCCGCCCTGCAGCAAGTCCTTGAAACTGCCGTCGATTTCGGGGCCAGCTTTGGCCATGGCACGCACGCGCAACTGATGATCCACCTGCGCCACCAGCAGCTGAATCCGGTCCCCGCCCTGAAACTGCAGGTTGATGCGGCCTTCGAACTTGAGGTGCGATGCCAACATCGGCGCCGCAGCCGCCGCCTCGCCCAGCAACTGCCGGACATCCGCCGAATAGTCGCGCGCACCGAACATCGCTTCCACACCCTCGTCGATGCGCAGGATCACGCCACGCGCGCCCTGGCCGGAGAAGTCGAATGGAATCAGTATGCTCATGGATTGTTCGTAAGGCGATAGGCGTGAAGCGACTGGCACAAAAGCTTGAAAGGCGGCAAGCGTGGCGCTTTCGCCTCACGCCTTACGCCTTATCGCCTCACCCCACAGACCCCAGCAACTGCTTGAGCAGGCGGTTGACCTCGGCCGGATTGGCCTTGCCGGCGGTCGCCTTCAT
The DNA here is from genome assembly GCA_022599775.1 of Gammaproteobacteria bacterium. GTDB lineage: Bacteria > Pseudomonadota > Gammaproteobacteria > Nevskiales > Nevskiaceae > Banduia. Next base: position 157,028 of record JAHZLQ010000068.1, read on the forward strand.
GGTCTGGCCGACGAAGAACCCGAACAAGCGGTCCTTGCCAGCGCGGTACTGTTCAAGCTGGCCGGGATTGTCGGCCATGACCTGCTCGATGATCTTGACGATGGCGCCTTCGTCCGTGATCTGGCGCAGTCCCTTGGCATCGATGATCGCATCGGCCTCACCTTCACCCGCCATCATCGCCTCGAACACGTCCTTGGCGATCTTGCCGGAGATCGTGTCATCGGCAATGCGCTTGATCAACCCCGCCATCGCGGCGGCAGACACCGGAGAATCTGGAATGTCGTGCCCGGCCTTGTTCAAGGCGCCGAGCAGGTCGGTGATGACCCAGTTGGCGCAGAGCTTGGCGTCGCCGTCGACCCGACGCACCAGATCCTCGTAGTAGTCCGCCAAGGCACGCGAGCCGGTCAGCACCGTCGCGTCATATTTGGACAGGCCGTACTGGACCATGAAACGGTCGCGCTTGGCTTCCGGCAATTCCGGCAGCGAGCGGCCGATCTCGTCGATCCAGGCGCGTGTGCAGATCACCGGCAGCAGATCGGGGTCGGGGAAGTAGCGGTAATCGTTGGCATCTTCCTTGGTCCGCATCGAGCGTGTTTCGCCGGAGCCGGGATTGAACAGCCGCGTCTCCTGGACGATCGTCCCACCGGCCTCGATCACCTCGATCTGGCGCTCGATTTCGTACTCGATCGCGCGTTCCACGTAACGGAAGGAATTGACGTTCTTGGTCTCGGTACGGGTGCCGAACTTCTCGGTGCCCTTGGGCCGCACGGACACGTTGGCGTCACAGCGGAACGAGCCTTCCTGCATGTTGCCGTCGCAGATGCCGAGGTAGACGACCAGCTGATGCAGCTTCTTGAGATAGGCCACGGCCTCGGCCGCCGAGCGGATATCCGGCTCGGAGACGATTTCGATCAAGGGTGTGCCGGCGCGATTGAGATCGATGCCCGATGTGCCGACGAAACCCTCGTGCATCGACTTGCCGGCGTCCTCCTCCATATGGGCACGGGTGATGCCGATGGTCTTGATCACGCCTTCGGCCAGCTCCACATCGAGCTTGCCTTCGTAGACGATCGGCAGTTCGAACTGCGTGATCTGATAGCCCTTCGGCAGATCCGGATAGAAGTAATGCTTGCGCGCGAACACGCAACGCTCGGCGACCTTGGCGTCCACCGCCAGACCGAACATCACGGCCATGCGCAGGGCCTCGCCATTGAGGACCGGCAGCACGCCGGGCAGGCCCAGGGTGACCGCGTCCGCCTGCGTGTTCGGCGCCGCGCCGTAAGCCGTGGCCGCGCCCGAAAATATCTTGGATCGGGTGCTGAGCTGGCAATGCACCTCAAGTCCGATGACTGCTTCCCATTCCATATTCACTTCGCTCACGCAAAATCCGCCGGATGCTTCAGATGCCAATCGGTGGCCTGCTGATACTGGTGTGCCACATTCAACAGGCGCCCTTCCTCGAAGAACTTGCCGATCAGCTGCATGCCCACGGGCAGACCATCAACCAGTCCGCAGGGCACCGACATCGCCGGCAGCCCCGCCAGGTTTGCGGCGATCGTGTAGATGTCATTGAGATACATCGCCACCGGATCGTCAGCCTTGTCGCCGAGCTTGAAGGCCGGCGCCGGCGTGGTCGGGCCCAGCACCACGTCCACTGCTTCGAAGGCACGCCGGAAATCGTCATAGATCAGACGGCGCACCTTCTGCGCCTTCAGATAATAGGCATCGTAGTAACCGTGGCTGAGCACGTAGGTTCCGACCATGATGCGACGCTGCACTTCCGCGCCGAAGCCTTCGCCGCGGCTGCGCTTGTACATTTCCTCCAGCGTCTTCGCGCCCTCGGCACGGTGGCCGTAACGGGCCCCGTCGAAGCGCGCGAGATTACTGGACGCCTCGGCCGGCGCCACCACATAGTAGGTCGGCACCGACAGCGGCGAATTCGGCAGGGAAATTGCCTTGACCGTCGCGCCCAGGGCTTCGAACTGCTTGATCGCCACCTCGATGCTGCGGCGCACGGCCGGATCCAGGCCCTCGGCGAAATACTCGCTGGGCAGGCCGATGCGCAAGCCCTTGATCGACTCGCCCAGACCCGCGCTGTAGTCGTCCACCTCACGATCGAGACTGGTCGAATCCAAGGGATCGAAGCCGGCCATGGCGTGCAGCACCGTGGCCGCATCTTCGGCCGTATGGGCGACGACGCCAGCCTGATCGAGACTGGAGGCGAAGGCGATCATGCCGTAGCGCGAAACACGGCCATAGGTCGGTTTGATGCCGGTCAGACCGGTCAGCGCGGCTGGCTGACGAATCGAGCCACCGGTATCGGTCGCGGTCGCGGCTGGCGCCAGGCCCGCGGCAACCGCGGCGACCGAACCACCGGAACTGCCGCCGGGCACCCGCTCCAGATCCCAGGGATTGCGCACCGGGCCGTACCAGGATGTCTCGTTGGACGAGCCCATCGCGAATTCGTCCATATTGCACTTGCCGAGCATCACCGCCCCGCCCTCGGCGTGCAGCTTGCGCACGACGGTCGCGTCATACGGGGCGATGAATCGGTCCAGCATCTTCGACGCACAGGACGTGCGCACCCCATCGGTGCAGAAAATATCCTTCTGCGCGAGGGGAATGCCGGTCAAAGGGCCGGCATCGCCAGCGGCCAGGCGCGCATCCGCCGCGTCAGCCGCCGCCAGCGCCTGCTCGGCGGTGACGGTGATGAAGCTGTTGAGTTGAGCATCGTGCGCTTCGATGCGCCCGAGAAAGTGGGCGGTCAGCTCGCGGCTCGAAAAGGTCTTCGCGCGCAGGCCGTCGGCCATCTGCTTAATTGTGAGTTTGTGCATATCTTCGGTATGGGATCGGCCAGGGGCGCAGCGCAGCGCTGCATCCATCTGCAGCCCGACGCCCGGCGCCTTCGCTCAAGCCTTATTCAATGACCTTGGGAACAACGTACAGACCGTTTTCGGCTTGCGGCGCCAGCGCCTGAAAGCGCTCACGCTGATCGGCCGCGGTCACCGCGTCCGCGCGCAGACGCTGGACCATGTCCAGGGGATGCGCCATCGGCGACACCGCCTCGGTTTCGGCCTGGCTCAATTGATCCACCATCTCGAGAATGCTGGAAAGCTGCCCGGCATAGGGGGCGAGCTGCTCCGGACGCAGTTCGAGGCGGGCAAGATGGGCAACCTGCTGGATTTGTTCGGGTGTCAGACTCATAGGGTTTCCGCCGATACCACTGTCGATACCAAAAAATTTGGTATCGGTACCGGTTTGATCGCTTGGAAAATCGATTATGATGCGCAGCGCGCCCATTCTACATGCAGAGCGCTACAAGCAGCGCGCGCCGCCGTGTCCTCCGGTTCGCCGGCGCACTGCTCTCGCCATCACGCACAATTCCAACCCGGACGCCCCTCCGCACCGCCGATGCTCGACGCTTTCCGCCGCCTGTTCGTCAACGATCTTTCCATTGACCTCGGGACCGCCAATACCCTGGTCTTCGTCCGTGACGAAGGCATCATTCTCAATGAACCTTCGGTGGTCGCCATCCGCACGGAAGCGGGCGGGCGCAAGCGCGTCGAAGCGGTCGGCAAGGACGCCAAGGAGATGCTGGGGCGCACCCCCGGCAACATCACCACGGTGCGCCCGTTGCGCGACGGCGTCATCGCCGACTTCACCGTCACCGAAAAGATGCTGCAGCATTTCATCCGCAAGGTGCAGAAGTCGCGCATGCTCAAGCCGATGACGCGCGTCGTGGTCTGCGTGCCTTACGGTTCCACCCAGGTGGAGCGCCGCGCCATCCGTGAATCGGTGGAAAACGCCGGCGCACGCAAGGTCTACGTGATCGAGGAACCGATCGCCGCGGCGCTGGGCGCCGGCATCCCGGTCGGCGAGGCCCGCGGTTCGATGGTGCTGGACATCGGTGGCGGCACCTCGGAAGTCGGCGTGATCTCGCTCAACGGCATCGTCTATGCCGAATCGGTGCGGATCGGCGGCGACAAGTTCGACGAGGCGATCATGAATTACGTCCGTCGGCAGTACAACATGCACATCGCCGAACCCACGGCGGAACGCGTCAAGATCAAGATCGGCACGGCTTTCCCGGGCCATGAGGTGCAGGAGATCGAGGTCGTCGGCCGCCACGCCGCGGCCGGCGTACCGCGCACCTTCACCATGAACTCCAATGAAATCCTGGACGCGCTGCAGGAACCGCTGACCGGCATCGTCGCGGCCGTGAAGAAAGCGCTGGAACGCACGCCACCGGAACTGGGCGCCGATATCGCCGAGCGCGGCATCGTACTGACCGGCGGCGGCGCCCTGCTGCGCGACCTCGACAAGCTGCTGTCCGAGGAAACCGGCCTGCCGGTGATCGTCGCCGACGACCCGCTGACCTGCGTGGCGCGTGGTGGCGGCATGCTGCTCGACATGCTCGACTCCCACGGGGAGTTCCTGTCCTCGGAGTGAGCCGATTTCCGGACTAGGCCCGCGCCGCAATCCCCCTTAAGCTAGCCCTTTGATACGGGGAAGTTTTTTGCTGCGCGGCAGCCTGTCGGCCACGATTTGAACACTCTCAGCGGCAATACTCGGAAACCACTGTTTCAGCGGGGCTCGGGGCTCGGCCTGCGGGCGGCCCTGTTGCTGCTGCTTTCGATCGCTTTGCTGGCGGTCGACCACCGCACCGAGACCTTCGATCCGGCGCGCAACGTCATGTCGCAACTGCTCGCTCCCATCATCTGGACTTCGCGCCTGCCGAGTACGGTCTCGGCGATCGGCAACTACGCGCAGACACGCGGCGAGCTGATGGCGGAAAACGAGCACCTCAGCGAAAGCCTGCTGCGGCTGCGCGCCCGCACCTCCAAGGTGCAGGCCCTGGAGGCCGAAAATCAGAGGCTGCGCGAACTGCTGTCGTCGTCCGAGCAGATCGAGGACAGCGTGCTGGTCGCCGAAATCCTCGCCACCAACCAGGATCCGTATCGCCACCAGATCGTGCTCAACCGCGGAACCGGCGACGGCGTCTACCGCGGTCAGGCGATCATCGACGCTTACGGCGTGCTCGGCCAAGTGGTCCGCGTGCTGCCGGACACGGCTGTGGGTCTGCTGATCACCGACCCCGACCACGGTGTCCCGGTGGAGGTCAATCGCACCGGCCTGCAGACGGTGGCGCTGGGCCGCGGTGACGGCCAAGGCCTGTCCTTGCCGTTCCTGCCGGGCAATGCCGACATCAAGGTCGGTGATCTGTTGGTGTCCTCGGCCCTGGGCGGCCGCTTCCCGCCCGGCTACCCGGTTGGCGAGGTCGCGGAGCTGCTCTACCAGCCCGGCGAGCACTTCATGGAAGCCATCGCCTACCCGACGGCACGAATCAACCAAGGACGGCAGGTTTTGCTGGTGTGGAGCGAGACGGTCCAGTCCGAACCCGGGATTACCGAAACCGTGCCTGCCATACCCGCAGCCGAGGGGACCGGCGTCGAACCGAAGGCAGCGACTGCGCCCACCGCGGAACAGGCCGGGCCGCCCAAGCCACTGACGCCTGCAACGCCGAACACCGCGACCACGGCGCCCGAGCAATGACCACCAGCATCCGTTCGCAATACCTGATGCTGATACCGGCACTGATTCTGGCGCTGGTACTGCAGACCGTTGCGCTGCCGCCGCTGCTGTCGGCGATGCGACCATCCTGGGTCGCCCTGATCCTCGGCTACTGGGCCTACCGCAGCAACGGCGTGGGCTTGCTGCTGCCCTCTGCGGCGGCCGGTCTGTGTCTTGACGTGATGTTCAACACTGCCCTGGGCACCCATGTCGTAGCGCTCACGGTGGTGGTCTACGCGACGCTCAAGCTGCGGGGGTTTCTGTACCTGTCCCCCCTGTGGCAAACGACGCTGATCCTGGCGCCGATCTGGCTGCTCTACAGCTTCATCCTGTTCTGGGCCGATGGGGCCACACTGCACGCAGCCGCCCCTTTGGCGCGCTGGCTGCCGGTGATCAGTACCACCGTGCTATGGCCGTTGATGTTTCTGATTCTCCAGTTGCTGCGCCCGGTCACGCGGCCACGGTGACGGCCCTGCCGACAGAGAGGCACCCCCGAAAAATGAATCCTGCGCCGGGCACGGCCACCCTCACCCCACCACCCGCTCCGCGGACGGTCCTCCCCTCTCCCACTCCCTGGGCGAGGGGCAGTGGACTCGCCGCGCGAGATTCGGCTTAAAGATGGGTAACTACGACGCGATCAAGGATCTGCACGCTGAGCGGCAGACCTTCTTCGTGCGCGCGCTGGTGGCGCTGATCGCCTGCGGCATCGCCATCGCCATCCTGGTGTCGCGTCTGGTCAGCCTGCAGGTGTTCCAGCATGCCGATTTTCTGACGCGCTCCAACGAAAATCGCATGCGGCTGGTGGTGGTGCCGCCGGTGCGCGGCCTGATCTTCGACCGCAATGGCGCGGTGCTGGCCGACAACGTACCGTCTTTCGTACTCGAACTGATCCCCGAACAGGTGGAGGACATAGACGACACACTCAAGCGTTTGTCGCGCATCGTCAGCCTCGACAACGAGGATATGGAACGCTTTCGCGACCGGCTTCGGCGCACGCCGCGCTATCGCGGAGTACCGATCCGCACGCGCCTGACGATGGACGAAGTGGCCCGCTTCGAGATCAACCGCCACGACTTCTCCGGCGTCGATATCCGCGCGGGGCTGACGCGGCGCTATCCGCTCGGCGAGTCGGCGGCCCACGTGGTCGGCTACGTCGGCGGCGTCTCGGAGGAGGAACTGCGGGAATTCGGCGCCGAGGGCTATCGCGGCACTACGCATATCGGCAAGAACGGTGTGGAACGTAGCCACGAAGTGGACTTGCACGGCAAGGTCGGCGCGAAAATCGTCGAAACCAACGCCACCGGCCGGCCGTTGCGTGATCTCAACTACGATCGCGGGGCGCCGGGCCAGAGCCTTTATCTGACCGTGGACGCGCAACTGCAGGTGGCCGCCGAGGCTGCACTGGGCGACCGCGAAGGTGCCGTCGTCGCGATCCAGCCGAGCAGTGGCGAGGTGCTGGCGCTGGTGTCCAAGCCAGGATTCGACCCGCACCTGTTCGTCGATGGCATCGGCTTCAAGACCTACAAGGCGCTCAACGACAACCCCACCAAGCCGCTGTTCAACCGCGCGCTGCAAGGCCAGTACCCGCCGGGCTCGACGATCAAACCGCTGATGGCGATGGCGGGGCTGGAATACGCCGTGACCACAGAGCATGAACGCGTGTTCTGTCCCGGCTACTACGAATTGCCCGGGTCCAGCCGCAAGTATCGCGACTGGAAGCGACGCGGCCACGGCTGGATGGACATGGATCGCGCCATCGCCGAATCCTGCGATGTCTACTTCTACAAGCTCGCCGAACAGCTGGGGGTGGACCGGATCGAGGCCATGCTCTCGCAGTTCGGGCTGGGCTCGGCCACCGGTCTGGACCTGCCCGGTGAAAAAGGCGGCCTGCTGCCCTCCAGGGACTGGAAACGGGCCGCCAAGCGCGAGGCCTGGTATCCCGGGGAGACCTTGAACATCGGAATCGGTCAGGGATACATGATGATGACGCCGGTACAGCTGGCGCAGGCCATGGCGCTGGTCGCAATGCGCGGACAAGGCTATGTACCGCACATCGTTCACGCCGAGGAAGACCCACTGAGCCATACCATGCGCCGCGTCGCTCCCACGCCGGTGCCGACCATCGAGACCCGCGACCCGCGCGCCTGGTCTGAGGTCATCCACGCCCTGATCGAGGTGACGACCACTCAGGGCGGCACCGGCTACCGCGCCTTTCATGATGCGCCCTACCTTGCGGCCGGCAAGAGCGGTTCCGCCCAGGTCGCAGGACTCGCCCAGGATGAAGCGGCCCCCGAGCTCTCGTCCGTACCGAAGCATCTACGCGATCACGCGCTGTTCGTCGCCTTTGCACCGGTTGAATCACCGCAGATTGCGGTCGCAGTGATCGTCGAACACGGTGGCGGAGGCGGGGCCGTGGCCGGGCCGGTGGTCCGGGCGGTGATCGACGACTGGCTGCTGCGCGACGCCGATCCAACGGCGGACGCCGATGCCGGGAATGCAGCCGGCGCGACGGTCGTTACGCCGGCGGCGGCCGCGGTGACGACCGCACCGGGAGGTGCCGGGTGACGGAACTCGATGCCGCCCCGCGTTCGCAAATTGGCCTGCTGGCGCGACTGCATGTGGACGCCTGGCTTGCCGTGCTGCTGCTGGCCGTCTGTTCGGTCGGGCTGTTCGTGATCTACAGCGCAACCGGTAGCGACAGCGGCGCCGTGATTTCCCAAGTGCAGCGCATCGGCATGGGCATCGTCGCGCTGCTGATCTGCGCGCAGGCGCCGCCCGAGCTGTATCGCAACTTTGCCCCCTATCTGTATGCCGCCGGCCTGCTGCTGCTGCTGGCCGTGCTGGTGCTCGGCGACCACTCCAAGGGTGCGCAGCGCTGGCTGGACCTCGGCGTCGTGCGCTTCCAGCCGTCGGAGATCATGAAGATCGCGGTGCCGATGATGGTGGCCAGCTACCTGCACGGCAGCAACATTCCGCCGCGCCTGCAGACCCTGGCCGGCGCCGTCGTTCTGGTGGCGGTGCCGACCGCGCTGGTGGCGGTGCAACCCGATCTCGGCACCTCGCTGCTGGTGGTCGCCGCGGGGGGATTCGTGCTGTTCTTCGGCGGTCTGTCATGGCGCTGGATCGCGTCGGTGGTGGGACTGGCCACGGCGGCCGCGCCGATCGTGTGGATGAACATGCGCGAATACCAGCAGCAACGTGTACTGACGTTTCTCGACCCATCCAGCGACCCGCTCGGTGCCGGCTATCACATCACCCAGTCCAAGATCGCGATCGGCTCGGGCGGCATTTTCGGCAAGGGCTGGCTCAACGGCACCCAGGCCAGCTTGGATTTCCTGCCCGAATCCCATACCGACTTCATCTTTGCGGTGTTCGCGGAGGAAATGGGTCTGCTCGGCGTACTCGCACTGCTGACGCTGTACACGCTGATCGTGGCGCGCGGCCTGGTCATCGCCCTGCGGGGGCAGGACACCTTCCAGCGGATTCTCGCCGGCGGCCTGTCGCTGACGTTCTTTCTGTACGTGTTCATCAACATCGGCATGGTGATGGGCCTGATGCCGGTGGTGGGCGTACCCTTGCCGCTGGTCTCCTTTGGCGGAACGTCCATGGTCAGCCTGATGGCCGGCTTCGGTATCCTCATGAGCATCCAGACCCACCGCAAACTGATCTCGAGCTAATGCACTCCATGACTAGACGCCCCCCCGGGAAAACACTCCTGCTGACGCTCGCGCTGCTTGCCCCGGTCATGGCGTTCGCCGATTACAGCGGCAACCCGCGCGCCGCCGAACTCAAGCGGATTCTGGCCGACGACTACGCGTTCTCGGGCGCCGATCTGGCGGCGGTCGATCAAGCGCTCAGGAAGGCCGAGCGCGTGCCGCGCCTGATCGAAAAGGAGCAGACCGCCAAGGAGAAAACCCTGACCTGGACCGGCTACCGCCCGATTCATGTCAACGACGCCAATGTGCGCCGCGGCGTCGCGTTCATGAATGAATACGAAAGCTGGTTGGAACGTGCGCACCGCGAATATGGCGTCGCACCGGCGGTGATCGCCGCGATCCTCGGCGTGGAAACCAAGTTCGGCGGCTATACTGGACCGCACCGCGTGCTCGACGCGCTGAGCACCCAGGGTTTCGAACACCCGACCCGCTCCGACTTCTTCTTCAGCGAACTGGTGGCGTTCTTCGTGCTGTGCCACGAGCAGCAGCGCCAGCCCGAAGACATGCTGGGTTCCTACGCCGGCGCCATGGGCGCAGCGCAGTTCATGCCGAGCAACTACCGACGGCTGGCCGTCGACTTCGACGGTGACGGCGATACTGACCTGTGGAGTCTGCCGGACGCGATCGGCTCGATCGCCAACTACCTCATCAAGTACCGACCGCAGGTGGCCTGGCAGCGAGACCAGCCCTTGATCGCACCGCTGCGGCCCACAACCGGTTTCCGCGCGCCGGCGGACGCGGTCAACACCAAGCTGCCATCCGAGACGCTCGGACAATTGCGCGAGTCCGGCGCCCACATCGACGCCGAACTGGACGACGCCACGGCGGCCGGCATACTCGAACTCAAGCTCGACAGCGGTCAGCATGAATATTGGGCGGGCCTCAACAATTTCTATGCGGTGATGAGCTACAACCCGAGGGTCTACTACGCCATGTCGGTGACTCAACTGGCCGAAGCGCTGAGCCAGGCACGCAGCGAACAAGCCGCTCGATGAAGCCGTGGCGGCTCGCGCTGCTGGGCCCGCTGCTGTGGCTGAGCGCCTGCGCCGGGCCGCGCGCGCTGTCCGACGGACCGCCACCAGCGGGCGACATTCCCGCGCCGCTACGCTCCGACGCCGCCACGGACGAAATCAAGGACGCCGTGCCTCGCGCCGAGCCGCGCAGCAAGTACGGCAATCCGCCGTCCTACAGCGTCTATGGCAAGACCTACTACGTGCTGGCCAGCGCCGAAAACTTCCGCGAACGCGGCCGTGCCTCCTGGTATGGGCGCAAGTTTCACGGCCGCCGCACATCCAGTGGCGAGCCCTACGACATGTACGCGATGACGGCCGCGCACAAGACTCTGCCGCTGCCGTGCTACGTGCGCGTGCACAATCTGGACAACGGACGGGAGGCGATCGTGCGCGTCAACGACCGTGGTCCGTTCCACGACGGTCGCGTGATCGACCTTTCGTACGCGGCAGCGCTCAAGCTCGGCGTCGTCGGCGCCGGCTCGGCCAATGTCGAGATCGAGACGATCGACCCCCGTGCGCCGCGTACGCAGTTCGCCGCAAGCACACCGGGACCTCCAGCCGTGCAACGGCCGCCCGTTCCGATCAATGACACGACACCGCACTACCTGCAGGCCGGCAGTTTCAGCGATCCGGTCAATGCCGTCGCGCTGCGCGAGCAGCTCGGCAGCATCGGCATCCAGCAGGTGGAAATTCGTGTCGAGGAGATCGCGGACAGTCACATGCACCGCGTTTTGATCGGACCCTTTGCTCAGGAGTCCGAACTGGAAGCGACGCGCGACCAATTGCTGGTCCATCGTTTTTCGGCAATTCCCGTAATTCGGTGAGGTGATCGGCGCCGACATTCGCTGCACAAGCATTAACATGGGCAAGATTCGCCCCCATTCCCGTTCGAGTCCCCCCGCTTCGAAAGCATGAAAATCAAACTCTTTTCGCTACGCTCGCTCCTCATTCCGCTGGCCCTGCTCAGTCTGTGGCCACTCGCCACGGCCGCGCAAAGCGTACCCCCGCCCCCCAATCTGGATGTCAAGAGCTGGATTCTGCTCGACGCGCAGACCGGGCAGGTTCTGACCGGCAGTGACTACGACGAGCGCGTCGAGCCCGCAAGCATCACCAAGGTGATGACCACCTACGTGATCTACGACGAGATCGCGCAGGACCGGATGCACCTCGATGATGACGTGCTGATCAGTGAAAAGGCCTGGCGTCAGGGCATCGACTCCAGCGAATCGCGCATGTTTCTGGACGTGGGCTCGCACGTGAAGGTCGAGGACCTGCTGCGCGGCATCGTCATCCAGTCCGGCAACGACGCCAGCATCGCCATGGCCGAACACGTGGCCGGCACCGAGGAGGCCTTCGCCAGCCTGATGAACCAGCATGCCAAGCAACTCGGCATGAAGAATTCGCATTTCGTGAATTCCACCGGCCTGCCGGACCCGGAGCACTACACCAGCGCTCATGACATCGCGCTGCTGGTGCGCGCGCTGATCAAGAATTTTCCAGACGACTACGCGATGTATTCGCAGAAGGAATTCACCTACAACGGCATCAAGCAGCGCAACCGCAATGGCCTGCTGTGGCGTGATTCGACGATCGATGGCGTCAAGACCGGCCACACCTCCAAGGCCGGCTACTGCCTCGCCACCAGCGCGGTGCGCGATGGCCGCCGCCTGATCGGCGTGGTCATGGGCGCCGGCAGCTGGAATGGCCGCGAGCAGTCCAGCCTCGCCATCCTCAACTACGGCTTCCGCTTCTTCGATACGGTGAAGCTCTACGAGGCGGGATCGCCGATCCAGACCCTGCGCATCTTCAAGGGCGCGACCGAGGAGCTGCCGGTCGGCACCATCGACACGCTGGCCGTCAGCATTCCGCGCGGCGCACAAGACAAGCTGTCGGTGCAGGCAGACGTACAGCAGCCGCTGATCGCACCGGTGCAGGCCGGGCAGACGCTGGGTACGGTCACCGTCAGCCTGGATGGAGACACACTGCTACAGGAACCGCTGGTCGCGCTGCAGGAAGTTCCCGAAGGCGGCCTCTGGGACAAACTGGTGGACGAGGTCCGTCTGCGCTTCTTCGAGTGAGCCATGGCCGACCCTGCCCCGCCGAAACTGACGTACCCCTGCCGCTTTCCGATCAAGGCGTTCCTGCGTCCCGATAGTGGCGCGGAAAGCCGTGTCCGGCGTGTGGTGCAGGACGCGATCGGCGTGCCCTCGCAAATCAGCCGCCAATTGTCCGGCCAGGGCAACTACACCTGCCTGACGTTCGACTTCGTCGCCGACAGTGAGGACCACGTGGCCCGCGTGCGTGCGGTTCTGCGCGCGGAACCGGCGGTATTGATGTCTCTGTGAGCGCCGCAGGCGCCGACGCGCCCCTGGTTCTTTCGCTGGGTCAGCAGCCCTATACCGAAACCTTCACGGCGATGCGCGCGTTCACCGAATCCCGCCAACGCGGCTCGCGTGACGAAATCTGGCTGCTTGAGCACCCGCGCGTGTTCACGCTCGGTCAGGCCGGCAAACCCGAGCACCTGCTGGCGCCCGGCGACATTCCGGTGGTGCAGAGCAATCGGGGGGGGCAGGTCACCTATCACGGCCCAGGGCAACTGGTGGCCTATGTGATGCTGGATCTGCAAGGCCGCGGCTACGGCATTCGCAGCCTGGTCACTCGCATAGAGAATGCACTGATCGCCTGCATGGCTGATTTCGGCATTACCGCAAGCGCGCGTCGGGATGCGCCCGGTGTCTATCTGGACGACGGTCGCAAACTGGCCTCGCTGGGTCTGCGCGTCAGTCGCGGCTTCTGCTATCACGGTCTGGCGCTCAACGTTGCGATGAACCTCGAACCGTTTCAGCGCATCAATCCCTGCGGCTATGCGGGTTTGCAGGTGGCACAGCTGTCGGAAATCGGCGGACCGAAGACGGTTATCGACGCGGAGCATTCGCTGATCCCCCATCTAAGGGATTTTCTGTACGCGCCTGATTGAGGCACAATATCTGCCTAAGCAGCATTTTTGTCCGCCAACAATAAACTCAGAATCGGCAGAACCGCATTCCATTCAAAACGCCATGAAGCAGTTCAGGTGGGGTTCAGCCCGTCACGGTTTACCATCCGGCCGCCGCACGCCCGTCCAAGCTGGCGTGCCAGCGGGGCATTGGGCATGCGACAATTGCCTGTGACTATCGTCCACCCGAATTCCATTCAAGGCCTGACACAATGACAGCTCATTCAGCTGACGACGCCCTCGTGCGTGTGCGCGGCCTGCACTTCGCCTACGGTTCGCGTCTGATCTATGACGGAATCGATGTCGACATTCCGCGTGGCAAGGTCACCGCGATCATGGGGCCATCCGGCACTGGCAAGACCACCTTGCTGCGCCTGATCGGCGGCCAGTGGCGTCCGGACGCCGGCACCGTGGAGTTCGATGGCGTGAATGTCCACAAGCAGTCGCGCGGCCAGTTGTTCGAGATGCGCAAACGCCTCGGCATGCTGTTTCAGTCCGGCGCCCTGCTGACCGACCTGACGGTGTTCGAGAACGTCGCCTTTCCGCTGCGAGAGCACACCGATCTGCCGGAATCGATGATCCGCGATCTGGTGCTGATGAAGCTGGAGGCCGTAGGTCTGCGTGGCGCGCGCGATCTCGCCCCGGACGAGCTCTCGGGCGGCATGGCACGACGCGTCGCGCTGGCGCGGGCAATCGCGCTCGACCCCGCCATGGTCATGTATGACGAACCCTTCACCGGCCAGGACCCGATTTCCATGGGCGTGCTGATGCGGCTTGTGCGGACGCTCAACGACGCCCTGAACCTGACTTCGATCGTGGTCTCGCATGACGTCAACGAGGTATTGTCGATCAGCGACCACGTCTACGTGGTTTCCGCCGGCAAGGTCGTCGCCAGCGGCTCACCGGATGAGGTCCGCAATGCGGGCTCCGAATGGGTCAAGCAGTTCGTGGACGGCCTGCCGGACGGCCCGGTCCCGTTCCACTACAAGGCCGGCGACTACGCCGAGGAACTGATGGGAGCGGCCAAATGAGTTCGCTGCTCACGATACTCGGCAATTTCTCGGCCGGAGCCGGACGCGCCGTACTGTTCTGGTTCGGCATCCTGGCCGCGATACCCGGCGCCCTGCTGCGGCCGCGCGTGATCATCCGTCAGTTCTATGACAGCGCCGTACTGTCGCAGATCATCATCGTAGTATCCGGTTCGTTCATCGGCATGGTGCTCGCGCTGCAGGGATACCGCACGCTGGTCAACTTCGGCGCCGAATCTTCGTTGGGTGTCTTTGTGGCGCTGGTCATCATCCGCGAACTGGGGCCGGTGGTCACCGCCCTGCTGTACGCGGGCCGCGCCGGATCGTCGATGGCCGCCGAAGTCGGTCTGATGCGTGCAACCGAGCAGCTGTCCGGCATGGAAATGATGGCGGTGGATCCGATGAAACGCGTCATTGCGCCGCGCTATATCGCCGGCGTGCTGGCGATGCCGCTGCTGACCGCGATCTTCACGGTGATGGCGATCGGCATCGCCGGCGGCTACGCGGTCGGCGTGGTGCTGCTGGGCGTGGACGACGGCTCTTACTGGTCGCAGATCCAGTCGAGCGTCGACCTGCGCGACATCGGTGACGCCGCGCTCAAGGCCCTGGTGTTCGGTCTGGTGGTGAACTGGATCGCGCTGTATCAGGGGTATCACGCGGCACCGAATTCCGAAGGTGTTTCACGCGCAACGACGACAACGGTCGTGTATTCGTCGCTGGCCATCCTCGGCCTCGACTTCGTGCTCACCGCCATGCTGTTCCAGAAGTAGTTAGGGCTCCAAATCATGCAATCACGTTCACTTGAGATTCTGGTCGGATTCTTCTTCGCGCTCGGCGTCGCGGCGATCTTCGTGCTCACCTTCCGTGTCGCCGGGCTGCAGAACGTGGGCGGCGGGCCGACCTACGAGGTTACCGCCATGTTCGAGAATATCGGCGGGCTCAAGCCGGGCGCCTCGGTGACGATGGCCGGCGTCAAGATCGGGCGCGTACGCAACATCGCGATCGACCGCACCACCTTCGAGGCGCGCGTGAAGATGGACCTCGCCGCCGACTACGACAATATCCCCAAAGACTCCAACGCCAAGATTCTCACGGCGGGCCTGCTCGGCGAGCAGTACATCGGCTTCGAACCCGGTGGCGCGCTCGAATCTCTGGAGCAGGGTGACACCATCACCTTTACCCAAAGCGCCCTGGTATTGGAGAACCTCATCGGCCAGTTCCTCACGTCGATGACCCAAAAGGGTTCCAACGAATCCAAGGAGTAACCGCATGAACGTCCTGAAATCGACCATTGCCGCCGCGGGCCTGCTGGCCATCGCCGGGCTGGCACACGCACAGTCCGCCAAGCCGGACGAAGTCATCCGCTCCGCAACCGAAAGCGCGCGCGAGCAGATCAACGAAAACTACGAAACGTACAAGACCGATAGGCACGCCTTCTACACGATGATCGATGAGACCGTCGTGCCGCGCTTCGACGTGAAATACATCTCGCAGCTGGTACTGGCGCGCAACTATCGCAGCGCCACACCGGAACAGCGCAGCCGTTTCACCGATGCCTTCCAGACGATGATCGTGCGCTCCTACGCCGATGCCCTGCTCGAGTACTACGACGACGTGGACATCGAATGGGCGCCGCTGCGCATGGCCGAGGACGCCACCGATGCCTCCGTCGGGGCGAAAATCATGCGCAACAGCGGACAGCCGATTCCGATCGACTTCCGCGTCCACAAGACCGATGACGGAGACTGGAAGATCTACGACATCGCAGTGGAAAACATCAGCGTGGTCAGCAACTTCCGCGCCCAGTTCGCACAGGAAGTGAAGAAGAACGGCCTCGATTCGCTGATCGCGAAACTGGAAAACCTGCAGATCAAGGCGCCAACCGTCGAGGTCGATGAGCCCGCGCAGGGCTCCTAGCCGCCGCGCAGGAAAGGAGACAACATGGTCAGCGTCAGTCCCGGCCGTATTGAGGGAGAACTCTGCTTCGCCACCGCAGACGCCGTCTTGCGTGAAAGTGCCCAACTGCTCAAGACCGGCAGCATCGACCTGTCCGGCGTCACCCGTGCGGACAGCGCGGGTGTGGCCCTGCTGCTGGAGCTGCGCCGCCGCCACGGCGCGCCACTGCCACTGACGCAGATGCCCGCGCAGCTCGGTGGCCTGATCGAGTTCTTCAATCTGGGGGCGATCCTGATGCCCCCGCAGCCCAGCGGAAGCGCACCATGATTCGACTCCTTATCGCGGTCCTGACGACGGTCACGCTGGGCGCTTGCGCACATGCGCCAGCTTACGATCCCCAGGATCCGCTGGAGGTGGTCAACCGCAAGGTCTACAAGTTCAACGACGTGGCTGACCGTTACGTATTGCGGCCGGTCGCCAAGACCTATGCCGACATCACGCCGCAACCGGTCAAGACCGGCGTCAGCAATTTCTTCGACAACCTCACCTACCCGATCACCATCGTCAACGGCGTGCTGCAGCTCAAGTTCAAGCAGGCCGCGTCCGACACCGGACGTTTCCTGCTCAACTCCACGGTCGGCATCCTCGGCCTCGTCGACGTCGCCGGCCAGCAAGGCATGGAACGCCACGACGAGGACTTCGGGCAGACCCTGGGTTACTGGGGCGTCGGGGAAGGCTGGTTCCTGATGCTCCCGCTACTCGGGCCCTCGACCAATCGCGACCTGATCGGCCGTGGCGGTGATTACTTCTCGGACCCGACCTACTATGTCGACGAGCCCCAGGTCGAATATCCGCTGATCGCACTACGCGCCGTGAACAGCCGCGCCGGTCTGCTCGGCGCACCGGAAAACTTCCTCAATCAGCAGCTGGACCCTTACGTTGCCATGCGCACGGCCTATCTGGAACAGCGCTGGAGCCTGATCCACGATGGCAAGCCACCTCCGGACGACGATTTCGAGGACTTCGGCGACGAGTGAGGCACGTGTTGCTCGTGAGGCTACCGATCACTGCGACTTTCACGGTTCTAGGCCTGTCGCCTTTCCCCTTACACGCTCACCCCACCCAGGCCCGCACGTTTTGGAACATCCGGAACCACGGCGTGAATCGCTGCTCGCGATTCGGCCACCACGAACCGACGGTGCCGGCAATCGTTCGTTCCGGGTGCGGCATCATCACCGTGATGCGACCGTCTGCATTGCAGATGCCGGTCAAGCCTTCGGGCGAGCCGTTCGGATTGTACGGGTAGCGCGTCGCCACCTGAGCCGCGCTGTCCAGATAACGCATCCCGATCTGGCCGTTTGCCTGTAGTGCGGCCTGCTGACTGGCCGAGCTGAAACTCGCCCTGCCCTCGCCGTGCGCAACGGCGATCGGCAATCGCGATCCGGCCATGCCGGCCAGGAAAATCGACTTCGATTCCACGACTTCTACCTGCGCCCAGCGCGCTTCGAACTGCTCGGAGCGGTTGCGCACGAACTGCGGCCAGTGCTCGCTGCCCGGCACCAGCTCCGCCAGCGCCGCGAACATCTGGCAACCATTGCAGACGCCCAGCGCGAAGCGATCCGGCTGTTCGAAGAACGACTGGAACATGCCGCGCGCGCGTTCGTTGAACAGGATCGAACGCGCCCAGCCCCGGCCGGCGCCCAGCACGTCGCCGTATGAAAAGCCGCCGCAGGCCACGAGCCCGGCATAGTCATCCAGGGTCTGCCCGCCTTCCAGCAGATCGGACATGTGCACGTCCACCGCCTCGAAACCGGCGGCGTTGAAGGCATAGGCCATTTCGACCTGGCCGTTGACGCCCTGCTCGCGCAGGATCGCCACGCGTGGCCGGCGCCCGATGCCCGGCGCGGACGGACGGAGAACTGGCGCAACCGCCGGATCGAAGCTGAGGTGCACGCTCAAGCCGTGATCGGATTCCAGGCCCGCCGATGCGAATTCCTCGTCGGCACAATCGGGCTCATCACGCAGCTTCGCCATGCGATAACTGGTTTCGAACCAGGACTTGAACAAGGCTTCGCGCGCGCCTTCGAACACCACCGCGCCACCGGCACGAATGCGGATGCGGCCATCGGTCGTGGGCCTGGCAATTTCTTGCACACTCAGCCCGTCAAAGGCCGCGCGTATGGCCGGTACGTCGGCACGGCGAACCTGCACCACAAACCCCAGTTCTTCGGCGAACAGCGATGCCAGCACATCGACGTCCGTGAGATCGACATCGAGCCCGCAATGCCCGGCGAAGGCCATTTCCATCAGCGTGGCGAGCAGACCGCCGTCGGATCGATCGTGGTAGGCCAGTACGCGAGCTTCGGCGTTCAGCGCCTGTATTCCGGCAAAGGCCTGGCGCAGCAGCGTCGGCGCATCGAGGTCCGGCACCCGGTCGCCGAACTGTCCGTAGACCTGCGCGAGGATCGAGCCGCCCAGACGGTTCTGGCCGGCACCGAGATCGACCAGCAGCAATACCGTGTCGCCGGCATCGGTGCGCAGCTGTGGTGTCAGGCTGCGCCGCACGTCGGTCACCGGCGCAAAAGCGGATACGATCAAGGACAGGGGCGCGAACTGCATGTGGCGTGCATCGCCATCCTCCCAGACGGTGCGCATCGACAGCGAATCCTTGCCCACCGGAATCGCGATGCCGAGCTGCGGGCACAGCTCGGCGCCGACGGCGCGTACGGTGTCGTACAGGCGCGCATCTTCGTCACCAAGCCCGGCCGCCGCCATCCAGTTTGCGGACAGCTTGACCTCGCCGAGGCTGGCGATCGGCGCTGCCATCAGATTGGTGATCGCCTCGGCCACCGCCATGCGACCCGAAGCCGGCGCGTCCAGCAGCGCCAGCGGCGCGCGCTCGCCCATGGCCATGGCCTCCCCCGTTACCGCCTCGAAACTGCTGGCGGTCACGGCGCAATCCGCCACCGGTACCTGCCAGGGACCGACCATCTGGTCACGCACCGTCAATCCACCGACCGTACGGTCGCCGATCGTGATCAGGAAGTTCTTGGCGGCAACCGTGGGATGTTGCAATACCCGAATCACCGCTTCGTCGAGCCGGATGGCGCTGCGATTCAGCGCCGGCAGTTCACGGACGGCGCGCTCCGACTGGCGCTGCAACTGCGGCGCCTTGCCGAGCAGTACCGACATCGGCATATTCACGGCGTCCTGCGCTTCGAGTTCATCCTCGACCACCAGCACGCGCTCGGCCAGCGCCGTTCCGACGACAGCGTACGGACAGCGCTCGCGCCGGCAGGCCGCATCGAGCACCGCCAGCCCGGCATCGTCCACCGCGAGCACGTAGCGCTCCTGGGATTCGTTGCACCAGATTTCCATCGGCGACAGCGACGGATCGGCAATGTCCACCGCGCGCAGGCGAATGCGTCCGCCACGACCGTTGTCGTTGATGATTTCGGGCAGGGCGTTGGAAATGCCGCCGGCACCGACGTCGTGAATCGACAGAATCGGATTGGCCTCACCCAGCGAAGCACAGTAGTCGACGACCTCCTGGCAGCGCCGTTCCAGCTCCGGATTGGCGCGCTGCACCGAGGCGAAATCCAGCGCCTCGCTGCTGGAGCCGGTGGTCATGCTGCTGGCGGCACCGCCGCCCAGGCCGATCAGCATCGCCGGCCCACCCAACACGATCAGCTGCGCGCCGGCCGGCACGTCGAGCTTTTCGACCAAACCGTCGCGGATGTTGCCGTAGCCGCCGGCGATCATGATCGGCTTGTGAAAGCCGGTACGGCTGCCGTCCGGCAAGGTCTGCTCGAAACTGCGGAAATAGCCGGCCAGATTGGGCCGGCCGAATTCGTTGTTGTAGGCCGCCGCGCCGATCGGCCCCTCCAGCATGATCTGCTGCGCCGTGGCCATGCGCGGGGGGCGCGAATCTGCCGCCTCCCAGGGCTGGGTAAATCCTGTGATGCGCAGATTGGACACCGAAAAGCCGCAAAGGCCGGCCTTGGGGCGGCCGCCGCGCCCGGTGGCGGCCTCGTCGCGAATTTCGCCGCCGGCACCGGTCGCCGCACCGGGATGCGGTGAAATGCCGGTGGGGTGGTTGTGCGTCTCGACCTTCATCAGGATGTGAGCCGGTTCCTGGCGCGTCCGCCAGATGCGATCGGAACCCAGCATGAAGCGCGGCGCTTCCGGGCCCGCGATGACCGCGGCATTGTCCTTGTAGGCCGAAAGCACACCGTCCGGCGATGCGGCATGACTCATGCGGATCATGCCGAACAGCGAGTCCGGCTTGGTTTCTCCATCCACCGTGAACTCGGCGTTGAAGATCTTGTGGCGACAGTGTTCCGAATTGATCTGCGCGAACATCATCAATTCAGCGTCGCTCGGGTTGCGGCCCACGCCGGCGAAGTATTCGGCGAGGTAGTCGATCTCATCGGCAGACAGCGCCAAGCCCCAGTCCCGGTTCGCCGTCGCCAGGGCGTCCTTGCCGCCGCCGAGCAGGTCGACCTGCCGCAGCGGCCGGCGCTCCGGCGTTTCGAATGCCTGGGCCAGACCCTTGATGTCCGACACCAGGCTTTCGGTCATCGGGTCATGCAACAGGGCATGCGCCACCGCCGGCAAATCCGTGATCCCCTCGAACACCAGAACGCGACCGCGTTCGATGCGCTGCACGCCGGCCAGTCCGCAGACGCGGGCAATGTCGGTGGCCTTGCTGCACCACGCGGACACCGTGCCGACACGCGGCACCACGAACAAACGCAGACTGCCGTCCGGCAATTCGCCTTCACCCGCTTCCAGCAGACGCCGGACCGCCGCCAGTTCGGCGTCCGCGGCCGTCGCCATGAAAAATTCCGAAACGCGCAGGCCGCTGAGTCCCGGCGCCTGTGCGGTGAGCGCTTCGCGCAGGCGATCGATACGAAACGTGGAGAGAGCCGGTCCGCCCGGTAGCAGATGCACAGTCATTTCAGGTCTATTGGATCGTCACTCAGGAAATTTCACGCCAGGCCAGGCCCAGGTCCTGCTCGGCTGCGACCAGCCAATGCGTCTCGCAACCCAGCGCCTCCGCTCCGGCGGTCAGCGCCAGCTCGGGCGTGTTGTTCTTTTCGGAAAGGTGCGTCAACACCACATGCTGCAGGCGCGAAGTGTCGATGCGTCTCAACAGATCGGCCGCCTGCATGTTCGAAAGGTGCCCGTAGGCGCCGGCGACCCGGCGCTTGAGCGACTCCGGATACGGCCCATTGGCGAGCATGGCGCTGTCATGATTGAACTCGATCAACAAGGAATCACAGGCCTGCAGCATCCGGCACATATGCGGCGTGACGCTGCCCGCATCGGACAGCACGCCAATGCAGGTCGCACCGTTGCCGACCACGAACTGCGCCGGTTCACGCGCATCATGCGGGACCGGATACGGTGACATTTCCAGATCACCGATCGCGAAGGGGGTGTGCGGATCGAAATGTTCGATGCACGGCACGTCGACGTCATTCCAGACGGCATGGGTTCCGCGCGTCATCCAGACCGGCAAACCGTAGCGCCGGGCCACCCGCGCGACGCCACCAAGATGATCGGAATGCTCGTGCGTGACCACGATCGCCGCCAGACTCTCGGGTTCCACGCCGAGCCGCTGCAAACGTCGCGTGGACTCCTGTACCGAGAATCCGCAGTCCAGCAGCACATGGGTGTCCTGGCAGGAAAACAGGGCGGCGTTACCCTTGCTGCCGCTCCCCAGCAAAGCGAAGCGCAATCGTCCCGACTTACTTTTGATGACCGCCTCCCGGCGTGAACATCGGAAACGGCGTCACTTTCGATGAGTCACCGGCCACCGGCTTGATGCGCGCGGCGCCCTGACTCTTCACCTCGTCGATTCGCACGATCTGGTGCACCGGCACGTAGAAGCGCTCCACGTTCTCGAATTCCGACTTGAGCCGTTCCTCGGTCGGGTCCACGACCACACTCGATTTTTCGCCGAATACGATCTGTTCGACCTCGACAAAGCCGAGCAGACCACCATGACTGATCTGACGGGCATAGAGCTCATAGACCTGGCCCTGCTGCACGAAGCTGACTCGGTAAAGACGCTGCTTGGTCATCGATGCGATGAACGTTCCGGACGGACAAGATGGGCCTGCATTATCCGGGCAAGCACTTGGCAGGAACAACCACCCAGTCGAGATAGGTCTACCAAAATCTTTTGGACGCAAATGCCTGTCCAGAGCCCGTTTTGAGGTAGCGCTCGAAATCGTGGGCTTTCTGCTCGCTCGAAAAAGCGGAATAGAAGACCAGTCTCCAAGGGACGAATTTCGCACTGTGCCCCGCAAGACCCGCATTGTGAGCTCGCAGGCGCGCCCTCAAATCGCGTGTGTAGCCAATATAGCGTTGGCCCGCAACCGATTCGCTCTCCAGTAGATAGACGTAAAACACCCGGGCACTCCCTTGCCACTGTTTAGGCAAATTCGTACGCGTACAGACAGCATTCGGCAAGAGGGAAGCGTTCACACGAATGCGGCAACAGCATTAGGACAAGTTCTGAAGATGTGCACGTCCGACACGCCGAACGAGTCCTCCTACGCCAAGGCTTCGGACGACACTCCTTCGCCTAAGCGCCTTCGTGAGGCCGTCCCCGTTCGGGGCCTGCCACCCGAAGCCGGAGGGTAACGGAAGAAATTGTGGGGGCAGCGCCAAAATACAAGCGCACCCGACATACCGAACGAGTCCTCCTACGCCAAGGCTTCGGACGACACTCCTTCGCCTAAGCGCCTTCGTGAGGCCGTCCCCGTTCGGGGCCTGCCACCCGAAGCCGGAGGCGAAGGGTGGCGGAGAGGGTGGGATTCGAACCCACGTGGAGCGTTAAGCCCCCAACCGATTTCGAGTCGGTGCCGTTGTGACCGCTTCGGTACCTCTCCGTACACTGTCAGCATCGTGATGCACTTCAGCCGAACATCCAAGAATTCCAGGCGACCAATCCAGCCATTCCGTCCCGTATTCCGACCGATCCCTCAGGGGCAGTTTAAGCTGCGCGTCCCGAGGGTCGCGCATTGTAAATGAAGCTACGCATTTCGCCCACTATTGTGATCGGAAAACTGATTGTGCTCGCGATCATCGCCGGGATCGTTCTACCGATCACGACGTGTTCGCCGAAGGTTTCGATCCTCGAACAGGTCCGGTCCACCGGAACGCTGCGCGTGGCGACCGTCAACAGCCCCACCACCTACTACACCGGCCCGCTTGGCGATGAAGGCTTCGAGTACGATCTGGCCAAGGGTTTTGCGGAAGCCCTGGACGTCAAGCTGGATCTGATTGTGCTGGATACCGTGGCTGACGTACTCGAGGCAGTGCGCACCGGCAGCGCTCAACTTGGCGCGGCCGGTCTCGCGGTCACCGAGAATCGTCGAGACTACCTGCGTTTCACCACGCCCCTGCGAACCATCGTTCCGCAACTCGTGTACCGCATGGGCGAGAACCGCCCCGGGGACATTGACGATCTCGACGAGAGCAGCCAGCTGGTCGTCGTCGTCAAGGACAGCGCGCATGCCGAATGGCTGGAACGACTCAAGCGGGACCATCCGGACCTGGCCTGGGAGGAGACCGATGAGTTCGAATCCGAGGATTTGCTGGTGCAGGTGGTCGAGGGCCGCATCGGCTACACGGTGGCGAACTCCGATCTGGTGACGATCAATCAGCGCTATTACCCGCAGCTGCGGGTGGCATTCGCGTTGGCCGACAAGCAGGATCTCGCCTGGGCGCTGCCGAGCGACGCCGGGCCCTTGTTCGACGCGGCGCAGGCCTATCTGAACCAGCTCGGCGAAACCGAATTGGGCTGGCTGCACGACCGCTACTTCGGGCACATCGATCGCGTCGGCTACCTGGGCGCAGTGGCGCTGGCCACTCACGCCGAATCGCGCTTGCCGCGCTACCGCGCCGACTTCGAAGCCGCAGCGGAAAAGTATGGTCTGGACTGGCGTCTGCTGGCGGCGGTCGGCTATCAGGAATCGGTGTGGGACCCGCAAGCCACCAGCACTACCGGTGTGCGCGGGCTCATGCAGATCACCGTCCAGACCGCGGAATTTCTCGGCGTCGCCGATCGTCTCGACCCGGCCGAAGCGATCGACGGAGCGGCGCGATACCTGCAATCCCTCCGAGGCCGCATCCCGGACGAAGTGCAGGAACCGGACCGCAGCTGGATGATGCTGGCTGCCTACAACATGGGCATGGGACACATCATCGACGTACGCAAGCTCACCGCCGCGCAAGGCGGCGATCCGAACCGCTGGCCCGATGTCCGTTCGCGGCTGCCGCTGCTGATGCAGCCCAAGTACTACCGAGATCTGAAGTACGGCTATGCGCGTGGCCGCGAAGCC
Source organism: Gammaproteobacteria bacterium (assembly GCA_022599775.1). Taxonomy (GTDB): domain Bacteria; phylum Pseudomonadota; class Gammaproteobacteria; order Nevskiales; family Nevskiaceae; genus Banduia. The sequence goes on from JAHZLQ010000068.1 coordinate 181,604, forward strand.
GTGGCCTATGTCGGAAACATCCGCACGTATTACGACATGCTGGTGTGGATCACCGGCGGCCCGCAGAACCTGCAGAACGAACCGTCACCGCCACCGAAGCCGCCGCAGGAACCACCCGACACGAGCAAACCGTTCGACCCTCTGGGCATCGATACGCCGGTGTTGTGAGGTCCGGCGATCGGCAACCGGAACGGCTACACGAACGTTTCGAAACAAGCCGTAGCCCGAATGGAGCGCAGCGGAATCCGGGAGCAAGGTTTCACAATGTGGCCCGGTTCCCGGATACCTGCTAATCCTTGAGCATCAGCCGCGGCACCGGCCGCCCGGCCAGCAGATGCTCGTCGATGATCTCGTCGACGTCGTCTTCGTCCACGTAGGAGTACCAGACGTTGTCCGGATACACGACGATCACCGGGCCTTCCTCGCAGCGTTCCAGGCATCCGGCCATATTGATGCGGACCTTGCCCACGCCGGCTGCTCCGGCCTGCTTGATCCGCTTCTTGGCGTAATCGCGCACCCGCGTCGCGCCCTTGTCATTGCAGCAGGTCCGCTCCCCGGGCGCGCGCTGATTGCAGCAGAAGAAGACGTGGTGGCGGTAGTGGCTCATGCGTTCAGGGGTTGGCCTTGCCGAACTCGTAGGACAGATTGATGGAGGTCTCGGTATCGGTCTTTTCATTGCCCTCGCTGACCACGCTGTTGTGACGCGCGGTAAACGCCAGGGCGGCGAACAGATTGCCGACGATCGACAGCTTCAACTGTGACACCGATTCGGTATAGGTGTTGGACTCGCCGTATTCGGCCAGCAAGGTCTGCGTGAACTTGCTGGTGGGGCTGATCGTCCAGGCATAGTCCAGCCCGGCCGTGCCAACAAAGTCATCGGAGCGGCTGTCTGGCGGCTCCGCATATTCGTTCTGACGCGCGCCGGCGCCGGCTTCGAGGTCGAGCTGGTGCGCATCCGTGTTGAAGATTCTGCGGCCATAGCCCACCGTTTCCACGGTGCGTTCGCGCACGCTCGCGAACAGATCCTTCTGCCAGTCGGCCGCGAAATAGATGTAGTCGGTATCGGTGAAACTGAAGTCCACCTTGTAGCCCGCCGTGTAACGCTCCGCCGTGGTTTCCTCCTCGTCACGCGCCTGCGTGAACGAGAGGTAGGACGAATGCTCCCATGGCCCCGTCACATACGCGAGCTTCAGCTTTCCGTTGGACGTTGTGGTTTCGCTGTTGCCGCTGGTCATGATCAATCCAGCGGTCACGTCGCCCGACCATCCATCGGCCAGGGCCACGCCCGATCCGCTCATGAGAATCAGGGCTGTTGCGATACGTTTCACCATGCACTCCTTGTCGAACTTGAATTGGGGGCAACGATCAGGCGCCAGGCGTCCCGAACGCAGTGGGCAGCGCCGGCTGCGGCCGGCGCCATTTTGTCGCCTCGCAGCGCGGTCCGGCCTGAACGAGGCCAGTGCATCGGGCCTGGGGCTAAGAACACCCAGCGGTTTACTGCTCGATGCCCGCATTCGCGGACGTCGGCTCCGGCACCAGACGTGACAGCGATGCCTCAAGACGCAGCAACAGCAGGTCCGCCAGTTCGTCCTGCAGATAGCGCTGCAAGCGTGTTTCCTCGGCTTCCTTGGCCAGAATCTGCTCGGCATTGAAGCTGTAGTCACGCGAGGCGTTCAAGCGATCGGACGGCACCAGGATCTTGCCGTCGCGCACCAGCACGAAATCCACCGTCGTCGTCAGCTCGAATTCCACGGCTTTGCCGTCCGGCCCGATCGACAGCACCGAGCGCTGCTCGTCCAGGTTGGTCAGCCGCAGCGTGCTCACGCCCGCTTCCGGCTGCGCCACGATGTCCGCACCGCGACGACGCAGCCGCGAGCGCAAGGCCTGCTCCACCGGCGGCTCGGACACGGCGTAGGGCTCGACGGTATCGATGTAGACACGCTGCAAGGCGGGTGGCAAGGGACGGTCACCCGCCAGGCGAAAGCCACAGCCGGCCAGCAACAGGACCGTGACGACCACCGCCAGCCGGGTTGCGCGCACGGCGCAGAACCACGAATCGATCTTCAAGCCGCCATCCTCAATGCTGCACTTCGCTTGCGCTTGTCCCGTTGAACAATACCGACTTCGCATCAAACCACCAGACTCACCAACTTGCCCGGCACCACGATCTTCTTGCGCAGGGTCTGCTCCCCGACGAACTTCTTCACGTTTTCCTCAGCCAGCGCCGCGTCCAGAATCGTCTCCTGTGTCGCATCGGCCGCCACCTCGATATGCCCGCGCAGCTTGCCGTTGACCTGTACCACCAGTTTCACCGTGTCTGCCACCAGCGCCGCCGGGTCGTGCCGCGGCCACTGCGCATCAATCACCGCATCCGGGTGGCCCAGCTCGTTCCAGAGCACATGCGACAGGTGCGGCACGATCGGCGCCAGCACCAGCACCAGCACCTCCAGGGTTTCCTGGGTCACGGCACGGCCATTGTCGCTGGCGTCGTCGAACTTGTAGAGCGCGTTGAGCAACTCCATGCAACCGGCGATGGCCGTATTGAAAGTATGGCGGCGCGAGAAATCATCCTCGATCTTGCGCAGCGTCTCATGCAGCTTGCGCCGCAGCTCCTTCTGAGCAGAATCCAGTGCCGACACATTCAACGGCGGTGCCGCCCCGCCCGCCGTGTGGCCCAGGACGCGCTTCCACAAGCGCTTGAGAAAGCGCGCTGCGCCGTCGATGCCGGCGTCCGACCATTCCAGCGTCTGCTCCGGCGGCGCGGTGAACATCATGAACAGGCGCAGCGCATCCGCCCCGTGGCTCTCGATGATCCGATTCGGGTCCACGCCATTGTTCTTGGACTTGGACATGGTGCCCATGCCGTCGGACTGCACCACCGAACCGTCGGCCTTCAGCCGGGCGCCGAGCATGCCGCCCTTGGCGTCGCGCTCCACTTCGATGTCGCCCGGCGCGATCCATTCACGCCCGCCATTGGCGGTGGTCCGGTAAAACGATTCGGCCAGCACCATGCCCTGCGTCAGCAAACGCGCGAACGGCTCCGGCGTATCGACCAGACCGTTGTCGCGCATCGCCTTGGTGAAGAAACGGGCGTACAGCAGGTGCAGGATTGCATGCTCGATGCCGCCGATGTACTGGTCCACCGGCAGCCAGTATTTGGCACGATCATCCAGCATCTTCTCGTTCTGGTCGGCGCAGGCAAATCGCGCGTAGTACCAGCTCGAATCCACGAAGGTGTCGAAGGTATCGGTCTCGCGCCGTGCCGGCTTGCCGCAGTTGGGGCATTCGCAGTTGACGAAGGACTCCTCGCGCAGCAACGGGTTGCCACGGCCATCCGGCACCAGATGCTCCGGCAGCACCACCGGCAGCTGATCGTCCGGCACCGGCACCGCGCCACAGGCCTCGCAGTACACCACCGGAATCGGGCAGCCCCAGTAACGCTGTCGCGAAACGCCCCAGTCGCGCAGACGGTAGTTCACGCGGCGCCTGCCCTGCCCCTGCGCCTCCAGACGGGATGCGATCGCATCGAAGGCTTGCTCAAATCTCAGCCCCGAGAACTCAGCGGAATTCTGCGTCGTGGCCTTGTCGGTAAATGCTGCCTCCGAAATGTCGGCCGGCGTCTGCGCATCCGGTCCGATCACCGGCGTCTTCGGCAGCCCGTAGGCCGTGGCGAATTCCCAATCGCGCTGGTCATGCGCCGGCACCGCCATGACGCAACCCGTACCGTAGTTCATCAATACGAAATTCGCCGCCCACACCGGCACCCGTTCGCCGGTCAGCGGATGGATCACGTCGATGCCCAGGGGCACGCCGCGCTTTTCCATGGTTTCCAGCGTGGCCTCCTGCACGTCGGTCTTCCTGGTTTCGTCGACGAAGGCGGCCACCGACTCGCTGCGCGCCGCTGCTTCCAGCGCCAGAGGATGCTGCGCCGCCACCGAAACGAAGCTCACGCCATAGAGTGTGTCCGGACGCGTGGTGAACACGGTGATGTGTTCGTCGCGATCGGCCAGCCGGAAGTCGATCTCCAGACCTTCGGAGCGACCGATCCAGTTGGCCTGCATGGTCTTGACCGCGTCCGGCCAGTCCGGCAACTGGTCCAGTTCGGACAGCAGCTCGTCCGCGTAGTCCGTGATCTTCAGGAACCACTGCGGAATCTCGCGCTGCTCCACCACGGCGCCGGAACGCCAGCCGCGTCCGTCGATCACCTGCTCATTGGCCAGCACCGTCTGGTCGACCGGATCCCAGTTCACGATCGAGGCCTTCTTGTAGACCAGGCCCTGCTGGTAGAGCTGGATGAAGAACCACTGCTGCCAGCGGTAATACGAAGGCTCACAGGTCGCCAGGCGCCGATCCCAGTCATAGGCGATGCCCAGCTGCTTGAGCTGGCCGCACATGTAGTCGATATTGGAATACGTCCACTGCGCCGGCGGCACGCCGTTCTTCATCGCCGCGTTCTCGGCCGGCAGGCCGAAGGCATCGAAGCCGATCGGCTGCAGCACATTCCTGCCGAGCATGCGCTGATAGCGCGTGATCACGTCGCCGATCGTGTAATTGCGCACATGCCCCATGTGCAGCCGCCCGCTCGGGTACGGGAACATCGAAAGGCAATAGAACTTCTCGCGCGCCGCGTCCTCGCGCGCCTTGAAGGACTCGTTCTCGTTCCAGAACGCCTGGGCGCCGTGTTCGACGTCGCGCGGTGAATATTCCTGCTGCATGACCGGGAGATGTGCCTGAGGGGCGCGTAGTTTAGACGGATTGCCTAGCGTCCTTCTCACCCCCGCAGTATCGCCCGGCTCCAACCGGGGCAACCCGCCATCCGCAGCGCTGGTCCCCAGACGCAGATGAGGGTGCGTCGCCCTGATCCGTGGGCGTCGGGGTGGGCCGTCCGACTAGCCGTAGGCGAGACATCAATTCATCGAGCGCACCGATAATCCGCTCGCCCTCCGTTGCCAGCGAACCGACAATGGGCCCCAAGCGATCCCTGGACACCGAAACAATCTCCAGCGGATGCAAGAAATCCAAAGCCGACCAGACGATATCCTCGCTCCGCCCCATGCAAGCCCGATCAAATCCGTCGCCGCACTGTTGGTTTGCCGAAACGACGATGGTTTGGATGGAATTCGTGGATTGCTACACTCATCCACTGAATTGAATGGCTGGACCCAGGCATGTCCATGCAAACGACGCAGGCACAGGGGCAGGCGCCCAAGCGCCATCTGCATACCGTCAGGGACTACTACCTGATGGCGCAGGCCGGCATCCTGCGGCCGGAAGATCGCACGGAGTTGATCGACGGGGAGGTCATCGACATGGCACCGATCGGAAGTGCGCACGCAAGCGTCGTCGACAAATTGATCTGGCTATTTCAGTCCGCTTTAAGAAACCACGCCATCCTGCGCGTGCAGAACCCGATCCAACTCAACGACCTCTCCCAGCCCCAGCCCGATATCGCGCTGCTCAAGCCGACGCCCGATTTCTATCGCGACGCCCATCCGCAGGCCGCCGACGTGCTGCTGCTGATCGAAGTGGCTGATTCCAGCCTCGACTACGACCGCAACACCAAACTGGCCCTGTACGCGCGGCACGCGATTCCGGAAGTCTGGCTGGTGGACCTGCCGGCCTCGCGAGTGGAGCGCTGGCTACGGCCCGACTCCAAGGCTTACCAGACGCAGGACATTCTTTCCGGCCTCGTCGCACCGGGACTGCTGCCCGGCTGTAGCATCGATATCAGCGCTTTGTTCTGAAGCGCACCCCGTAAGTGCGCACGAACGCCTTACCGAACTTGCAAATCGTCGCTCAGCCGCGAGCGTCCAGACTCACTAAAGGGGGCCGCTTGCGACTGCGAGCGGTGGCTGAGGGCAACGGCCATGCCGCAGGCGATTCATTGGGCGGGGTGCCGCTCGCGGAATGGCCGTTAGACGCGCTTGAAACGCTCTTCGGCCAGCAGATCCGCGATGGCGCCGGTGGCGCCACTTTCGAGCTCGGCACGCTCGAAAATCGTGCGCAGGGTGTCACCGATCCGGTCGAGGTGCTGTCGGACCGTATCCCAACGATAAGCCTCGCCTTCGTAGTAAATGTCGATGACGCCGCCGGCGTTGATGACGTAGTCCGGCGCGTAAAGAACACCGCGCGCCTTCAGTTCCGCATCATGCGCAGGGCGCGCCAGCTGATTGTTGGCGGCGCCCGCGACGATGCGGGGCCTGAGCTGTGGAATCGTGGTGTCGTTGAGAATCGCGCCCAGCGCGCAAGGAGCAAACACCTCGGCATCGACGGCATAGATCTCGTCCATGCCGACCGATACCGCTCCGAATTCATCGACGCAGCGCTGCACGTGCGGCGCGTGGATGTCGGTGACGGTGAGGCGCGCCCCGGCTTCGTGTAGATGTCGCGCCAGACGATAGCCGACGTTGCCGACACCTTGAATCGCGACGTGCAGATCCGCCAGATCGTCGCGACCGAGGCGATGGCGAACCGCCGCCTTGAGTCCGACGAATACGCCGTAGGCCGTGGCCGGGGACGGATCGCCGGTACGGCCTTCTGCCTGCGCCCGCGCATCGGCAAGCCCGCCGACATAACGGGTAACGGCCGCCATTTCATGGATGTCCGCGACGCTGGTGCCGGAATCCTCGGCAATGGAGTACCGCCCGGCGAGCGACTCCACGAACTGCCCCATCGCGCGCATCATCTGCGGCGTCTTGTCACGACGCGGATCACCGATGATCACGCTCTTGCCGCCACCCTGCGGCAGATTGGCCAGCGCCGCCTTGTAGGTCATCCCGCGGGAAAGCCGCAGCACGTCGGTGATCGCCTCGGCCTCCGAGGCATAGGGCCACATCCGGCAGCCCCCCAGCGCCTTGCCGAGATTGCTGTTGTGAACCGCAATGATCGCGGACAAGCCGCTCCTCACGTCGCGGTGGAAGGCCACCAGTTCGTGTCCGTCGAATTCGGGATGCGTGAAGATCGCCATATGGGTATGCCGTCGCGAAGGCTGTGCCGAAAGCCGCGCAGTTTAGCCCGAACCCCTGCGTCACACCGTCATTTCGGGCAGCTTTGACCGCGCTCCGACGCGGCATAATGGACAAACCGCATCCGCAATGTCCGGGAGATTCCCTCATGTCAGACCCAGGCTCCATCGTCATCACCTCCGTCGCGCGCACGCCCATGGGCGGCATGCTCGGGGAATTGGCCCCGCTGAGCGCCCCGCAACTGGGCGCGAGCGCGATCCGCGCCGCCGTGGAACGGTCGGGGCTGAAACCCGAGGCCATCGAAGAAGTGATCTTCGGCTGCTGCCTGATCGCCGGCCTGGGACAGGCGCCGGCGCGCCAGGCTGCGCGCGGCGCCGGTCTGCCGGACAGCGCCGGCGCCACGCAGATCAGCAAGATGTGCGGTTCGGGGCTCAAGGCCGTGATGCTGTCGCATGACCTGATCAAGGCCGGCACGGCCGGGGTGATGGTGGCCGGCGGCATGGAAAGCATGAGCAACGCCCCGTATCTGCTGGCGCGTGCCCGTGCCGGCTACCGCTACGGCCACAACACCGTCTACGACCACATGGCATTGGACGGACTCGAAGACGCCTATCAGACGAACAGGCCGATGGGCGTATTCGCCGAACGTGCCGTGGAACGCTACGAGTACACCCGCGAGGACCAGGACGCCTTCGCGATCGAGTCCCTGCGCCGCGCCCTGGCCGCCAATCAGGACGGTAGCTTCGATTTCGAGACCACCCCGGTTGAGGTGCCCGGCAGAGGCGGATCGACCACGATCCGTCACGACGAGCAACCGGGCAAGGCGCGCCCGGACAAGATCCCGTTGCTCAAGCCGGCGTTCGAAAAGGGGGGCACCGTCACCGCCGCCAATGCCAGTTCGATCTCGGACGGCGCCGCAGCCGTGGTGCTGATGAGCCAGTCGGAATCCGAAAAGCGTGGTATTGCGCCGCTCGCACGGATCGTCGGCCACGCCTCGCATGCGCGTCTGCCTTCGGAATTCACGATCGCGCCGGTGTACGCGATCAGCGCGCTGCTGGAGCGGATCGGCTGGACGGTCGGCGATGTCGACCTCTGGGAGATCAACGAGGCGTTCGCGGTGGTCACGATGGCGGCGATGAAGGAACACGAGTTGCCGCACGACATCGTCAACATCCACGGCGGTGCCTGCGCGCTGGGCCATCCCATCGGCGCCAGCGGCGCGCGCATTCTGACCACGCTGATCGGCGCGTTGCGCAAGACCGGCGGCCGCCGAGGTATCGCCTCGCTGTGCATCGGTGGCGGCGAAGCGGTCGCAGTCGCGATCGAGATGTACTGAAAAGCCTGCGCCCATCCGAAGCCGCGCCGTCGGGTGACTCAGCGCGGCAGCACGACGTTCAGGGCGTCGATCAGCCGATCGACGTCGGCCGCGCTGGTGTAGTGCACGAACGACAGTCTCAGCACCCCGGGATCGGGCGCAAGACCCATCGCTTCGAGCAGACGCACCGAATAGAAGTGTCCGGAGCCGGCCATGATTCCGCGTTCGGCCAGCTTGGCGACCACATCGGCCGGCGAACCGCTGGTCACCTGAAGCGCCACGGTCGCTGCGCGCCGCGCCGCGTCCGCCGGCCCGAGCAGGCGCAGTGCCGGATGATCCTTCACCGCATCCAGCAGTTTCTGCAGCAGTGGCCATTCGGCAGCCTCCAGCAAGGCCCGAATGCGCCGTGCGCGGCGCGCGGGGTCGGCCGAGGGAAAATGGTGCGCATCCAGCGCGTCGAAATACTCGGCGACACCGGCCGCCGCCGCGACCTGCGCATGATCGGGCCCTGCCGGCACCATGCGTTTGCGAGGCTGCTTGGCGTTGAAGTAATGGCCTTCATTCCCGAGCCAGTCCAGGAACGCCGGGCGCAGCGCCATCAGCCCCTGATGCGGACCGAAGGTCTTGTACATCGAAAACAGATAGGCGTCGACATCCAGCTCCGCAAGATCCGCCAAACCGTGGCCGGCGTAGGACACGGCGTCGACCACGGTCCACACGCCGGCTGCGCGGGCCTGCGCCACGATTGCCCGCACCGGATTGATCTCGGCGACGATGTTCGAGCAATGCGGAAACGCCAGCAGCCGTGTGCGCGGCGTGATCAGCGCCGCCAGCGCCGCAGGGTCCAGGCGGCCGCTGCGCGAGTCCACGTTCCAATTGCGGACCACCACACCGTCGTCAGACAGATGCCGCCAGACGCCGCCATTGGCTTCATGGTCCTGCTGACTGACGATGATCTCGTCACCGCGCCGCAGGCGCTTGCGCGCAGCCTGAGCCAGCACGTAGGTGTTCTGCGAGGTCGACGGACCGAAGTGCAGCCACTCGGGCGGCACGCCGAGATACGGCGCGAGCCGTTCGTAGGCCTGGTCCATCCACTGCCCCGCCTCGCGGGACGCTGCGTAGCCGCCATACGGCTGAACCTTCAAGCGCCGGTAGTACTCGCCAAGGCGATCGATCACCTGGCGGCAGGCGTAGGAGCCACCGGCATTCTCGAAGAACGCGGTGCCTGCGAGGCTGGGTTCGGCGAACGCGGGAAATTGCGTACGCACGAATTCGATATCAAGTTCGGTCGACATGAGGCTTCTGGGGCTGTTCCTTCATGGAGTCTGGAATGATGAGTTGGGCAGGCCGCAGGCTGTACACATCGATCGGCGCTGGCAAGCGCCAAGATGCATGGTCGCTGGCGATGACGGCCGACTCGAAGCGCATGCCCAGCTTGCGCGCAACGGCCCGGGATGCGGTGTTTTCACGATCGATCGCAGCGAACACCAAGGGCTGGCGCAAGCGTTCGAAGGCATCGCGACAGACCGCCACGGCGGCCTCGATCGCGTAGCCGCGGCGCCAGTGGGCCGGCGACACCCACCACGCCAGATCGAGGCGTGCCACACGGTCCAAAGCTTGCATGCCGGCGACGCCGATCAGCTCGCCGGTGTCGGCCTGCAGCATCGCGCCGATGCAGGTTCCGGTCTGCGCAAGACTGCGTTGCTGGCGCGACAAAAAATGCTCGCTGAGCGCCTCGCTCATCGGCTGCCCGTCGTTGATGAAGCGCATCATTTGCGGATCGGAGACCAGGCGGGAAAAGCCGGCGCGATCATCCTCGCTCCAGGCACGAATCAGCAGCCGCTCGGTCCGTAATTCAAATGCATTCATGGCTGGTACACGATAGCCTGCCCGTACTCTCTGCGCCGCACCGTGCGACGGTCCGCCGGTATTCAGCTTGCCTGATCTACAGTGACCATCGACTTCTCGATGCGATCTGGAGGACCGGACTATGAAAAAACTGATCATGGCTTTCGCCATCGCCGGTGTGGCGACCAGCGCCTTCGCCGCCAAGGTGGCCGGTGTGGACATCAAGGACACGGCCAGCGTGGACGGCACCGAACTGGTACTCAACGGTGCAGGCCTGCGCAAGAAGTACATCATCGCCGACGTCTATGTCGCAGCCCTGTACCTACCCCGGAAAACCAGCGACGCCGCGGCGGTGATCGATGCCCAGGAACCGCGCCGCGTCACGCTGGTGATGAAGCGCAAGCTCAGCGCTGACACCTTCATGGGCGCGTTTCACGAAGGGGTCGAAAAGAACCTCAGCGCGGATGAGCTGGCCGCGCTGCAACCCAAGCTCGAAGAACTCGACAGCCTGTTCCGCGAGGTCGGTTCGGTGGAGGAAGGTGACGAACTCAACCTCGATTTCGCCGCCGATGGCAGCACCCGCATTGTCTTCGAGGACCGCAAGCTTGACGCGGTTCAGGGCGCTGATCTGTCCTCCGCGCTGCTGAAGATCTGGTTGGGTGAACATCCGGTCCAGGCCGATCTGAAGGAGGCGATGCTCAAGGGCTGAGCCGCAACCAACACCTGCCGCGGGGCCGCCGTTCCGACGAGCGGCCTTTTTTGGCCGCACATGCGCATGGCACCCTTATTGCTGGCCAGGGAATGGCCAAACCCCATGGAACGCAGATGGCCATACTGACGATCAGTTTCCTCGGCGTGCCGGAGTCCGAACGCTCGGCGATCGTCTCGGCCGTCAACATCGCGGCCCGCGCCCTGACAGCCGAACTCGAATGGACGACCGCCGCCGCCGACATCAGCATCGTCGACGTCGTCACCGGGCAGTGGCCAGATGACGAGCGTGCGGTGATTCGCTATACCAGCGACCGCACGTGCAGCAGCGATGCCGATTTCTCGCGACCGATCCGCCCTACCGCCCTGATGGACGCGCTCAGGGCTGCGGTCGGACGGGCCCAGTCGCGTCTTCAGGTCGAAAAATCCAAGGCCAGCCGCGACGCAGCGGCCACCGCCTGGTATCGGGGTGCTCCGGTGGAACAGAGCCGGACCGACGATGCCAAGGCAAAGACCGCGTCCCGCCATGTGATCTACCGCGGCAACCGTCTCGGCGGGTGAATCGCCTTGGCGCGACGTCAGAAAAAGCAAACCGATCAAGCCGCCCATGGCGCTTTCGGCGTGGCCATATCGATCACGAATCGATATTTCATGTCACTTTTGAGCATGCGCTCATAGGCCCGACTGTCTTGGAGAAAAGTCGGCGCTGCGGCTCAGGCCTCAGGCCTCAGGCCTCAGGCAAAATGATTCCGGTCCGGACCCCGACGCCCACCGGCGTCCAGCATCGCAATTTCGCCGATGATCAAGACTGTCGGATATGCCGCGCCTTCAGCGCGTGGACCTCTGGCGCCATTTGACTTGTAGCGTCGTGAACCAGGTGCCGATGACGTGGCGCACGTCCTCCGCTTCCAGTTCGAAATCGAAAATGTTGATGTTTTCGTGAATCCGCTGCGGTGTCACAACTTCGTGGTGATGAACAATTCGTTTCGCGCAAGACCGCATGCGCGGACGGCCCGACCCACGGCGGCCTCGTTCTTCCACGCCGCGGCAGTATCGATTGACCGGTAACCGGCGGCCAGCGCGGTATCGAGCACCTCGGCAATCGGGTCCTCCTTCACCTGGAACACAGCGAAGCCGAGTTGAGGTATGGCTCCGCCCTGATTCAACGACACTGAGGGTGGCACGGCGGGGATCATGTTCATGTGCAATCTCCAGTTGCGATGGGTGAGCGGGATACGCCACACGGCCGCGACGTGGATTCATCACCATACGACCCCACCTCCTCCACTTGGATGAATCGCTGACCCCAGCGCCCTGATAGAACTTTGCATTCGTGGTCGCCGAGGCGGCCGCTCCCGCACAAACCTCAGGTACGCGTATGAATACCGCCGCCGAATCCCTGCCCTTGCAAGACACACCCACGGTGCCCTCGTTGCCGCTGATCGGCAGCGTGCCGCAGATGGCGAAAGACCCCGCGCGCTTTTTCGTGAACTGCTACCGCAAGTACGGTCCGGTATTCCGGGTCCGTCTGCTGGGCAAGACCTATACCGTCATCGCCGGCGTCGAAGCCGCCACGTTCATGGGGACCCGCGAAGGCAAGGAGTCGCTGCGCTCCAAGGAGTTCTGGCAGGGACTGGTCGATGAATACGGCGCCACGCGCGTACTCACCGGCGAAGACGGGGAAGGCCACAAGGAGCTGCGCAACATCATGCGCCATGGCTACTCCAAGGAATCGATTCGTGGCCGCTATGAAGAACTCGTGACCATCACCGATGGCTCGATCGACCGCGACTGGAAAGACGGTGATCTGGTGCCGGTGGTGCAGGCCATGCAGTACATGGTGGTCGATCAACTCGGCTCAATCCTGACCGGCGCAGCACCGCTGGAGTACGTGAAGGACATCCGCGTCACAATCCTGCACATCCTCAATGTTCTGGTCACCCGGCAGCGTCCGAAGATCCTGCTCAAGCGCCCCAAATACAAGCGCGCCAAGGCGCGCGTGCACGAGCTTGGGCAGAAGATGATCGCGGACTACTACGCCAAACGCGACAACAAACCGGAACAGGACAAGAACCTGATCGACGCGATCATGGACACGCATCTCGAACGGCCCGACATCATGCCCAGCTCGGACCTGATCGTCTCGCTCACCGGCCCCTACGTCGCCGGACTGGACACCGTAGCCAACACCACCTCCGCCATCGTCTACACCGTGCTCAAGCACCCGGAGGTGCTGGCACGGATACATGCCGAGGTGGACCCGATCTTCGACGAGGGCCCGCTGTCCGAAGACGAGTTCATGAAGCGTATTCCGGTCCTGCAGGGCGCCATCATGGAAACCATGCGCCTGTATCCGATCGCAGTGGCACAGATGCGCACCGCAACCAAGGACTTCGTGTTTCAGGGGCACCAGATTCGTGAAGGCGAGATGCTCTATGTGGGAACCAGCGTGCCGCATTTCATGGACGAGTATTTTCCGGATGCGCAGCGCTTCGATGTGGAACGCTTCGCCAAACCGCGTGCGGAGCACATGCAGCCCGGTGCCTACTCACCCTATGGGCGCGGTCCGCATACCTGTCTGGGCAAAAGCCTGGCGGAGGTCCAGATCGCGCTGTCGATGGCACGGCTGTTCTACAAGCTCGATCTAGCGCTGGAGCCTGCGGACTATGTGCTCAAGACCAAAACGGCGCCAACGCCCGGACCGTCCAATGACTTCAAGGTGCGGGTGCGCGGTCGGCGTCACTGAGTATTCGTCAATGAGCCGCGATGTCACCCGGGCGCCACCGCTCACACGCAGGCGGCAGCCCGGTAGCCGAGGCTTTCGAACAGAAAGTCCACCACCTGCATATTGCTGAAAGCCGCAAAACGGCGGTTGGGGCCGGCGTCCTGCAAGCTGTCATGCAGGATGCCCGTCAGCAGGGAGTGCGTCATCTTGGCGCAGAGTTTGGGTGAAAGGTCGGCGCGAACCTGCCCGCGACTCTGTCCGCAGGCGAACAACTGCTCGATCTCTTGATGCTTGGAATCGAACTCGTTATCGAGAATTTCCGTGAACTCGCGCATCTCGTCCACGTATTCGCAGCGGTGATGGACGATGTCCAGCACCTTGCGCGCATGCGGATCGCGCAGCAGATCGCCGACGATGTATCGCAAAAAGCCGCGCAAAGCGCCGATCGGATCGTCCACCGCTGCGCACTGCATCTGTTCACGATGAATCGCAATCGTCGTGTCCATGCGCCGGCACATCGCGAGCAATAGGTCGCGCTTGTTGGCAAAGTGCCAGTAGACCGCGCCGCGCGTACAACCGGCCCTGCGTGCCACCTCTTCAAGGCTGCTGCGCGACACTCCCTTTTCGCGAAAGACGTCTTCGGCCGCGTCGAGTATCGACTCGCGCGTCTGGATCGCCTCCTCTCTCGTTCGTCTGACCATGCTGATTCGTCGGCTCCCGCCCGCCCGCGAATGAACTTGCGAAAAAATGCTTCTTGTGCGCACGAAGTCTCTATGGAACCGGACGATTCCTTCGTGTCGACCAACTTCTAATGGCCCCACTTTAATCCAAACTTCAAGCCGTTTACAAACATCCGTGTATGTTTGTAAACTGGACCCGGCTTTGCATTGTCATGATCGCCCTGACGCGAACTTGTATGGTTTGATCGGCGGTCGCCTCCCCCCAACCAATCTGGACGAAACCCATGGTCACGTCTTTGCGCCTTCTCCACTTGTCGATCGTGGGCGTCCTCGGCATCGCGCTCACAGCCTGCGAGCAGGCGACGCCACAGCAGGGGCCACCACCGGCACGCGTCAGCGTAATCACCGTCGAACCCAGCGCGATTCCTATCATCAACGAGCTGCCTGGCCGCCTCTCGGCAACGCGCGTAGCCGAGGTTCGCGCCCGCATCTCCGGCATCGTCCTTGAACGCAAGTTCGAGGAAGGCAGCGAGGTCGAAGCCGGCCAGATTCTGTTTCAGATCGACCCGGCGCCGCTGCGCGCCGCCTACAACAGCAGCCGCGCGGCACTGGCGCAGGCCCAGGCTGACGCGTTCCAGGCGGAGGCACTGGCCAAACGCTACGAATCCCTGATTGGCGCCAATGCAGTCAGCCAGCAGGAATACGACAACGCCGTCGCCTCGCAGAAGCAGACGCAAGCCCAGGTCGAGGCCGCACGCGCCAACCTGGATACGGCTCGGATCAACCTCGACTATGCCTCGGTCAAGGCGCCGATCTCCGGCCGCATCGGCCGGGCACAGATCACCGAAGGCGCTCTGGTCGGCCAAGGCGAGCCTACCTTGCTGGCCACGATCCGCCAGATTGATCCGATCTACGCGGACTTCTCACAATCGGCAGCGGATCTCAACGAACTGCGGCGCGACTTCGAGGCAGGCCGGATCAAGCAGGTCGGCCGCGAGGCCGCGCAGGTGCGGCTGCTGACGGACCACGGTCAGGCGTATCCGCACACAGGCAAGTTGCTGTTTTCGGATATCAGCGTGGACCCGGATACCGGGCAGGTCGCCTTACGCGGCCTGTTTCCGAATCCGGACGGCATGCTGTTGCCCGGCAGCTACGTGCGCGTGCGCCTCGAACAGGCGGTCTCGGAGCAGGCGATCACCGTTCCGCAGCAGGCGATCCAGCGCAACAGCGGCGGGCAGACCCTGGTCAGTCTCGCAGTCCCGGCGCCAGCCGGTGACGGCAAGGGTGAGGCGGCGATGCAGGTCAAGCAGGTGGTCGTTGAAGTCGGCAACACGGTCGGCGACCGCTGGACCGTGCGCGCCGGTCTCAAGGCCGGTGACAAGGTGATCGTCGAGGGGCTGCAACGCGCCCAAGCCGGCTCCAAGGTCATTGCCGAAGCGTGGCAGCCAAACGATGACACGGTGGCTCCGGGACACAGCCCGAATGACGGGCAGAAGGACCAGGACGGCCCATCCGCATCGGCGCAATGAGCCGCCGCCCCGTCCCCGCCCCGCACTGCGCAGACGCGCGCGTCTGAAGCCGAGAGCCGACCCATGTCCAATTTCTTCATCGACCGCCCGATCTTCGCCTGGGTGGTCGCGCTGTTTATCATCCTGTTTGGCGTGCTCACGCTGCCGAACCTGCCGGTCGCGCAATATCCGGAAGTCGCGCCGCCGAGCATCGAAATCACCGCGCTGTATCCGGGTGCCTCGGCTGAACAGCTCGACGAGAGCGTGACCAGTCTCGTCGAGCAGGAACTCAATGGCGCGGTGGGCATGATCTACTACTCGTCCACGAGTTCGTCCTCGGGCCGCGCAACCATTACGGCGACCTTTGAGGCCGGCACCGACCCGGATCTGGCCCAGGTCGAGGTTCAGAACCGTATTCGGCGCGTCGAATCGCGCCTGCCGCAGCAGGTATTGCAGCAGGGCCTGCAGGTCGAGAAGGCCAATGCCGGATTCCTGATGGTGGGCGCCGTGCTCTCCGACAATGGGGAATACGATCACGTCGGGCTCGGTGACTACGTCACGCGCAATGTCATCAACGAGGTCCGCCGGGTTTCCGGTGTCGGACAGGCGCAGCTGTTCGCACCGGAACGGGCGATGCGAATCTGGATCGATCCGGCCAAACTGACCGGGCTTGGCTTGGCGCCGAGCGACATCTATAACGCCGTCAGCGCGCAGAACGCGCAGGTGTCGGCCGGCACGCTCGGCGACAAGCCGTCCACGCCCAGCCAACAGATCACGGCCACGGTCATGGTCAAGGGCCAGCTGTCGACGCCCGAGGCCTTCGGAGCCATCATCCTGCGCGCCAACACCGACGGCTCCACGGTACGGCTCCGCGATGTCGCCCGAGTGGAGGTCGGCGCACAGACCTACCAGTTCAACTCCTGGGTCAACGGCAAGGAAGCGGCCGCCTTCGGCGTGCAGCTGGCCCCGGGAGCCAACGCCCTGGCCACCTCGGAAGCGGTGCGCGCCAAACTCGAGGAATTGTCGCAGTACTTCCCGCCGGGCGTGCATTACGAAGTCCCTTACGACACCGCACCGTTCGTCCGCATTTCGATCGAAAAGGTGATTCACACTCTGGTCGAGGCGATGATCCTGGTGTTCCTGGTGATGTTCCTGTTTCTGCAGAACGTCCGCTACACCGTGATCCCGACGATCGTGGTACCGATCGCGCTGCTCGGCATGATCAGTGTGCTGGGCATACTCGGGCTTTCGATCAACGTGCTGACGATGTTCGGTATGGTGCTGGCGATCGGCATTCTCGTGGACGACGCCATCATCGTCGTCGAAAACACCGAACGCATCATGGTCGAAGGGGGCGAACCGCCGCGCGTGGCGGTGCGCAAAGCCATGCGCCAGATCAGCGGCGCCATCGTCGGCATCACTCTGGTGCTCACAGCGGTATTTCTGCCGCTGGCCTTCATGTCCGGCTCGGTCGGCGTGATCTACCAGCAATTTTCGGTGTCGATGGCCGTATCGATTTTGTTCTCCGGCTTCCTGGCACTGTCGCTGACGCCGGCGCTGTGCGCCACGCTGCTCAAGCAGGTGACCCACAGTAGCGAACACCGGCGCGAAGTGCGGCGCGGTCTCCTTGGTGTGTCCGATCGCTTCTTCAATTGGTTCAATCACAGCTTCGATCGCACCACTGTTCGCTACGAGAACGGCATCAGGCGCGTGATCTCCGCGCCGATGCGCTACATGGCCGTATTCGTCGCGATCGTCGTGGTTTTGGTCTTCCTGTTCCTGCGCCTGCCGACATCGTTCCTTCCGGTCGAGGATCAGGGCTCCTTGCTGGTCGATATCCAGTTGCCGGCCAACGCCAGTGCCAACCGCACCGCCGCGGTGTCGCGCCAGATCGAGAACTACTACCTGGGACCACCCGAGGTTCGGGAGAAGATCGAGCAGGCCGAAGCAGCCGGAGATCAGGAACGTGCCGAGCAGCTGCGCAGCCAGCTCTCGATCACGCAGCAGGCCACGACCAAGGAGGTCGTGATCAACGGCTTCAGCTTCTCAGGAACCGGCCCCAACGCCGGCATCTCGTTCGTGATCCTGCGTGACTGGGAAGAACGCAACGAACAGCAGTCCGCGCAGGCGATCGCGGACCGAGGCATTGCCCAACTACTCGCCAATTCCGGAATCAAGGACGGCACGGTGCTGTCGATCGTCCCTCCCGCGATTCAGGGCCTGGGCACCAGCAACGGATTCGAATTCCGTCTGCAGGACCGCTCCGGCCAGGGCTATTCCGCGCTCAAGCGAGCCAGTGACGAGCTCATGGCCAAGGCGCGCGCCAGCGGCAAGATCAATCCTCAGTCGCTGCGCGTCACCGCCTTGCCGGATGCCGCGCAACTCGAAGTCGTGGTCGACCGCGAGGCCGCCAGCGCGCTCGGCGTGTCGTTCGCCGACATCAACCAGACGCTCTCCTACGCACTCGGCTCGGCGATCATCAACGATTTCCCCAATGAAGGCCGCATGCAGCGCGTGATCGTCCAGGCCGAGACCGATTGGCGCATGTCACCGGAGGATATCCTCAAGCTCAACGTCGCCAACGGCGCGGGCGACATGGTGCCGATGTCGTCGTTCGCCACCACGGACTGGACCTTCGGTCCGGTCATCGTCAATCGCTACAACGGCTATCCGGCGGTGTTCATTTCCGGTGAAGGCCTGCCCGGCGTCAGCAGTGGCGAGGCGATGGCGACCATGGCCGAGCTCGCCAGCGAGATCGGCAGCGGCTACGGCTACGAGTGGACCGGACAATCGCTGCAGGAGCAGGAGTCTGGTGCGCAGGCGCCGATGCTGCTGGGTCTGTCGGTCCTGGTCGTATTCCTGGTGTTGGCAGCACTCTACGAAAGCTGGGCGATTCCGCTGTCCGTGATCCTGGTCGTGCCGCTGGGTGTGCTCGGCTCGGTCATCGCCGTCACCCTGACCGGCATGCCCAACGATGTGTTCTTCAAGGTCGGACTGATCACCATCATCGGCCTGTCGGCCAAGAACGCGATCCTGATCGTCGAGTTCGCCAAGGACCAACACGCCGAGGGGCGGACCGTGTTCGACGCCACGCTCGAGGCAGCCCGCCTGCGCTTTCGTCCGATCCTGATGACCTCCCTGGCCTTCGGCTTCGGGGTCCTGCCGCTGGCCATCGCCAGTGGCGCGAGCTCCGCCAGCCAGCGCGCCGTCGGCGTCGGCGTGCTCGGCGGCATCGTCGCGGCCACCGTCCTTGCAATCTTCCTGGTGCCGGTGTTCTTCGTCGTCGTCAACAAGATCTTCAAGCCCAAGCCGAATGATCCGGATGCACACCCGCCGCTGGCGGCACAGGAGCCCCGTTCATGAGACCCAACGCACCCACAGTGTCGCTGCGCCTCGGCCTCACCGCGTCCGCCATCGCCCTGCTCGCGGGCTGTTCCATGGCACCGAAATACGAACGCCCGCAGGCGCCGATTGCGGGCAGCTATATCGAAGCGGAGACCGCGGAATCCGGCGATGGCGCCGTCGCCGCTGCCGGCGACCGTCGTGCCTCCGAGATTCCATGGCAGCAATTCTTCGGCGACGCGCGCCTGCGTGGCCTGATCGACATCGCACTGGACAACAATCGCGATCTGCGTCAGGCGATTCTGAATGTGGAGGCGGCGCGCGCGCAGTTTCGTATTCAGCGTGCCGATCGCCTGCCCACGGTTGATGCCAATGCCCAGGGCACGCGCCAGCGCATTCCGGACGGCACCGCGTCCAGCACCGGCGCGACGACCGGTGGCGGTGGGATCTACGAACAGTACTCGGTCGGGCTGGGCGTCTCCGCCTACGAACTCGACCTGTTCGGCCGCGTGCGCAGCCTGCGCGATGCCGCGCTGGCCGAATACCTGGCAACCGAGCAGGCCCGGCGCGGCGCGCAGATTTCGCTGATCGCCGCCGTCGCCACGGCCTACCTCAACGAACGCGCGGCGGCCGAGCGTATGGACATCGTCCTCGGCACGCTGGACACGCGCGCCGAAAGCCTGCACCTGGCGCAGCTGCGCTTCGACGCCGGCGTTGGCTCCGAACTGGAACTGCGGGAGGCCCAGACGCTGCAGGCCACGGCGCGCGCGCAACTCGCCGCGGCGAAACGCGAGCAAGCACAGGCTCGCAATTCACTGACGCTGCTGATCGGCCAGCCGATCCCCGAGGACCGTCTGCCACCGCCGTTGCCTTTGGGGCAGCAGGCGCTGATCGCGGATGTCCCCGCCGGGCTGCCGTCCGAGCTGATCGAGCGACGTCCCGACATCCTCGCCGCCGAGCAATCCCTGCGTGCGGCCAATGCCAGCATCGGTGCGGCGCGTGCCGCGTTCTTCCCGCGCATCAGCCTGACCGGCAGCTACGGCACAAGCAGCAGCGAATTCGATGGACTGTTCGACTCGGGCACCGAGTCATGGTCGTTCATGCCGCAGATCACACTGCCGATCTTCGATGCCGGCCGCAATCGCGCCAATCTCGACCTTGCGCGGCTACGCGAAAACATCGCCGTGGCGGAATACGAAAAGGCCATCCAGACGGCCTTCCGCGAGGTTGCGGACGGTCTGGCCGCACGATCCACGCTGGACGAGGAGCTGGCCGCCCAGACCGACTTGCTCGAAGCCACGCAGCGACGCATGGAACTCAGCGAACTTCGCTACCGCAGCGGCGTCGACAGCAGCCTGCAACGCCTCGATGCGCAACGCGCATTGTTCGAGGCTCAACAGTCCATGCTGCAAACGCGACTGCTGCGACTGAGCAGTCTGGTCGACCTGTATCGGGCGCTCGGCGGCGGCTGGCGCGCCGACGAGCACACCGAGGAAGCAGGCGAAGCCGCCGATCCGTCCTAGCTGCGAAGCCAGTAAAGCGCACCGAGCAGCGCGAGGCTGACACCGCACAACCAGACCGTTCCCGGCAGGAAGTAGGGCGCCAGCATCAAGGCCGCGCCGATCACCAGCGGCGGCGCCAGCGCCTGCTTCTTGCCGTACAGAAACGCGGCCAGGCCGATCGTGCTGAAGACGATCGACGCGAACAGGTAGGCGGGGCTGGGCATGCGCGAGAACTCCGTGGAAGCCACCGTTCGGGTCAGCATGCAAGGTGGACGCTTGTGCCCCGGCTGACTATCGTGGCGTCCCCATTCTGGAGAGCCCCACGATGCGCTACAACACCCTGTCCGTAGACGTCGACGACACCGGCATCGCCACACTGCGACTGAACCGGCCCGAGCAACTCAACGCCTTCACGGTGGAGATGGCCAACGAGCTCGTCGACTTCTTCACTGGCGTCAACGCGCGCGACGATATTCGCGCCATCGTGGTCACCGGCAGCGGCCGGGCGTTTTGCGCCGGAATGGATCTGTCGGTCGAAGGCAATGTCTTCGGCCTCGATGAAACGCTGCAGCCCACGCTCGCCGACATGCACGAGCGCCTCGACGACCCCGCCATCTTCAAGGGCGTGCGCGACACCGGCGGCCGCGTCACGCTCTCGATCTTCGATTGCAACAAGCCGGTGATCGCCGCGATCAACGGCGCGGCGGTCGGCATCGGCGCCACCATGACGCTGGCGATGGACTTCCGGCTGGCCTCCGACAAGGCCCGCATCGGTTTCGTGTTCGGCCGGCTCGGCATCGTGCCGGAAGCCTGTTCGAGCTGGTTTCTGCCGCGCATCGTCGGCCTCAGCCAGGCCCTGGAATGGACCTACAGCGCGGACATTCTCGACGCTCAGGCGGCACTCGATGGCGGCCTGCTCAAGGCCGTGCTGCCGCCCGAACAACTGCTCGACGAGGCCTATGCGCTGGCGCGCCGCATCACCCAGAACCGTTCTCCGGTCGCGGTCGCGCTGACGCGTCAGATGATGATGCGCAACTCGGCGCAGCCACATCCGCTGGAAGCGCATCGCGTGGACTCCCTGGCGGTGTTCTACACCAGCATCCGTGACGGCAAGGAAGGCGTGCAGGCGTTTCGCGAGAAGCGGGCGCCGCAATTCAGCCCGAGCACCGAGCTGCCGCCGTTCTGCGAGGAGTGGCTGGGTCGTCCGGATTGACCTGCGGGCAGACGCGCCGCGTTTGACGCGGCGGCGATGCCTGCGCGATAAGTGAATCCCCTCCAACAATAATGCCAACCGGCAAGGGAGTCTGAACATGGCAAGCTTCACTCAACGCATGCTTGGCGCGGCCAAGCTCGATGTACCCACGTTCGAAGAGGTGGAAGCCGATACCGGAGCAACCGCCCAGGCGCTGGGTGTGGTCGTGATCGTGGCCATCGCCTCCGGGATCGGCGCGCTCGCGGTCGGCGGTGTCAGCCTGCTGATCATGACGGTGCTGATCTCCATCCTCGGCTGGGCGGTCTGGGCCGGCCTGGTGTGGCTGATCGGCACCAAACTCCTGCCGGAAGCACAGACCCGTTCGGACTGGAGCGAAATCGCGCGCACCACCGGCTTCGCGCAGAGTCCGGGCGTGTTGCTGGTCCTGACCGCGATTCCATTCCTGGGCGGCCTGATCGGGCTGGTGGTGAGCATCTGGATGCTGGTGGCAATGATCATCGGCGTGCGCCAGGCGCTGGACTACACGCAAACCTGGCGCGCGGTGGTCGTGGTGCTGATCGGCTTTGTCGTCAACATCGTGCTGCACGCCCTGCTCGGTCTCGGCATGGCGTCCTGACCCACCAATCCGGACCTCGCGCGACCGCCGTTCGCAGTGCTGCTGCGGTCGCGCGATTCTTTCCGACTCGTTCGCCCTCCCGTGTCCGACGCCACGCTCGTCATCACCCGTTCGGTCTCGGTCCCGCTGAGCGAGATCGAATGGACCGCGATCCGCGCCCAGGGCGCGGGCGGTCAGCACGTCAACACCACGTCCAGCGCGGTACAGCTGCGTTTCGACATCCCGGCCTCCAGCCTGCCGGATGCGGTCAAGCAACGGCTGCTGGACCGTCCCGACCGGCGCCTGTCGCAGGACGGCGTGCTGATCATCAAGGCACAGACCCAGCGCAGCCAGGAACGCAATCGCCAGGATGCCCTGGAACGGCTGCGCCTGATCCTCGAAGCGGCCACGCGCGTGCCGCGCGTGCGCAAGGCGACGCGGCCCAGCGCCAATGCCAGGCGCAAGCGCGTGGACGAAAAAACCCGACGCGGTCGGACCAAGCGGCTGCGCAGCAGCACGGACGATTAAAGCGAGCAGCACATCCACAGCGCCGGAAGCGAATCCGCGTTTGCGTATGATTCGCGCAACATGTCCGTACCCTCGACAGCACCCCCCGGCACGCTCCGGCTCGGCGATCGCCTGCTCATGGAGTTGGTGCGCCTGCGCGAAGAAAGCGCCGGTCATCCACCCCACACGCCCGATGCCGATGCCCGCGCGATCGCGGCCGGCGGCGACTTCGCCCAGCGGCTCGCCGCCCGCGCCCAGGCCCTGCCCGAGTCGGACGCACGCCTGCGCGCGCTGCGCCATCTGCGCCGCAGCGCGCTGGCGCTGGTCGGCATCGCCCTCACGTTCAGCGGCATCGCCGGCATCGCTGCCGCCAGCACCACGCTGGGCAGCCGCCAGCCGGTCAGTCTGCCGCTGCTGGTCTGTGTGCTGGTGGGCTTCAATCTGCTGAGCCTGCTGCTGTGGCTGGCGATACAACCTTGGTCCAGCCGCGCCGCACCGGGTCTCGGCCGACTGATCAGGCAACTGTGGACCCGCTGGGAACGACACGCCCTCGCGAGTTCCAAGCCGGCCGAGCCCGCCGACAGCAGCGCGCTGGACGCCATTCGCCTGCTGGCGGGCGGCAGCAGCGGTCGCTGGCTGCTGGGCGCCGTCGTGCACGCCGCCTGGCTGGCGTTCTCTCTGTGCGCGCTGTTGACACTGGCGGTGCTGCTCTCGGTCCGCGCCTACGAGTTGGCCTGGGAAACCACTCTGCTGAGTCCGCAGGCACTGGCGCAGTGGGCGCGCTGGATGTCGCTGGGCCCGGCGCTGCTCGGTGCCACCGGTCCCGAAACCCTGCCCGTGGACGGCGCTCTGGACAGCGGTGCCCGCGAAGCCTGGGCCATATGGCTGCTCGCCGCCCTGGTGGTCTATGGCGTGCTGCCGCGACTGCTGGCGCTGCTGGCCTGCGTGGCGCTGGCAATGCGCGCGCTGTCGAACATCGGCCGTGACTTGACGCGACCCGGCTATGCGCGCCTGCGCACACGCCTGCTGCCGGATCACGCCGGTCTCGGCGTCGTCGATCCGGTGTCGGAGCGCCCCTCGGCACCGCGCCAGCGTGTGCCACGCCGTGCCGCGCAAGGACGAGGCCGCCTCGCACTCGGGCTCGAATGGGCGCCGGACGAAGCCGATGCGATCGAGTCGCAGTGGCAGTGCCACTGGCTCGGCGTGGCCGACGGCGCGGAGCAACGCCGCCAACTGTTGGATCAACTCGCACAAGCCCGAACCGGCCGGCTGATCTTCGTGGCACGCGCCACCGCCACACCCGACCGCGGCAACGAGCGCTTCGCGGTCGAGGCGATCGACGCGGCGCAGGTTCCGGCGATTCTGGTGCTCGCGGCCTTCGAACGCCTGCAGGCACGCGGCAACGAAGCCACGCAACGCCGCCTCGACGAATGGCAGGCCTTTGCCACGCGCGCGGGCATGGATCGCGTGCTGCCCTGGTGCACGGACGCGACAGGCGCCCTGCCCGCCTTGTCCGAGGACGGGATCCGCGCATGAATCGCAGCGATGCCCTGTCACTGGCCGTGGTCGGCCACACCAACACCGGCAAGACCTCGCTGCTGCGCACGTTGACGCGCGACAGCCGCTTCGGCGAGGTCTCGGACCGGGCCGCGACCACGCGCGACGTGCAGGGCGCGGCGCTGCTTGCCAACGGCAAGGCGCTGGTCGCGCTGTACGACACGCCGGGGCTGGAAGACGCCAGCGCGCTGTCGGACTTCCTCGACACCGTGCCGGGCCCCCATGCCGACCCGGTGGCGCGCATCGAAGCCTTTCTGGCCGGCGATCACGACCAGGGCCGTTTCGAGCAGGAAGCCAAGGTGCTGCGCCAGCTGTTGCGCAGCGAGGCGGCACTGTACGTCATCGACGCACGCGAACCGGTGCTCGCCAAGCATCGCGACGAACTGCGCGTACTGGCCGAATGTGGCCGGCCGCTGCTGCCGGTGCTCAACTTCACGGCGAGCGTGGACGCCGACCCCGAGCAATGGCGCAGCCAGCTGGCGCGCATGGGCCTGCATGTGATCGCCAGCTTCGACACCGTGCTGTTCGATTTCGAGGCCGAACATGAGATTTTCGAGAAGCTGGGCGTACTTCTGGAATCTCGCAGGTCCCAGCTGGAGCGCCTCAGCGCCTCACGCGACGAGGATCGAAATGCCCTGATCCTGGCAGCAAGCCGCAGCGTCGCCGAACTGTTGGTCAATGTCGCCGGCCTGCGTTTCAGCGTGCCGTCGGGCGGCGACGAGCCCGCCGCCCGAGCACGCTTGCAGGAGCGCGTACGTGCTGCAGAACAAACTTGCGTCGACACGCTGCTGGGCCTGTTCCGCTTCGAACTGAGCGCCTACGAACCGCCGCAATTGCCCTTGCAGCAGGGCCGCTGGCAGCTCGACCCCTTCGACCCCGAGGCGATGCGTATCCTCGGTGTGCGCACCGGTTCGGCGGCGGCTGCCGGCGGCATGGCGGGTCTCACCGTCGATGCCTTCACCGGCGGCCTGAGCCTGGGCGCGGCCGCCCTGATCGGAGCCGGGCTGGGCGCGGTCTGGGGCGCCTCGGGTCCGCTCGGGCGGGAAATCTCGGATCGCCTGCGCGGACATCACTGGCTCGTGATCGAGGCCGGCACGCTGGCCGTGCTGGCCGGCCGGCAGACGCAGCTGCTGCGCGCCCTGCTGCGTCGCGGTCACGCGGCCCAGGAGCAACTGCGGACCGGTAGCGCCGCCGGCTGGCCGTCGCCGACGGTTGCCCGACAGGTGCTGCGTGCGCGCGCACATCCCGAATGGTCGGCGCTCAACAACGCTGCGGAAGAGGCTTTGCCGGATGCCGTGCTCCGGCCGCTGGCGCTGGCGATCGCGCAAGCGCTGGACGGCGGCGCTGAGGCGGCATCCGAGCCTGTCGGAATTCAGTAGCAATTCAGCGCCGAAAGGCTTGAATCGAAGCACCTCGCAGCTGGATTCGCGTCCGCCCCGAAGCGGTTCGGACGCAGGGACGGCTACGCCTCATGGACCGGTATCGCTCAAGGACGACGACGATGAAAACCACCTTCTTTCTGCATGCCTGTGGCCCGCAGGGCACGATCAAGACGCTGGCACGCTGCTTCTCGATGTCCGATGCGCGCGACAAATTGCAGCGGCACGAGGTACCCAAGGACGTTCGTCGCTGGATCGGCGAATACCGCTCCGGCCGGCTCGTGGCCTCGCACGAGCTCTGATCGCCGACGACGGCGACGATCCATGCGGGATCAATGCTGATGCGGGTGGCGTCGACCTGGCGGACGCAGCACCGGCGGATCGGGCATCGGAATCGGCGGTTTCTCGCCGGGCGGAACAGGCGGGCGTGGCGGAGATGGCGGCGCTCCAGATGGCTGTGGCGGCCGGGGTGCAGGGTTTCCGTTCAGCTGCATATCGAGGGCTCAATGAAAGCTGTTCAGGCTGGTCGACCGCTCAATCCGAGTACGCGAGATGCCGCTCGATATCTGCGATGGCGTGCCCGCTCAGGTCCTTTGGAAATTCGCTGATGATGCGCGCCTGCACTTCGGGATGGAATGCCTTGCGCAGTACGCCGAGCGTTGCAGGCGGCGCCACCACCACGAGCTTGTCGAAGCGGCCGGCGTGTGCTGCGCGGTAGAGGACGTCCGCCACGGTCACGGCAAAGCGGTCTTCCGAAAGCTGGTGCCAGTCCGTTTGGTCGAGGGCGCTGCGATGGCCAGCCGCGCCGTCGCCGCGCCGGCCGGGACGATCTGTGCCCTGCTCGCGCGTTGGGGCGTCGTCATGCTCGAATACCGCTTCGGTTTCGAGCGCAGGCTGGACGGCATTTCCATGGTTGCGCAGAAACAGCGCCTTGCTGCCATCACCGACTACGATCAGTGTGCCTTCGGGAATACGAATGGGTTCCATGTGGCGCCTCCTCCGTTAGCCGTGGCACGACCTCGGGCCGTGCCGAATCGGGTCCAGTCGAGCGCGGCTGCGAAATCGCCAAAGCTGGCAAGGCAGCCGCCATGCCCCACAGCATGCGTGCCGGGCTGCGAACCGGCCCTGAATATCGGCTCCGGATCAATGGATTCAGTCCAGGAACGCCGAGGCGACCAGCTCGTAAGAGCGCAGACGCGCCACCGGATCGTGCAGATTGCTGACGATCATGACTTCATCGGCTGCGCAGGCCGTCGCCATGGACTCGATTGCCGCGCGCACCTGCGGCGGCGTGCCAACGATGGTGCGCTGGCGGTACTCGGCCACGGCCTCGCGCTCGAAATCGGTATAGGCATAGGCGGCCGCTTCCTTGGGGCTCGGCAGCGGCAGGAACTGACCACGGCGAATACGCAGCCACGCCAGGTCCATCGTCGAGGCATGGCGCTCGGCCTCGGCTTCGGTCTCGGCGCAAACCACCGCCACGCCCAGAATCGCGTGCGGGCGCGCAAACGCCTCGGACGGCTGGAATGAGGCTTTGTAGGCCTGGAACGCCGGCGCGGCCGGTGTCGGACTGAAGTGACTGGCGAAGCTGTAGCCCATGCCGGCGGCGCCGGCCATGCGCGCACTGGCGCCGCTGGAGCCCAGAATCCAGATCGGCGGCAGCGGTACATCGTCCGGCATCGCGCGAATCTGCCTGAAAGGATGGCCCTCAGGAAATCCGCCGTTGCAATAGGCCCGCATCTCGGACAGCAGCGCCGGAAACTGCTCGCCTTCGAAGGCGCGCAAGGCGCGGCTCGCGGCCGGCTCCGAGCCGGGTGCGCGGCCCAGGCCGAGGTCGATGCGGCCCGGATGCAGGCCGGCCAACGTACGAAAGGTCTCGGCCACCTTCAGCGGCGAATGGTTCGGCAGCATGATGCCGCCGGAGCCCACGTGGATGTGTCGGGTGGCCGCAGCGACATGCGCGATCAGGATTTCCGGCGCGGCACTGGCCACACTGGGCATGCTGTGGTGCTCGGCGAACCAGTGCCGGACGTAGCCCAGGGACTCCGCCAGACGCGCCAGATCCACCGTGCGGCGCAGGGACTCGGATGCAGTGGAGCCCGACGGCACGGGAGCCAGATCGAGCACGGACAGGGGAATGGACATGGGACTCCTTGAAAAGGCGATGGCCTCATTATCCGCCTTCCTGGCTCCGAACCCACGTCCGGATCCGAATGGCAGACATCGTCATGGTCCGGGCATGGTGGGTATGCCATGAATAGCGTCCGAGATCCAATAACCTTCGAGTAACCATGTACGAGCTTTCGCCCCGCCTCCGTCACCACGGCGCAGCCGCGCTTTTGCTGTGCCTGGTCGCGATGCCGGCGCTCGCCCAGGACGTGCAGACCGAGGACGGCGAACCGGACTCGACGCGTCCGGCCAACAATCGCGCGCCGGTGCAGCTCGAAGAAATCGTCGTCACCGCCCAGAAGAAGGTCCAGAACCTCCAGGACGTTCCGGTTTCGGTCGGCGTGGTCGATACCCAGGCCATGCGCGACGCCGGCAGCTTCGACGCCGGCGATCTCGAAAACCGCGTGGCGAACGTGGAGATCGACATCGATCCGCAGGCGCCGGTCATCGGTATCCGCGGGTTCGCGACGGAAACCGACAATGTCGGCTTCGATCCCTCGGTGGGCCTGTCGGTGGACTACGTGGCGCTCGGCCGACCGGAATTCGTGGCCGACGGGCTGTTCGATCTGGAACGCATCGAAGTGCTGCGCGGCAGCCAGGGCACCTTGTTCGGCAAGAACACGATCGCCGGCGTGATCAATTTTCTCAGCGCCGAACCGTCCCCGCATTTTTCGGGCGATGTGCTGGCCAGCATCGGCGATCCGGACCAGAAGCGCATCGAGGCCGGCGTCAGCGTGCCGCTCGGAGACTGGCTGTCGGCGCGCCTGTCCGGCCTGTACTGGGACCGCGACGGCGAGGTCGACAACACCACGCTCAATCGCACCGAAGGCGACCTGGAGCAGCGTGCGGGCCGCCTCAAGCTGATGGCGACGCCGGGCTCCGCTTGGACCCTCGGCCTGTCCACGCAGTACTCGGACACCCGCGTGGACTACCCGCCGTGGCAGTTGTTCGACGCCGCGCCGGCGGCGCTCGCCTATTCGCGCGAATACGATCCGCAGACCGAAGACGATCCGCTCGATACGCAGACCGCGATGAACGTGCCGGGCTACGTCGAACGCACCTCCGACCTGTCTCGCGCGCTGATCGAATACGATCACGGCGCGGTGCTCGGCCTGCAAGGATTGACCAGCACCGCTGTGATCGGCCACGCCGCCTTCGATCTCGCCACGATCATCGACATCGACGTGAGCCCCGCCGATTTGATCATCACCGACTTCCGCAACGATTTCAGCCAGGACTCGATCGAACTGCGTGCGGCCGGCGACGCCGGCTCCCTGTTCGGCCTGGGCGGGCACGTCGAATTCGTCACCGGCGTCTACGGCTATCGTTCGGACCTCGAAAGCCACCTCGACACGATCGCCGGTGACAATCTGATCGGCTTTGCCCTGAGCACCGCCGGGTTCGATGCGCTCGGACTCGGCGACATCCCCGGCACCGGCCTGATCACCGGCCTGCTCGATGCCCTGCAACCGCTGCCGGACATCCCGATCAACGATCAGTTGCTGCGCGGCTTCGAGCAGGACAGCGAGAGCTATGCGGTGTTCGGGCAGATGACCTGGCATCTCGGCGAGCGCCTGGCCACCATCGTCGGCCTGCGCTATGGCGTGGAGGACAAGGATGCGGATTTCGACGTGCAGACGGTGGGACCGGGGCTGGTCGGCCTGGTGGTCGGCGCCGATACCTTCACGACCTCCCTGAACCGACACGAAACCGACTTCTCGCCGAAGCTGGGGTTGCAGTACGAATGGTCCGACGACTTCATGAGCTTCCTCACCTGGACGCGCGGCTTCAAGGGCGGCGGCTTCAACGCCACCGCCGAGTCCGCGGCCAATCTGGAATTCGAACCGGAGCGCGCCAGTTCCTTCGAGGCCGGCATCAAGAGCCGCTGGTTCGACCGTGCACTGACCTTCAACCTCACCGCCTACCGCACCGAAGTCGAGGATCTGCAGGTGGTCGACTTCGTGAACGTCTCCTATGAGGTCAACAACGCGGCCGAAGCGATCCTGCAAGGCGTGGAGATCGAGGCCAACTGGCGCCCGTCGATCGCCTGGTTCTCGCTGGCGAGCTCCATGGCCTACGGCAAGGCCGAATACGACAGCTATCCCAATGCGCCCGCCGCCGAGGACGGCAACGACAGCTGCGGCATTCCGGACGAAGACGGCCGTCAGGACCTGAGCGGCTGCACTCTGCCGAACGCCCCGGAGTTCACGGCAGCGCTGTCACCCTTGTTCACGCTGCCGATCGGCGAAACCTACGCGCTGCGCTGGGGCGTGGACCTGAGCTATCGCGGCGAACAGTATTCGGCCTCGGACCTCGACGCGCACAGCCGCCAGGGCGGCTACACCCTGATCGGCTCGCGCCTGGTGTTCGGCCCCAGCGACGAACGCTGGGCCATCATCGTGGCCGGCACCAACCTCAGCGACAAACGCGCCAAGGATCTGGTGTTCGACAACAGCGTGTACGCGGACACCTACGTGTCGCAACAGATTCCCTTGCGCAGCCTGGTGGCCTCGTTCCGCGCCAGCTGGTAGCGACGAATGCCGTGGCTAACGCAGGAATTGGGTCCGCTTTTCAAGCTGGAAAATGGACTCGCCGATCTCTTCCAGCCTTGCTGACAAAAGCGCCTGGGCGTCGTAGAGGCCGCGATTGTAGAAGTACGAACCGATTTCGGTGGTAAAGAAATCCAGCAGGAATTCGGCATCGAAGCCGCCGATCGACTGCTGCATTTCCTCCTCGAAATAGCCTTGAATCCGCGCCACGATCAAGGCCTTTTCTTCCTTGGAGAACTTGATTTCGCTCATCGGCAATGACCGCCCGCCTGCTGCTCAGTAAATCAGTTTGATGCCTGCATAGACCGTGCGTCCCGGTCCCGGCTCGTAGTAGCGGCCGAAGCTGGCGTTGATGCGCAGATTGTCGTAATACTCGCGATCGAACAGATTGTCGATACCGGCGTAGGGCTCGATGCGCAGATGGCTCAGCGGCAGGCTCGCGGCGACACGCAGATTGCTCAGCGCCACGCCGTTTGCGCGCTGGGTGTTGGCATCGTCCGCCTCGTAATGATCGTAGGCGACCACGTTGACACGCGCACTCCAGATTCCGTGCGCCCAGGCCAGTTCGGCGAAGCCCTGATGACGCGGCAGGCCGGGCACGGTGTTGCCGGCGTAGTCGACACCGTCCAACGTGTATTCGTCGAAGCGGTTGCGCGACCAGGTGTAGGCGAGACTGAGCTGCCAGGCGCTCGACAGGCGCCAGTCCAGCGAAGCCTCGACGCCATCGCGACTCGAACGACCGGCGTTGCGATAATAGGTACGTCCGGACTGGCCCTCGATTTCGTAGGACAGCAGTTCGTCGTCGAGTTCGATGTTGTACAGCGCCAGCTCGTAACGGAATGCGCCGCCGCGGCCCTTGAACCCGAGTTCGCGATTGAGCGCATGCGCGGCTTCGAGATCGCGATTGAAGCCACCGCCGTCCGGGTTGGCCAGTTCATTGATCGTCGGTGATTCGAAGGAATCGCTGAGACGCAGATAGAGACGGTGCTGGCTGGCAATCGCATACTCGAGTCCGCCCGACAGGCTCCATTCGTGCAGCGTGCGACTACCGCCGTCATCGCCGTCCGACTCGAAACGGTCGTCGACCGCCAGCTTGAGTCGGTCGTAACGGACACCGGCACTGGCGCTGAATCCGCCGCCCAGCTCGACCTCGCCTTCGCCGAACAAACCGGCGCCGTCAGCCTTCTCGCGCTGATGCAGGGTCTCGGCACCGCGCAGGCCACCCTCGCCGTTGTCGTAGCGATGCCGGTCGTCGCGCTGCGCTTCCAGGTCCAGCCCCACACTCCATTGCTGCGCCAGACCAAACAATTGGCTACGCCGTGTGTACTGCGCGCCGGCACCACCGAAATCACGGTCGAACGCGCTTTGGCCACTGCCGCTGAACGGCAGGCGATTGGCGAATTCCCGCTGGCCGGCGTACAGCCAGAGCCGGTAGCCGGCCAGTTCCGACAGCGGCGCATCCCAGGCGGCCGACACCCGCTGCTGCCGGATCGTCTCGCCGGCGTCGTAGAGCAGGTTATTGGGTGCCGCCTGACTGCGATCGGCCTGGACTTCACCGGCATTGAGCCCACCGGGATCGAGGCTTTCGTTGTCGATCGCGTTGAGAATGAGACGCAGGTTTCCCGCCGCGCCCTGATAGCGCAGCTTGCCGCTGAAGGCATCGGATTCGCCGCGCCCTTGCGCACGCGGGCCGTCGCTGCGCAAGCGACTGTAGGCGCCCAGTCCGCTCCAGTGGCCGGCCGTGCCGCCGGCGCTGGCACGCTGGCCGCGATAGCCGAGTTCACCGCCGGACAGGTCGAGACTGGCGCCAAAATCGGGCGGCGGTTCGCGCGTCGTCAGCGCCAGCACACCACCGGCAGCATTGCCATACAGGGTGGACGCCGGCCCGCGAATGACTTCCACGCGATCGACCAGCGACAGATCGAAACCATCGAGTTCGGTCTGTCCATCCGGCAGGGTCAGCGGCACACCGTCGACCAGCACGCGGATACCGCGCACACCGAAGCTGGCGCGCGCGCCGAAGCCGCGAATCGAAAGGCGCAGTCCCTGCGAGAAGTTGTACTGGTTCTGTGCGAACACGCCGGGCACGCGCTGCAGCGATTCGGCCAGGCTCAAGGCGCGATCCGCCGTCAGGTCCGCGGCATCGACCGAGGTGATCGCGGTGCCTGCATCCAGCCAGCCACTGTCGACGCGCTGAGCATGAACCTCGACCGGCGCCAGCTCGGCCGGTGGGGAAGCGGTCTGCGCGTAGGCCGACGAGACCGAAAGCAGCACCAGCAATGCCGAACGCGCAGCGATCGCCCGCGGCGATTTTCCGATTTCCATGAGTCTCCCAAGACGCACCGGAACGTGTCATGCCCTCGACACGCATCAAGATCGCGCGGCATTACAACGGACACCTCGGCCGATGTCCATTCGCGCTTTGGGAGCCTTGCCGCGACTGGCGGCGTGATTTACCGCGCGGCGTAGGGCATCAGCACATCGTCGACCAGATACAGCGTGCCGTTTTCGGCCTGCAGCGTCTGCACCACGTTGACGCGCTGATTGACGCGCAGACCGGTGCGTGCCGGGCGATGGTCGCTGATCAGCGACACCGGCATGGTCTGCAGGCCGCCGATCTGCAAGGGCCAGCCGATCAGGCTGCTGTAGGTGCCTCCGGCCAGAATGTCGCTGATTCGGCGCGGCACGATGTGATAGCTCAGCAGGGCTTTCATGCGCGCGCCGTCCACCATCAACGCGTCTCGCATCGGAATCGGCAGGCGCATGAAGGCGTCATTGGTCGGCGCAAACACCGTCAGGGAAGCCGCCCGGTTCAGGGTATCGTCGAGTCGGGCGGCCTGCATTTCGGCCACGAACTGGGTGAGCTGATCGCTGGACGCGGCCACCTCTAACAAGGTGTCGGCGCGTGCAGTGTTGGCGGCGAATGCCATCGGCAGCGCCATCGCGAGCAGCCTGCATGTGTGGCTTGCGCGATTTTTGACCCTGATGATTCCGCTCATGATCCGCCCCTCAAGATGCGGGGAGCCAGCCCCCTGCACTTCGCTTGAAACCAAGCTTAGACGGGGCTTCCCGGCCGGCCGCTGAACGGCAGGCGGGCAGCCGGCGCCGTTCAGGCCGCCAGTTCCTCGCGCATCAGATTGAGCAGACCACCGCGCAGGATCATTGCGATCTGCCGCTCGCTGAGAGCGTGTTCGAGCGCGTAGTCCTGGTCACGTGTGTGGTTGTGCAGTGTCAGACGGGTCTCGCCGCTTTCGAGTGCCGCGCGCACAGCCTCGAGGTGAAGCTCGTCGCCCTGCTGCAGCTTGTCGTAGTCCTGCGGGTCTGCGAATTGCAGTGGCAGGATTCCGAAATTGCAGAGGTTCTGCCAGTGAATGCGCGCGAAACCCTTGGCCAGCACGGCGCGCACACCAAGATAGCGCGGCGCCAGGGCCGCATGTTCGCGACTCGAACCCTGCCCGTAGTTGTCGCCACCGATCAGGAACGAGGCCGCACCGCGATCCCGCGCTTCCTCGGCGCGCTTCGGGAAACTGCCGTCCACGGCGGCGAAGACGAACCGGCTGATCGCCGGGATGTTGCTGCGAAACGGCAACACGCGGGATCCCGCCGGCATGATTTCGTCGGTCGATACGTCATCACCAACCTTGAGCAGCGCCGGACCCCGCAGGGCATCCGGCAGGGCTTCGGCGTCCGGCAGCGGCACGATGTTCGGGCCCATTTCAAGGTCGGAACCGGCATCCTGATCCTCCGGTTCGATCACGCCCAGCGTGCTCAGGCGCAGGCGTTCCGGTTCCACGACTTTGGGGTATGGCCTGTCCAGCGTGCGCGGGTCGGTGATCGTTCCGCTCAGCGCCGACGCCGCCGCCGTCTCGGGACTGCACAGGTAGACCTGGTCTTCCTCGGTACCGGATCGGCCCGGGAAATTGCGCGGCACGGTACGCAGGCTGATACGCCCCGACGCCGGCGCCTGACCCATGCCGATGCAGCCGTTGCAGCCGGTCTGGTGCAGGCGCGCACCCGCGTGAATCAGGGTGTTGAGCAGACCCATTTCGGACAGATTTTCGAGAATCTGCCGACTCGCCGGATTGATATCGAACGAGACGCGGTCGTGGACCGAGCGGCCATCCACGATCATCGCCGCCACGGCGAGATCGCGCAGTCCCGGATTCGCGGACGAACCGATGTAGCACTGGTAGACCTCGCGACCGGCTACCTCCGCCACCGGCACCACCTTGCCGGGGCTGCTCGGCAAGGCGATCAGCGGTTCGAGCGTGGACAGGTCGATCTCGTCGTGCTCGTCGTAGTCGGCATTCTCGTCCGCCGCCAAGGCCTCGAACTGATCTTCGCGACCTTGGCTCGCCAGAAACCGTCGTACCGCATCGTCCGCCGGAAACACCGTGGCGGTCGCCCCGAGTTCGGCGCCCATGTTGGCGATCACGTGGCGGTCCATCGCGCTGAGATGGGCCAGACCCGGTCCGTGGTACTCGATGATGCGGCCAATGCCGCCGTCCACATCGTGGCGGCGCAGCATCTCCAGAATCACATCCTTGGCGCTGACCCAGTCCGGCAACCGGCCGCTGAGCCTCACACCCATGATCTTCGGCATCTTCAGGTAGAACGGCCTGCCGGCCATTGCCAGCGCGACTTCGAGACCGCCGGCGCCGATCGCCAGCATGCCCATGGAGCCGGCTGCGCAGCTGTGGCTGTCCGAACCCAGCAGCGTACGGCCGGGTCGACCGAAGCGTTCCATGTGCACGGCGTGACTGACACCGGTGCCGGGGCGGCTGAACCACACGCCGAAACGCCGGCAGGCGCTGCGCAGAAACAGATGATCATCCGGATTCTTGAAGTCGGTCTGCAGCAGGTTGTGATCGACGTACTGCGCCGAAACCTCGGTGCGCACGCGGCCCACCTTCATCGCCTCGAATTCCTGCATCACCAGTGTGCCGGTGGCATCCTGCGTCAGGGTCTGGTCGATCCTGATCGCGATGCTTTGGCCGGCAATCGTCTCGCCTTCGACGAGATGGGATTCGATGAGCTTGCGGGCGAGATTGAGCTTGGACATGGGTGGCTCCCCAGGGTGCCCGCTCCATGAGACACCCGAGGCTATGAATCCGCCGTGAATTTCGCCGACGCCTGGCGTCGGCGCGGCCGCCAGGTCATCAGGGGATGTGCGAAAACGGCGCCCAGCACGATGGCGAGCCCGCCGTAGAACGCCAGCCCCAATTCGTGCTGCTCGCCGAACAGCAGCATCGCCAGCACGATGGCATACAAGGGCTCCAGGTTGACCGCGAGCTGCGCGCCGAAGGCCGACAATTCGCGCAAGGCGACCAGCGACAGCGTGAACGGCAGCAAGGTGCAGCCCAGTGCCAGCACCAGCAGCAGCACGAAATCGCGACCATCCGGAACAGCGAATGCCGGACCCGGCAACAGCGGCGCCAGCAGCGTCAGGAACAGCGCGCCGCCGGCAAGCTCGATCGCGGTGACGACCACGGCATCGGCGCGCATCACATAGCGTTTGTTGAGCGCGCCGAATACCGCATCGAGCAGAGCCGAGAGCGCACCGACCAAGACGCCCAGGCGCATGTCGGCCGCGATCCCGCCGACCACCAGGGCCACGCCGGGCACCACGGCGATTCCGAGCAGAACCTCGCGTGCATCGAAGCGACGCCGAGCCACCCTGGGCTCGATCAAGGCCAGGAGCACCGGCGCCAGCGCGATGCAGGTGACCCCCACCGAGGCATTGGAAAGCTTGATCGCGGCGTAGAAGGTCAGCCAGTGCAGCGACACCACCGCGCCGATGCCGGCGTAAATCGCGATCAGGCGCGCAGGCATCGCCACCAGCCCGCGCCAGACCCGTGGCCACAACGCCAATGCCGCGACCACGATCCACATCCGCCACCACACCAGGGACAGCGCCGGCAGGCTGATCAGCTTGCCCAAGATCGCGGTGAATCCCCACAACACGACGCAGATGTGGATCTGAAACTGTGCGCGCGCGTGTGGACTCATGAAACGGCTGCGGTCGATCGGGCGCGCAGCTTGCCGACTCTGGCCGGATTTGGGAATGATTCAGCCGACGTGACGCACCGACCGCCCCGCGATGGCCGCGACAATCGGGATCAGGCGAACCCGCTCGACCGGCTTTGCCACGTGCCCCTGATAACCTTCGAGCAGCGCCTTTGCGCGGTCGAGGTCGCGCACGTAGGCGGTGACGGCAATAGCCGGCACCATGCCGCCGGCCTCGGCCGTGCGAGAACGGATCTGGCGAATCAGGGCATAGCCGTCCTCGCCCGGCATGCTGATGTCGCTGAGCAGCACGTGCGGTGCTGCGGTATCGAACTGCGAAAGCGCCTCGGCCACCGAGGCCGCCAGACGCACCCGCGCGCCACTGTCTTCGAGCATGCGTTTCAGGACTGCGCGCGCGTCGGCCTCGTCGTCCACGACCAGCACGTCCAGGCCTTCAAGCAGGGTCGTCGGGCTGACCTCGGAGCCGATGGCTTCGGCGGGCTCGGATGGCCGCGCCACCAATCCCAGTTCGTATTCGAAGGCAGTCAGGTCACGCGGCAGCACCACCCGGAAGCAGGCGCCGTGACCCAGGCCCTCACTCTCGGCGACGATGCGGCCGCCATGCAGTTCGACGATCTGCTTGGCGATCGACAGCCCCAGGCCAAGCCCGCCGTAACGGCGCGTGGTGGAACCATCGGCCTGACGGAAGCGATCGAAGATGAACGGCAGCGCCGAACGCGGAATGCCATCGCCACTGTCCTCCACAGTGATTTCGGCCGTGGCGCTGTGGGTCACGGTCCTCACCTGCACGCGACCGCCCGGCGGAGTGAACTTGATGGCGTTGCTGACCAGATTCCAGAAAACCTGCTTGAGTCGCGTGGCGTCTCCGGAAACCCAGCACGCGGTCTGGTCGAAGTCGGTCTCGATTCGCAGTGCCTTGTCGTGGGCCGAGGGGCGCAGGGCTTCGATGCATTCGGTCAGCAGTCGCGCCACATCAAGCTGCTCGTGCACCAGTTGCAACTTGCCGGAGATGACGCGGCTCATGTCCAGCATGTCGTTGATGATGGCGTTTTGCGCCCGCGCGTTGCGCTCGATGGTCTCCAGACCTTCGCGCAGTTCGCCCTGCGCCCCCATCGCCAGAATCTGAGCCCAGCCGGTGATGGCGTTGAGGGGCGTACGCAGCTCGTGGCTCAGCATCGCCAGAAAATCGTCCTTCATGCGGCTGGCGCGCTCGGCCTCGGCACGCGCCGACCGTTCCGATTCGAGCAGGTATTCGCGCTCCTGCTCCACCCGCTTGCGCTGCGAGATGTCCATGGTGACACCATCGAACCGGGTCGGCTCGCCGTTGTCGTCGCGGTAGCCGCGGCCGATGGCGCGCAGCCAGCGGAAGCGACCATCCGGCGCGACGGTCCGGTATTCGATGTCGTAATTCTCGCCTCGGTAAACCGCCGCGTTCACGGCCTCGCGCGCAGCTTCGCGGTCATCCGGATGCAGACGCGCATAGAACAG
Source organism: Gammaproteobacteria bacterium (assembly GCA_022599775.1). Taxonomy (GTDB): domain Bacteria; phylum Pseudomonadota; class Gammaproteobacteria; order Nevskiales; family Nevskiaceae; genus Banduia. The sequence goes on from JAHZLQ010000068.1 coordinate 219,681, forward strand.
GTCGAAATCGACTTCTGCGTCCGGTGCCAGCCAGAAGTGTTCCTTGCACTTGGCGTTCCAGACGATCCGTCCCATCGGCATCGGGCAGTAGAACGTGCCCAATTCCGCCGCATCCACTGCCAGTCCGAGGCGTTCCTCGCTTTTGAGGTACTCGCTCTGAATCCGCTTCTGCTCGCTGATATCGCGTGACACCACCAGCAGGTGAGCCGGCAGCGCGTCCGAGGCCGGCAACAGCGATACCGTGACATCCCACCACACCGGCGGCCGTTCACCAACACTGCGCAGCGCTTCGAAACGTGCGGTTTCGCCGCGACGGGCGCGCTCCAAGGCGGAGGCGGCGCATTCACGCTCCTTCGGCGCCCACAAGTGGGTCCAGTCCTGGCCCAGCAGCGCCGAGGCCTGATCCACGCCGAGCGCGCGGCAGGCTGATTCGTTGATCAGCACCAGCCGCCCCTGAAGGTCGAGCACCTTGATATTGTCGCGATGGCCCGCGATCAGGCGATGGGCGATGGCGCTGACATAGAGCGCATCTCCGCGCACGTCGGCGGGCGACGTGGCCGACGGCGCCACATCCCCGGTATGGTCCGATAGCTGGCCCAAGCTATCCATGCTGCGACTCACGTTTCCGCCCCCGTAGCTGCTCCTGCAACCGCGTCCTGTACTGTGCTTCGGCCTCAAGGCATGCGACGTTCCATGCCCGTCGGCTGACGTTAGCGAAAGTCACGGCCCGCGTCGACAAAAAAGCACGGCTGCCCGCGCCTGTGCACAATGACACTTCCTCGTACGCTGGCGCGCGACAGATGCCGCCTCCGCACGCTCGCCCGCGTTCCAGCCTTTACCCAAACCTCCACGCCTGCACCCAATGAACAAGGAAACGCTGCCGCCGAAGCCGCAACCACCGGTGGACTACGACTGCTGCGGCGGCGGTTGTGCCGACTGCGAGCTGACGCTGTATCTGCGTCGGCTATCCGAGTGGCAGCGCGTGCATGGCAATCGACCGGAACCCGCCGCATGAAGCTGATCGAAGTGGTCGCCAGCCAACGCAGCCTGCCGACCGTGCAAGCGATCGCGGACAAGTACAAGGCTTACGATTTCCGTACCGGACCGATTGGTGAAGACGACATGCGCGCGATGCGCATCCTCACCCGCGACGACAAGGTGCAGGCGGTGCTCGACGCGCTGCAGTCGATCCTCGGCGCGCAGCCTAGCGCGCGCGTGCTGGTGATTCCCGTCGATCTCACGATTCCGCAGCCGGACGAGGATTCAGCCACGATGGCGCGTGAAGCGCTCTATAACATGGTGGAGCGCAATGCGCGCCTCGACGGCAACTATCTGCTGCTGGTACTGCTGTCGACGATCGTGGCGGCAATCGGTCTGGTCGAGGACAGCGCCGCCGTGGTCATCGGCGCCATGGTCATCGCCCCGCTGCTGGGTCCGAACCTGGCGCTCGGTCTGGGCACCGCGCTCGGCGACCTCGAACTGATGCGCAAGGCGGTGCTGACCACCCTGGCGGGCGTGGCGCTGGCGGTGGCCCTGTCATTGCTGCTGGGTCTGCTGTGGCCGTTCACGGCGGATGCGCACGAGTTGCTGTCACGCACCGACGTCGGCATGGAGTCGCTGGCCCTGGCCCTGGCTTCCGGTGCCGCAGCGGCGCTGTCGCTGACCACCGGCCTGCCCAGCGTGCTGGTGGGCGTGATGGTTGCCGTGGCGCTGTTGCCGCCGGCAGCCGCACTGGGGCTGATGCTCGGTCATGGCGAAATCCGGCTCGCCACCGGCGCCGGGCTGTTGCTCGCGGTCAACATCGTCAGCATCAACCTGGCGTGCAAGCTGGTGTTCCTGCTCAAGGGCATTCGTCCGCGCGACTGGTGGGGCAAGGAAAAGGCGAAACGCGCGATGTGGATCTATCTGCTGGTCTGGCTGTTCACGCTGCTGGTGCTCGGCGTGATCATCGTTCAGCGCGACGCGTTGCCAACGTGAGTCGGGTCGTGACGCAGCGATCCGCGCAGACAGGCGTACTGGTAGGTGAATTCGGCGCCGAACAGAAAGATCTGCGCCGAGTAGTAGACCCACACGATCAGCACCACGAAAGCCCCGGCCGCGCCATAGGACGAGGACACGGCGGCGCTGCCGATATACAGGCCGATCAGATACTTGCCGATCGAGAACAGCAGCGACGTCACGGCCGCGCCAGTCCAGACGTCGCCCCAGGCGTTGTTCACGCTGGGCAGCAGTTTGTAGATCATGCCGAACAGCAGGGTCACGATACCGAAGGAAACAGCGAAGTTGAGCAACTGGATCGGCGCCTGCCAGCCGCCGATGCGGTCCTGCCAGAATGTGCCGATCGCGGTGATGACCGCCGTCATCACCAGCGACACCGTCAGCAGGAATCCCACGCCCAGAATCACACCGAAGGACAGCATGCGCCGCCGCACATAGCCAGTGACGCCACCAATCATCGGCGCCTTCCAGATACGGTCGAGATTGGCCTGTAACTCCATGAACACCGTGGTGGCACCGATCACCAGAGTCGCCACGCCGATCAGCACCGAAATCAGGCCGCGCCCGGGATCGTGGGCGCTGCTGAGCGCGGCCTGGATCGCGGCACCGCCGTTTGCGCCCACCAGCTCCGTGAGCTGGTCGATCAGCGCGCCGCGGGCCGCCTCCTCACCGAAGAACAGACCGGCCACGCTGATCACGATCAGCAGCAGTGGCGCCAGCGACAGCACCGTATAGAACGCGATGGCCGCGCCCATGCTGGAGGCACGGTCCTGCGACCAGCCGATCGCGGTAGCCTTGATCAGGCCGAACAGTTCACGCCAGTTCATCGATATCCGCTTGCGGCAAATGGTCGATTCACATTGTGCCGATCAAGACAATGCCGCGTCTCCCTGAGAAAACGCGGCATCGTCACTTCGACTTTTACGGCGACGGCAAGGCCGCACTCAATGCGGCTTGTAACTGCCGCTCTCGTCGCCCCCCAGCGCGGTCCTCGCCTGCTCGGCGGCGGCGCCCGCGGCGCCGCGCAGACCCTCGGCGCTGAGACCGCGCCGGTCGAGATCGTCCATCACCGTGTCGTAGGTGTCCCGCGCGGCGGACTTGGCGCGTTCGTACTGAGTCTGGGCAGCATCGCGCGCGCGCGACTGCAGGGCGGCGCTGTGCGAACCCAGCAGCCGCTCCTCACTGCGCGAGCGCGGCAGGGCCAAGCCCAGCGCGGTTCCGGCCGCCAGACCGACACCAAGCAATATCAATGGCTGTTCATCAGTGGCGTAGGACCAGCCACGCTGTGCCCCGCGGCGCGCGGCACCGGCCCATTCTCCACTGCGGTCGGCGATGCCGCTGGCGACACGAGCGGCCGAATCACGGGCTCCCCCGAGTTTCTCCCGCGCCTGGATCAGGGTTTCGGTGAGCTTCTCACCGGCATGCTCGCCGGCCTCGTAGAGCCGTTCGTCGACACCCTCGTCGTCGATCTCGGGCGCAGCGGCGCCGTTGCTGCGGGCGCCCAGACGAACGTCCGGATAGGTGGCGTTCGAATCCTGCGCCAGACGCCCCGCGACATCCTCGGTGGTGTCGCTGCGGCTGCGCAGTCGACTGGCGACCAGCCAGCCCAGACCGGCACCGACCAGCAGAAACGGCACCGGGTGATCCCGGACCGTGCGTCCCACGCCGCGTGCCATTTCGGGCGCACCGGAATCCTTGGCGAAACGGACCGCGCGGTCCGCAAGCTGCCTGGGAGAGGCCTTGTCCTTCAATTCGTGCAGCGTGTCGGACAGCTTCTCACGCGTATTCTCGATCCCGCGTTCGATCTGGGCGGTATCCGACGAATTGACCGCGTTGTAAGGGGTTTGCTTGTTCATGCTCATCTCTCCTTGGCGACCGCGACATCGCGGCGCAGTTGTTCGATGGTGCGTTTCGGGGTGATGCGGGCCGCACGGACTTCGCGCAGCCCCTTCAACAGAATCAGGACGCCGAATGCCAACGACACAGCGGCGACCAGCAGCGAACTCCAGGGCTCCGGAACGCCCGCCATGGTCAGCAGCAGGATCGCGGTGTCGAGCAGCAGCAGCACGGCGATACCGCTGAGCACCACGCCGGCCAGAATGATCGCCAGGGCGCCGCCGATCGCGGCGATCCGGTCGCTGGTTTCCGATCGGGCCAGATCGAGTTCCTGGCGAAACAGCAGACTCGCCTGGACGATCAGGTCCGACAGCAGATCAACGATGGGACGGGGCTCACGCATCGCTCGAGCGCTCAGACGCGCGCGCCGGTTCCGCTCTTGAGAAATCGTGCGGCCAGGAATCCGATGGTGGCCGCTCCGATCAGGCTCGCCGTCGGATACCGCCGGACCGCTCGATTGAGCTCCGCGTAGAGTTCCATCGGCTCACGGCGACGCAGTTCGGCGGCGAGATGCTCGATACGCTGCGCCGCTTGCTGACTGTAGTCGGCGACCGCCGGCACGGAACTGCCGATATCCTCACCGGAGCGCTGTACCAGCCCGGCAACGCTGTCGAGCCGTTCGGCCCCGCGCACGCTCCGCTCGCGGGCGAAGGTCAGTACCTGTTCCTGGCTCAGCTTCAACAGATCCCGGGCAAGGCCCCGCCACGGTGAACCGCCGCTGTCGTTGCTGGCTCCTCGCGCGTCGCCGCCCGACCCGCCGGAATCGGTCGCGGCACCATTGCTGGCATGGGGCGGCTTGCTGTCAGGAGCGTCTTCGGGGCTCATGCCGAACTCGGTTGCAGTGCTCATCGGGCTCTCCTCATGCAGGGAGGAGACAGTCATCATTTGCCTCCTCCTGTTCCGACAATGGCGAATCGCCAATGCGGTGCTTCGCCTGACACTGTTGATGTCCAAGTGCGAATGCTTGGAAACCACCCTATCGAATCAGTGGCGAACACGGCCTGAACGACCGTTTTTGCTCGGTTCCTGGCGGCCGCTGCCGGTACTATCGGACAGGGTTCCGAGAGATCGCCGCAGCCGCTCCACCCAAGCACAAGGACATTGATGATGCGCACCGAAAGTGATCAGGCTTGATGGGCGACAAGGCGAAGCCTCTATCCCCTGGACGTTCCTTCGCATGCCGGTGGTAATGACATGCTCGATTCGCTGAGCCCGAACCGCCTCGGTCTGGCGGCGCTGAGCCTGTTCCTGCTGTTCGCCGCGCTGTTGCTGCTGGCACGCCTGAGCGTACTCGCGCTGAAGCCGCTGCTGCGCGGGCTCGACCGGATTCGTCTGGCGATCGTTCGGCTGGCAGCGAATCGCGGCGGCCTCTCGGCGCGCGCACTGCTGCCGCTGCTCGACCGGGATCAGCGCGAACTCGCGGCGCTGCTGGTGGCCAGCCTGATCCTACTGGTATGCGGCATGGCGTTCTTCGAAATCACTGAATCCGTGGTCGAACGCGAGACCATGCTGCACCTCGACCGCAGCGTCTGGAGCGCGCTCCAGTCACTGCACAGCGAGCCCGTGGACCGTTTGATGGTGGTCCTGACAGGGCTCGGCGGCGCCATCGTCACCGTACCTCTGGCCTTGGGCATCTCGGCCTGGCTGGCGTGGCGCCGACAATGGGCGGTGATCGCCTACTGGCTCGCCGCCGCACTGGCCGCACGGGCTTCAGTGGTATTGCTCAAATGGGCACTTTCGCGTGATCGCCCCGGCAATATCTACGAAGGTTTCGACCGCTACTCGTTTCCCAGCGGTCACGCCGCCGGCAGCGCAGTGCTGTACGGATTCCTGACGGTACTGCTGGCCTGGCAACGTCCCTGGAACCTGCGGTTGCCGCTGTTCGCGGGTGCCAGCGTGCTGATCTGCATGGTCGGATTCTCGCGCCTGTACCTGGGCGTGCACTGGCTGTCCGACGTGGTGGCCGGTTACGCGCTGGGCCTGGCCTGGGTGGCGCTGTTCAGTGCCGCATTCATCCGCTTTCATGGCACGACGAGGCTCAACGCACGGGCGCTCGCCACCGTGGCGCTGTTGAGCGTCACGCTGGCGAGTGTCTGGAATGCGCATTTCCATCTGGATGAGACGCTTGATCGCTATCGCGAGGCGCGCGCCAGCGCCACGCTCGGCGAGCTGCCACCGCTGTCGTCCGAGGACGAAGCGGATGATGAAGACGACGCCGAGGAGGAGGACGAAGGCTGAGTGGCGCTCAGGCCACGGCCACGCCGACCAGCGCCAGCACGAACAGTATCGGACCGGCGCCGTACAGATAGCGCCTGATCAGTGCGCGCGCCTGATCGCGACTCATCGGCTGCGCCGGCACGGCATCGAGCCGGCGCGCATCCTTCGCCGCCTGCCGATGACGCACGATCTTGATCAGCAACAAGGCGCCGACGGCCAGCACTGCGGCCAGTATCGGATAGGCCACCGCCCAATAAACCTGCTGGACACTCATGCTCGCAGACGCCGGCTTACTCGATCACGCCGCAGGCGATGCGCGAACCGCCGCCACCCAGCTTCTCCGGGTGGTCGGAGAAGTTGTCGCCGCCTTCGTGGATCATCAGCGCGTGGCCTTCAAGATCGGCCATCTCCAGGCGTGGCGCGAGCACAGGCTGTACGGCCGCGCCATCGGCCGTGACGTACAGAGGTGGCAGATCGCCGAGGTGGCCTTCGCCCCAAGGCAGGCCATGCATACCGGTTTCCTCGGGGTCGTAATGACTGCCGGCGGACGCGGCGGCGGTCATCTTGCCGTCCTTGCTCGCCGGCGCGCAGCTCGCGCCTTCGTGCAGGTGGAAGCCGTGCAGGCCTGGCGGCAAGCCGCCAAGCTTGGGCGTCAGCACCACACCGTATTCCGAGTCGCCGAGTGTGACGGCGCCCAGCGATTTGCCGACACCCTCAGCGCTGACGCTGTGCATCACCACGCTGGATTCGGCATGGGCGGCACCGCATAGCATCAGGCTGGCGAGAGCGCAGGCATTGAGAATTCTGCTGTTCATGTCGCTGTCTCCGGTTGGGTTGGGTTGGGGGCCTGGACCGTGTTTCAAGCGTCCGCGTGCGCACTCCAAGACAAGGGCGTGCGTTCGAGCAGTTGCACGCAGAAGCGTCGATCCCGATCGAACCAGCGACGCGTCGCATGCAGGTTGGCGCGTGCGGCCATGCCTTCGACGTCGTCCAGCGAATACTTGGTGCTGTATTCGACCAGCATCGCCTCACCCTTGAGAAAGGTGACGCCCTGGCCTGACACGCGCACCGTCTGGTCAAAGCGGCTGATGATCCGGGTTTCGATGCGTCCGGCCTCGGGGTTGTAGCGCGCCTGGTGCTCGAAGCGATCGAGATCGAAGTCGCCTTCGAGCTCCCGGTTGATCCGGGCCAGCAGGTTGAGCGTGAACTCGGCGGTGACGCCGGCAGCGTCGTTGTAGGCCGCCTCCATGGTGCCGATGTCCTTCTTGAGATCCAGTCCGATCAGCGCCGCGCCATACGGGCCCATGGTCAGACGCATCTCGCGCAGCAGGGCGTCGGCCTCCGATGTCGAGAAATTGCCGATGGTCGAACCGGGGAAATAGATCACGGTGCGCCGCGGTTCACGTGCGGGACGCGGCAGACACAGCGCCTGCGTGAAATCGGCGCAAACCGGCTGCATCTGCACCTGCGGAAAGTCCTCACGCAGCTGCGCCACGCTGTCGTCGAGCGCGCTTTGCGAAATCTCGATCGGGATGTAGCACACCGGATTGCGCAAGGCTTCGAGCAGCAGGCGGGTCTTGAGGCCGGCGCCACTGCCGAATTCGATCAGGCGCACGTCAGGACCCAGTGCCGCGGCCATCGAGGCGGCCTGGTCGCGCATGATCTCGAGTTCGGTGCGCGTCAGATAGTACTCGGGCTGATCGCAGATCTTCTCGAACAAGGCCGAGCCTTCTGCATCATAGAAGTACTTGGAGGGCAGGCGCTTGGGGCGCCCCGAAAGCCCACGAATCACTTCGCTGGCAAAGTCGTCGTCCGGCAGGCTGAACTGCCTGAAATCGGTTTCCTTGAGTCTTGTCGCTTGCACAGGTCGGTTCATGCGCACGCTCTCCTTGTTTCCACTGCTTCTTTAGGACTAGGCATCCTTGGCGAGACGGAACCCCATGAACTGCCAGCGATCAGGGGGATAGAAAAAGTTGCGGTAGCTCGCGCGCAGATGGCCCGCCGGCGTGACGCAGGAGCCGCCACGCAGCACCCATTGCCCGCACATGAACTTGCCGTTGTATTCGCCGAGCGCGCCCGGCAATGGCCTGTAGCCGGGATAGTTGACGTAGGGGCTTGAGGTCCACTCCCAGACATCGCCGAACAACTGGAGCAGGCCTTCGTCACGCTGCGCCGGCTGGGGGTGCAAAAACCCGGCATCGGCGAAATTGGCGGCCCGCAATTGCGCATCGATATCGACGCGGGTTTCGGTCAGGTGTTCCCACTCGGACTCGCGCGGCAGGCGTGCGCCGGCCCAGCGCGCATACGCATCCGCCTCGTAATAGCTGACATGACAGACCGGCGCATACGGATCGATCTCGCGCCGGCCGGCCAGGGTGAATTCGGTTTCCGCCTGGGCATCCCAGTACATCGGCCCGGTCCAGGCTTCGGACTGCACCTTGGCCCAGCCTTCGGACATCCACAGGCTTGGCGTGCGGTAGCCTCCGTCGCGAATGAAGTCGCGAAACTCGTCGTTGGTCACCGGCCGATCGGCCATTTCATAGGGGTGCAGCAGCGTGCGATGACGCGGCGTTTCGCAATCGAACGCGAACCCCTCGCCGTGATGCCCGATTTCGACGATACCCGCGCTGCCGCGCACGAAGCGCATCGGCAAGGCGTGGCCGGGCAATCCGAACGGTGCCTCACGCTGATAGGACGGCTCCAGCGGATTGACCGAAAAGACATGCTTGATGTCGGTCAGCATCAGCTCCTGATGCTGCTGCTCGTGATGCAGCCCCAGGGTGATCAGTGAAGCCAACTCGGAATCGGAAGCGGCCCGATCCAACACGGGCGCCATATCGTCATCGACGCGATGGCGGTATTCGATCACCTCGGCCAGTGTCGGCCGCGACAACAGTCCGCGCTGCACGCGATCGTGCCGCGGCCCCACCGATTCGTAGTAGGAGTTGAACAGAAACTGCCAGCCCGGCCGCAAGGGCTCGTAGCCACCTTGCGAGGACAGCAGGAATTGCTCGAAGAACCAGCTGCTGTGTGCCAGATGCCACTTCGTCGGACTGACATCCGGCATCGATTGCACCACGGTGTCTTCCGCCGACAGGGGCGCGATCAATTTGAGACTGCGGTCGCGCACGAAGCGGTAGGCTTCGACGATGTCGCTTTGGGGTGAGCAGATCGTATCTAGCATTGTTCCCTATCGGCGATGCGCGACGAGCATCTGAATTCAGATCGTCTTCTGGTATGGATGCGGAACCTCGCACCACGGTAATCGGGGTTCCTGGCTGGACCGGCAGTGTGCGTCGCCGATCATGAACTGCGAATGAAACCTCCGCCCTCCGATTGGAGTCCTTTGATCCAGCAAAAACAATACGCTGGCGATTTCCTGCTGACAGGTTCCGACACGGCACCGGCGCTCAGAATTCTGCCGGATCGTCGTCCTGAGGCCGGGTCGGCGGATCGTCCCGCACGGGAATGCTCGGGTCGTTGAGCGTGTCGCCGGCCACGCGCAGCTTCTCGAATCGCTGCGCGATGGCCTCGGCCGACTGACCCTGGTCGCGCCATCGCATGGCCTGATCCTGACGTCCGGCATCCAGCTTCCAGCCCAGGAATGATTCGATTTCGTGAAGGAATGCGTCTGCGTACTGCATCGGGTGGGGTCCCTGCTCAAGCGTGCACGGCAGTGTGCATGCCGCTGCCCGAATCACGGCTGAGCAGCCGCGGCTCGCATCGCCGCGCCCGCGATTCAGGGCCTTGCGACTAGACTGCCGCGATCCACCGCACACAGGAGTCCGAGATGATCCAGTTCTCGTCACCGGCTGCCGCCAAGATCGTCATGCTGCAGACCCACGCCCGCCGCCTGCTGGAAATCATCGGCAAACCCGAGGCGGAACGCGGCGCACTGGCCCCGGAAGAGATTCCGGCGGCCGTATCGGCCCTGCGTGCCGCAATCGAGAGCGAGCAGCGCAAGCCGAAGGCCGAGCAGGACGAAAACAAGGCCGAGAACGGCGAAGACGACGAGGACCAGCCGATACCGGTCGATCTGGCGCGGCGCGCCTGGCCGCTGATCGAAATGCTGGAACGCTCGCAGCGCAAGAACGTGGCGGTGACCTGGGGAGTCTGAGCGATGCCGCCGGCGATCGTTCGGCCAGAACCTAGGCCCGCTGGCGGGCCGCGTCGGACGTTTCGGCGCGCGCGTAGCGCTGCGCCAGCACCGCGCACACCATCAGCTGCAATTGATGGAACAGCATCAGCGGCAGCACCATCATGCCGACATCCGGTGCCGCGAACAGCACCTTCGCCATCGGCACGCCGGTGGCCAGGCTCTTCTTCGACCCGCAGAACACGAAGCTGATTTCATCTTCGCGCTTGAAGCCGAGCGCGCGGGCACCGAAAGTCGTGCTCAGCATCACCACACTCAGCAGCAGAGCGCTGATCGCCAGCAGGCCGAGCAGTGCCGGACCATCGACCTTGGACCACAGACCTTCGACCACTGCCGCGGAAAACGCGGTGTAAACCACCAGCAGGATCGAACCCTGGTCGACATACTTGAGCGCCGGAGCGCGACGCCTTACCCAGCCTCCGATCCAGCGCCGCGCGGCCTGTCCGGCGATGAACGGCAGCAACAACTGCACCAGGATGCTGCCGATCGCGTCGGTGGATATCGCACCCGAGCCCTGAGCCACGAACAGGCCGACCAGCAGCGGTGTGACGAACATGCCCAGTATGTTCGACGCCGAGGCGCCACACACCGACGCCGCCACATTGCCGCGCGCCATCGCGGTGAAGGCGATCGAAGACTGCACCGTTGACGGCAGCATGCACAGGAACAGCACGCCGGTATAAAGCGTATCGCCGACCCAGGGGGCCAACAGCGGACGCGCCGCCAAGCCCAGCACGGGAAACAGTATGAAGGTGACCGACAGCGTCGTCAGATGCAGACGCCAATGCGTGAAGCCGGCAACAACCGCTTCCCGCGACAGCTTCGCACCGTGCAGAAAGAACAGCACGGCGATCGCCACATGCGTCAGCACACCGAGCATCGCCGCCACATCGCCGCGACACGGCAGCAGGCTGGCCAGGGCTACCGTGCTCAGCAAGGCGATCACGTAGGTATCGGGCAGCAGCTTTCGGAGCATCAGGGAATCGGGCAATCGACAGGACCGATATTAACGTGAATCTCGCGCAGCGAGTCCGCTGCCCCTCGCCCACGACGTGGGAGAGGGGAGGACCGCCCGCGGAGCGGGTGGTGGGGTGAGGGCGGCCTGCCTGGCGCAGGATTCATTTTCCGGGGTGCCTCCGCCGGCATGGCCGTTAACGTGAATCGCGCGTCGCATGATGCCGGCCGACCCTCGCCCGCTTGCGGGAGAAGGGGGAAACGGCCAGGCAGCAGGTTCATTCTGCCGGGTGCGCTTGCGGCAGGGCCGCTAGTATCGTATCGGCCTGCAAATGAAAGCGGCGACGCAGCCCGGTCGGCTCCATAGCCGCTATCATCACGGCGCCGCAATTCCCGGGAAGCCGCATGTATACCGTTTACGGAATGTCCAGCTCAGGCAACTGCCACAAGCTGCGACTGCTGCTCGATCATCTGGGCTTGCCGTTTCGCTGGCAGGAAGTGGACATCACCACCGGTGCCAGCCGCCAGCCGGACTTCCTTGCACTCAATGCAAACGGCCGGGTACCGGTGCTGCAACTGGACAATGGAGAAACGCTCGCCGAATCCAACGCCATCCTCTGCTTCCTTGCCGAGGACACGCGGCTATGGCCCGGCCCGCGGTTGGCGCGCGCACGGACCCTGCAATGGCTGTTCTTCGAACAGTACAGCCATGAGCCCTATATCGCGGTGGCCCGCTACATCTGCGGATTTCTTCCGCCGGATCACGAACGGCGGGCAGAACTGCCCAAACTGCACGAGCGCGGCAGGCAGGCGCTGGCGGTGATGGAACAGCACCTGAGCGGGCGTCAGTTTTTCGTCGAAGACCGCTTCGGCATCGCCGATATCGCCTTGTACGCCTATACCCATGCGGCGGCCGACGGTGGGTTCACACTCGAACCGTATCCCTCCATCCGGGCCTGGCTGGATCGCGTCGCCGAGCAGCGAGGCCACTCCCCGATGGCCCGACCGCCGCGACTTTCGTAAGAACACTGTCGCAGCGGCCGCCCTGCTGACTACCGCTGCGCCAGCGTCTGCTTGAAGCGCTCGAGTTCGCCAGGGCTGATGCAACCGTTGCGATCGGTATCGATCTGATCGAACTGCAAGCGATCATCCAGGCGCTGGCTGATGCGCTCACGCGCCATGCTGCCGCAACCGGACAGCGCGCTCATGCCTATGCCAATTGCCGCGACGGCAACCAGGGTTCGGTAACGGCTTGCGCTCGAAGTGAGGATCGGGAATGTCACGGCAGTGCTCCTTCAGGGTCGAAAGCACTGGTAACGCAAGCCAAGTCCATCGCGCCGACGGTTCACGAGGCCGGTTTCGTAAGTTTCTGTGAACTCCAAACGAACAAGGCCGCAGCGGATTCTCCGCGGCGGCCTTGTCCTGCGTGATGGACCGATGCCCGTCAGACGGACACCGGCACCGCCCGCCCTGTTTTCAGCCCAGCTTTTCCTTGATGCGCGCAGCCTTGCCGGTGCGATCACGCAGGTAATAGAGCTTGGCGCGGGCGACGGCGCCGCGACGCTTCACGGTGATCTCGGCCAGCTGCGGGCTGTAGGTCTGGAACACACGTTCCACCCCTTCGCCATGCGACATCTTGCGTACCGTGAACGCCGAGTGCAGGCCCCGGCTGCGCTTGGCGATGACCACGCCCTCGAAGGCCTGGAGGCGCTCACGCTCGCCTTCCTTGACCTTGACCTTCACCTCGACGGTGTCGCCCGCGCGGAAATCCGGGACGGTCTTGGACATCTGTTCCGCTTCGATCTGCTCGATGATCTTGCTCATGGCTTCGCCTTTTACTCTTCCCGCTGCGCGATGAATTCCCGCAGCAGTTGTTTCGAATCTTCGTCAAGTTCCAGGCCGTCCAACAGGTCCGGCCGCTTCAACCACGTCGCGCCGAGGGCGCGTTTGCGGCGCCAGCGCGCTATCCGCGCATGGTCGCCCGACAACAATACTTCCGGAACCTCCGCCTCGCGCCATTGTTCGGGCCTCGAATAATGCGGGTGGTCCAGAAGTCCCGCCGAGAACGAATCGAACTCGGCCGAATCCTCGTGTCCCAGCACCCCCGGCAACAACCGGGCGATGCCGTCGATCACGGCCATGGCCGCGATCTCGCCGCCGGACAGCACAAAGTCGCCCAGCGATACCTCCAGATCGACCTCCGCCGTCAGCAGGCGTTCGTCGATCCCCTCATAGCGGCCGCAGACCATGATGATCGCTGGCTGCTCCGCCAGCCGGCGCAACAGCGCCTGGCTCAGCGGCTGGCCCTGCGGGCTCAGGCTCAGCACTTGAGCCGCTCCGAGCTGCGTCCTGGACGCGGCAATCGCCGCCGCCAGCGCCTCGGCCTGCATGACCATGCCGGGTCCACCGCCGTAAGGGCGATCATCGACCCGGCGATGACGGTTTCCGCTGTAGTCGCGCGGATTGCGCGTACCCAGTTGCAGATGACCGCCCTCAACCGCAATTCTCGGCACACCGTAGCGCGTGATCTGTTCCACGAACTCCGGGAACAGCGTCAGCACTTCGATCTTCATCCCTGTGGCCCCGCTCAGTATTCCGGCGACCAGTCAACGATGATCCGCCCTTGCCCGATGTCGATCGACTTCACGATCGGCCCGCGCACCAGCGGTACCAGATGCTGCCTTTCATCGCCTCGGATCACGAGCACGTCCTGCACGCCGTTCTCCAACAACGATTCGACCGACCCAAGAGGCTGGCCGTCTTCGCAAACCACTTCGAGTCCGATCAGGTCGGCCCAGTAGACCGCCCCTGGCTCGGGCTCGGGAAGCGCGCTCCGCGGAACCTGGATTTCGGCGCCGATCATGGCCGCCGCAGCGTCCCGATCAGCAATGCCGGCCAGACTCACGATGAAACCGGGACCGTGTTCCTGCGCTTCGTCGATCGTCCAGACCGTGCCGCCGATGTTCCAGGGCGCGTACTCGAAAATGTTGTCCGCGGGCCTGGTGAATGACTGGATGCGAACCCAGCCCTTCACGCCGAACACGCCAGCGACGCGACCCAGCGTCACCTGACGCTGTTCAGACTCAGGCAGCGGCCGCCTCCGGCTTCGGAGCGATCTTGACCAGATACTCGACCCGCTCGGACACCTGGGCACCGTTGCCGCGCCAATGCGCGAGACGCTCCAGATCGACCAGCAGCTTCTGTTCCTGACCCGAGGCGTTCGGGTTGTAATACCCGAGGCGCTCGAGGAAACGACCGTCACGCCGGCTACGGCTGTCGGTCGCAATGATGTGATAGTACGGACGCTTCTTGGCGCCGGTACGCGCGAGACGAATCTTGACCATAAGATTTTTCGAAAATCCACAATGCGGCCGTGGGGCCGCCGAAAGGCCGCGTATTGTAGCGATTTCGAAGCAAAAGGAAAGGCTTGCAGCGAATCCGTCAGATGACCGGTGCATTGCCGCGTTCGATGCGGCCATCAGGATGCACCGCCAGCCACGGCAAACCCAGCGATTCCAGCCATTTCCGGCCGTCTTCGATACCTTTGAGCAAGGCGGTCGTGGTCGCCGTGCCGGCAATCAGACACTGGCCGGCGAGCACCGAAACGCTGGCGTAACCTTGTACCGGCCAACCGTCGTGCGGGTCGAGCAGATGACTGTAGCGCTGCCCGCGAAACTCGAAACTTCGCTCGTAGTCTCCGCTGGTCGCGATCGCACCGCGCTCCAGCGCCAGTGAGGCAATCGCGCGCGTCGCTTGCGCCGGGTCGCGAATGCCGATGCGCCATGCCCGGCCGTCGGGCTGCGGCCCCAGCAGACGGACATCGCCCCCCAGATCGACGATGCCGCTGACGATGCCGGCCTGAAGCCCGATACCGGCTGCGCTGTCGGCCGCGTACTCCTTGCCGAAGCCGCCGAAGTCCAGCTCCATGCCGGGCAACGGCAGGCTCAGACGGGGCCGCTGCCAGTGCAAGCGCTGCCACCCGATGTTCGGCAGCAGCGCACTGACCGCCTCGGCGGCGGGGACGATCCGGTCCCGGAAATTCCAGACTCTGCGCAACACGCCGGCCGTGGGATCGAACTTGCCGTCACTTTCCCGCCAGGCCGCCGCTGCATAGTCGAGCAGCGCCGCGGTTTCATCGTCGACGACAACACCACGCTCATCACCGGCCGAACGGTTGATGCGTGAGAGCACGCTGTCGTCGCGATAACGGGAGTACTTGGCCTCGATGCGCAGCACCTCGTCGCGCATCCGCTCGCAGACCTGCCGCGCATGCGCCGCGTCCGCATGGAACACCTGAATCCGGCAGGGGCAGGCCATGGCGCGAAACTCGCGCGACGCACCTACAAAATCCTCAGAGGCGGAAGTCAAAGCCCAGGGTCATCATCGTGAAGTCGACCAAGCCGGGGTTTTCGACCTGAACGTCGCCAGCGGCAGTGTCGGCGCTGGCTTCGTAGTGTTCCAACGACAACCGCAACGCCTGCTCGCCGAAGCGCCAGCTCAGGTCCAGACCCATGGTCACGGCGCCGTATGGCGACAGGCGATAGTCGCTGGAGTAGTAACCGTCATCGCGCTCGGCCAGGAAATAGGGCTGGTAGAACTTGGCCTGACTCTGGCTGTACCAGCGCAGGTGCGGCGCCAGACTCAAGCGCGTGCCGAAGTCCTTGTGCAGTGCGAAGTCCACGGTATGCGAGCGTATGCCCCAGGAATCGTCGAAGTAACGGTAGTCGAGGTGCAGCGACGAGGCCCAGGCGGTGATGCGGTAGCGCAGGCGGGTGCTCCAGGCAAGTTCGTTTCGCGCATCGGGACGTGCATCGGGCCGGATTTCACCGGCGACGTAGGCCAGCTTGTAGGGATCGGACAAATAGCCGCTGGAACGCGACAGGCTCAGACCGGTCTGGACGACGGTGAGCGGATTCAGAATGTAGGTGAAGCCCAGCACCGCGTCGTAGCTGGACTTGTCCTCGGACACCGGCCGCTGCGGATAGCGGGTACTGCCGCCATCGGTGGGTTCGATCCGATCGCGCGAGCTGCCCGCGCCCAGCGACAGGGAGCTTTGCTTGCCGGGCAGTTCGAAGTGCCCGTCGACACCCAGATTGATCGAGCTGTAGTCGTCTTCCACGGATCCGCCGAGCGACACGGCGTACTCCCGCCCCTCGCCGTAGCTGCGCAGATCCAGGCCCAGGCTGCCGCGCGCCTCGTCGATCGTCGCGCCCGACATGATCTGAACCGGCTCGCCGTTCTCATCGGGTTCGATGAACCACGGCGAGGCGCCGGACAGGGTTTCGTACTGACCGTCGATGGTCAGTCGGGATCGTTCGAGTATGGGGGTGCCGTAGCGCAGCTGCCAGATGTCGATATCGAAGCGCGACTGCTCGGGTTGAGCCGCCGGCAGATCGCCTTCGCCATAGCTGCTGTAGCGCACCGACAGTTGCTGCGCCTCGTCGCGAAACTGCGCCGAGGCCTGGACTGCCGGCAGGGCCAGGGCGGCGGCAGTCAGCGCAGCGAGCCGGCGCCCACGCTCGGCCGCCATCAGTTGCAGCCGCAACCGCCGCCGGCCAGGCCGATGCGGCCGCTGGAGGCTTCCTTGCTGTCGTAAACGTGCGAGTTCAATGCGGCCTTCATCGGGTCCGGGTCCCAGGCCATCGAGGCCTGCGCCAGTTCGCCGCGTTGCCAGGGTTGAACGGTACTGCAAGCAGGCAGGAACACACTGCCGAGCAACATCAAGGAAATCAGTCGGCGATTCACGGCGTGTCCTTCAAGGAGTCGAGCAATAACGTACGCAGGCGCGCCTGGTCGCCGTCGCGATAACCGGAATGCACCTGCGAGACGCGGCCATCCGGGGCGATCAGATACGACGTCGGCATCGCCGGCAGCGCCCAGGATTCGGCGATGCTGCCGTCCGGGTTGCTGAGCACCGGATAGCTCACGGGATGTCGCTCCAGGAAGCGGCGCCCGAGGGCGGGATTACTGTCGAGATTGACGGCGAGAATCTCGAAGCGCTCGGCATCGTCGCCGCTCTTGAGTTCCTGCCGCAGTTCTTCGAGCGCCGGCAGCGACAGCTTGCAGGGGCCACACCAGGAGGCCCAGAAATCGACCAGCACCCAGCGGCCTCGATAGTCGGCGAGCGACAGCGGCTGAGCGCCGATCAGCGCTGTGCCCGCGGCCGGTGGCGCGACGGCGCCCGCCGTCGCCGCCGCCAGCACGGACCCGCCGTGCAGCGCGCACAACATCCCCAGAATCCGCAGCACCTTCATGTGTAGAGCCCCGACAACGGGCCGCTTCCGTGGCCGGTGTATCCGAAGCTTTCGATCGGGATACCCGCCGCATTGCCGAGCGACACCAACAATTTGGAATGCGACTCGCCGTCTCCGCCGTTGGCGCTGCGGAAGTCGAGGAAACGGCCGGTCTCCAGACCGCCGCCACGTCCCGCAAGCACGAACGGCATGTCGCGATGATCATGTCGCGAGGAGTGCCCCAGCTCGGAACACAGGAAGATCACGGTATCGTCCAGCAGGCTGCCGTTGGAGGTCTCCACGTTCTTCAGGGCGTTCACCAGATAGGCGAACTGCTCGCAGTACCAGCGCTTCCAGCCGATGAAGTTTTGGATGGAGTCCTCGTTGTTGGCGTCGTAGTGCGAGGAATCGTGATGGCGCTGGTCGATGCCGATCTCGTTGGCGAGGCTGGTCGGACTGACAGCGTGAGAGAACTGCAGCGTGACGACGCGCGTCAGATCACATTGCAGCGCGAGCACCGAAAGGTCGAGCTGCAAGCGCGAAACCTCGGCGAACTGGTCGTCGCGATTCCAGTAGTTCGGATAGGTGTTGTAGCCCTCGGGCACGGCCCAGCCGCCACGGTTCCAGTCCGGATTGGCGCAGCTGCCGATCGGTTCCTCGGCCGAGGCAAGCACGCGATTCTCGACGGCGCGCAGCGATTCCTCGTGCAGTTCCAGCTTGTCGCGTTCGGTCTGGCCGAGCTGCGAGCGGATCCGCGCCAGATCCTCCTGCGCTGCGTCGAGTATCGACAGCCGCCTGCGTGCACTGATGTCGCTGACCTCGCCGGGCGTGCCGAACAGGCGCTCGAAGGCCCGCAGCGGATTGTCTTCCGGCGTGATCGGCTGCTCGTTGCCCAGATAGGACACGTAGCCCGCGCCGTTCTCGTGCGAGGACGCCACGCCCAGATGAATCGAGGCATGCGCGCTCTGCTCGCGGTAGTACTGGCCAATGAAGACGTCCAGCGAGACCTCGTTGGTGGCGGTCAGTACCTTGCGGATGCCGCCTTCATGCGTGGAGCCGCCGGAATACATGTTGAGGCCGCGCAGAAACACCAGATCGTTGCTGACCGAGCCCAGTGGCTGCGTCATCGCCGGCAAGGAAAAATCGTATTCGCTGCCGCTCGGGTGCCAATGCGGTTGTGAGCAACCATCCGGGATGTAGACGAAGATCACCTTGGCGGCGGCACCACCGGACTGGGCGCGGGCGGATCGCGCCAGCAGCCCCGCCAGTGAGGTGCTCAGGCCGCCGGCCAGTACGCCCTTGAGCAGGCGTCGCCGGACGGGGTCGTGCATGCTCATTGGCCACCTCCTGAGCGGCGCAAAACGTATTCGTCGGCAGCCACGGTATTGATCAGCAGGCTGCGCAGGCTATAGCCGTCGTCGGCGAACTCGGCCAGCTGTTCCTCCAGCGCACATTCGTCGGACTCGGATTCGACGTAGCCATGGCTGTAGCGGTAGTACTGCTGGACCACACAGGCGCGCGCCGCCTCGGTCTGGCGCACGATCTCGGCCAATTGCAGCGGGCCGCTGAAGGCATCGCTGGTGCCGGAGTTGAAGCCTTCCCGGTCGACCAGTTCGCCGGAATCGTCGATCGTCAGGCCATTCTCGGTGGTGCGATAACCGCCGGCACCGTCATAGCGTTCCAGGCCGAAGCCGGTGCCGTCGATGTACTGATGGCAGGCCGCACAGTTGGGATCCGAAGTATGTTGCGCGAAGCGGTCGCGCGTGGTCAGTGTGGGGTCGAGACCCGGCGGCGTGGTATCCACGTCCGGCGGCGGATCGGGCAGATCCTGGCACAACAGCCGCTCGCGCACGAACACGCCGCGCTTGATCGGCGAGGATTCATTCGAATGCGCGTGCGAGGCCAGAACGGCGCCCAGGCCGAGGATGCCGCCGCGGGTGGCATCCGCCGGCTGCTGGACAAAGTTGACGTCGGTGCTCGATCCCGGCAAACCGTAGTACTGGCGCAAGGGGCCGTTGACGAACACGTAGTCCGCCGAATACAGCTCGTCCAGCGTGCCGTCGGTGGAATCGAAGGCCACGTGGTTCACGAAGCGTGACAGCTCCTCGACCATGGCTCGGCGCACCTCGTCGGTGAGGCCGGGGAAAATTTCCGGATCCTTGAACGAGCCCAGCAGATAGCCGGTACCGAGCCACTGCGTGGCGAAGTCCGCGAAGCGTTCGCGTGCGCGTGGGTCGGCCAGCATGCGTTCGGTCTGGGCAAGGCGGCCGTCGGGCTCGCGCAAGGCACCCGAGGCGGCAGCCTGAAGCAGGTCCTCATCCGGCAGACTGCCCCACAACAGATAGGACAGGCTGCTCGCGATTTCATAGTCGCTGAGCCGGTAGCGGCCATTGCCGATATCGACACCGGCCTCGGAGCGATACAGGAACTGCGGCGAGCTCAGAAACGCGGCAATCGCCAGCGACATGCCATCGTCAAAGGATTCCGACAGGCTGGAATCGAACAGCCCGAGATACTGGTCGTGCTCCGGCGTCGTCAGCGGCCGGCGGAACGCGAGGCGTCCGAAACGCTCGACGAAACTGTTCGCGCAATTCGAATCCGAGGCCGGGTCGCAACCGAGCAATGCGCTCTTGCGCTCGGCCACGGCGCGCTCGCCGATGTCCTCCGCGGCGGCGATGTATTCGTCGACATGTCGATCGGTCACCAACGCGACCTTGGCGTTGTTGTCGTAGCCCTGGATGCGCGCCTCGGTGGGGAAATTCTCGGCGAAGTTCCCGCTCAGGCCCGTCAGGTCATGCACCGTGCGTTCGTACTCCCAGCGCGTCAGCAAGCGCAGCAGCCGCGGCGCGGCCGGCACCTCGCCGCAGGCGACGGGCTCGTCTTCACCACCACCGGTATCGCCGCCGTCATCCGGAGGCGCGGTGGTGGTGCAGCCCGGCGCTTCCAGCCGCACATCCTGCGGCAGTTCCGATACACCGTCGTGTGTTCCCTGGAACCCGAAGCTGGTGCTGCCGTTG
Organism: Gammaproteobacteria bacterium; assembly: GCA_022599775.1. Lineage (GTDB taxonomy): Bacteria > Pseudomonadota > Gammaproteobacteria > Nevskiales > Nevskiaceae > Banduia. The sequence continues at coordinate 240,152 of JAHZLQ010000068.1, forward strand.
TTGGCAATCGCGCTGTTGTAGCTTTCGGGCAGCGCGCGCACCGCAGCGCCGGACTGCGACAGCACGGTGTTCCAGTCGTTGGTGATGAGCTGATTGTTCGGGAACGTGAACTCGACCGCCCAGCCATCGATGTCCGCACCGCTGAAATTGCGGATCGTGACGTCGGCGACAAACCCGGTGTTCCACACGCTCTGGTAGCTGAACTCGACCGAACAGGTCGCCGCTGGCGGCTCCGGCTCGTCCGGTTCATCGGGGGTATCGGGTTCATCCGGTTCGTCGGGGGTGTCGGGCGAGCCCGGCTCGTCCGGATCGCTGCCGCCGCCTCCATTGCCACCATCGCCGCCGCCATCAGGCGATTCGGTGGAGAAGCCATTCATGATGTAGGCCGCAACGTCCCGGCCGCAGGCTTCGTCGCAACTCGAGGGATTGCTGGAGGGCATGGTGTCGCGAATGCGCACCCACAGCGTGTCGAAGCTGGCGCAGCTCGGACAGCTCGAAGCGCTGGTCAGCGAAGGACCGACGCCCCCCTGGCCACTGGCGCCATGGCAGCTCTGGCACTGACTGGCGTAAAGACCCTTGCCGTTGACGAGATCATTGCCGGCATCGCCGCCGGAGTCCGCGTCAGGCGTCTCGCCACCGGTGTCTTCGGTGTCGTCGTCGTTGTCGGAGCCGCCCGGTTCGTCCCCGTCCCCGGCGCCCGGTGACTGAGCGCCGTCATCGGCCTCGTCCTGGCTGCCGTCACCGGAATCCGCGCTACCCGAGTAGTCGCCACAACCGGCGGCAAGCGCCAGCATCACGACCATCAAGCACCTGAAAATCAGACGTTCCATCAGCCCCTTCCCCAATCCGCCGTTCCCTGACGTTGTTGAATGATTCTGTCAGCAGAATTGGTGCCAGCACATGGGTGGCCCGGAAGACCGGCAGCTTTACGCGGCCGAACGGCGTCAGCGGCGCGGCATCATGCCCGGCGGCATGCGCCCCGCGAGACCGCGCATCAACTTGCCCATGCCGCCATTGGCGACCTTCTTCATCATGTCGCGCGTCTGATCGAACTGGCGCAGCAGCCGGTTCACGTCCTGCACCTGGGTTCCGCTGCCGGCCGCGATGCGGCGGCGATGCGAAGCCTTGATGTGATCGGGGAAGCGACGCTCGCGGCGCGTCATCGAATTGATGATCGCGATCGAGCGTCCGACTTCCTTCTCGGGATTGGCCTTGGCCAGCTGCGCCTGCATCTGCGCACCGCCCGGCAGTTTCTCCAACATCGCGCCGACGCCGCCCATGTTCTGCATCTGCAGCATCTGGTCGCGGAAATCCTCGAGGTCGAAACGCTTGTTCTTCTTGAGCTTCTGCGCGAGCTTTTCGGCCTTCTCGCGGTCCACCTTCTGGACCGTTTCCTCGATCAGGCTGAGCACATCGCCCTGACCGAGAATGCGCGAGGCGATGCGATCCGGGTGGAACACCTCCAGTGCCGAAGATTTCTCGCCGACGCCGAGGAACTTGATCGGCGCGCCGGTGACGGTACGCACCGACAGGGCGGCGCCGCCACGTGCATCGCCGTCCACCTTGGTCAGCACCACGCCGCTCAGGGGCAGGCGGTCGGCGAAGGCCTTGGCGGTATTGGCGGCGTCCTGGCCGGTCATGCTGTCGACCACGAACAGGGTTTCGACCGGCTCGATCGCGGCATGCAGTGCGGCGATCTCCTGCATCATCGCCTCGTCCACCGAGGTGCGGCCTGCGGTATCGACGATCAGCACCTCGGCATAGGCCTTGCGCGCGTGATCGAGCGCCGCCTTGGCGATGTCGACCGGGTTCTGTCCGACCGCGCTCGGGAAACATTCGACGCCGATCTTCTCGGCCACGATCCGCAACTGCTCGATCGCGGCCGGACGATAGACGTCGCAGGACACAAGCATGACCTTCTTCTTGTCGACGTCCTTCAGCCGCAGCGCGAGCTTGCCACTGGTGGTGGTCTTGCCCGAGCCCTGCAGGCCGGCCATCAGGATCACCACCGGCGGCTGCGCACGCAGGTTCAGTCCCTGGGTCTCGCCACCGAGCGTGGTGACCAGTTCCTGCTGGACGATACGCAGGAAGGCCTGCCCCGGTGTGAGGCTTTGCGTGACTTCGGTACCGACCGCGCGGGCGCGCACGCGCTCCACGAAATCGCGCACCACGGGCAGCGCAACATCGGCTTCGAGCAGGGCCATGCGCAGGTCACGCGAGGCGTTCTTGACGTCGTCCTCGGTCAGGCGGCCGCTGCCGGACAGCGCGCGCAGGGTATTGCCTAAACGGGAACTCAGCGATTCAAACATGAGCGACAGCCACTCCGGAAATGTTGGGCGAAGTGTGAACACGATCGCGTCGCGGCGAAAGTGCGCGCGCTCGTCGAGGATTCAGGTGGTGATGATATCGCCGCGCCGCAGGTGCCGGTAACTCCAGTCCGCGAGCGCAACGCGGCATTCCTTTTCAATCCGTGCCTCGGCGCCGGGCTTATGGTGCGTCAGCAACAGCTCCGGTCGATGGCGCAGCTTGTGCAGTTCCTGGCCCAGCAGGCTCGGCGTGAAGTGGCGGGAGACGCGCCCGAGTTCCGCCTGCTCATCGGTGAAGGCGATCTCGATCATCAGGCGATCAAGCTGCGGCAAGGCGTTGAGCGCGTTCCACACCGAATCGTCGGCGTAAGTATCCCCGGTAAAGACGATCGTGCCGCCCGCGTCCTGCATCACGTAACCGACCGCGGGGACCGTATGCAAGACTGGAAACGGCGTATAGCGCACGCCGTCGACATGGATGGCGTGACCGGTTTCGATCGCGCGGTAGTTGATGATTGGCGCATTGGTCGACGGCAGCTCGCCGAAGTCCGGCCAGATCCACCAATTGAAGATGTGCTTGCGCAGCGCGTCCAGCGTCTCATCGAGCGCGAACACATCCACAGGCCGGTCGATCAGACCGAACAGATTGTCCGCCATGAATGCCAGGCCGCAGACGTGATCGAGATGCGCATGCGTCAGCAGTACGCGCCGAATTCGACGCATGCGTGACAGCGACAGATCACCGACGCCGGTACCGGCATCGACGAGCGTTTCGTCGTTCACCAGCAACGCCGTGGTTCTCAGGCCCGGCCCGATTCCCCCGCTACAGCCCAGGACCTTGATGCGCATTCCGCCGCAAGCCCTTCGAAGTGTTGAAACGATGCTAGCACAGGCTCTACACCGCAAAACGTGCGGGATTTCGCAGCCGCTCCCCGGCTGCGCCGACATGTCCGATGCGCCCCGGCGCGATGCTATCCTCGGCGGCTATGCTCCTGGCACTGACACTGATCACCGCGGCCGCCTATCTCGCCGCCTCGGCGCTGGCGCGGCTCGGCCTGCGCCATGTCGGCACCACGGCGGCCATCGCCATGCTGATCCACGCCTGGCTGCTGAACCTTCAGCTGTTCCGCCATGGCGCCCTGACGATCGGCGTCACCGAAGGCGTATCGCTGATCGCCTGGCTCAGTGCGCTGCTGCTGTGGACCGCCTGCTGGCGACAGCCATTGCAGATGCTCGGGGTCGTGCTCTATCCGGTCGCCGCACTCGCCACGCTGCTGGCCACGCTGCTTCCGTCCCCGTCGCAGGCCTTGCCGATGCGCGACTGGCGGCTGGAAACCCATGTCGTTCTGTCGGTGCTCAGTGCCGGAGTGATGACGCTGGCGGCCTTGCAGTCGCTCGCGCTGGCGGCACAGGACCGCCTGCTGCATCACTATTCGTCGACCGGATGGGCAGTGCGGCTGCCCCCCTTGCAGACCATGGAACGCCTGTTGTTCGGCACCATCGCCCTCGGTTGGTGGCTGCTGAGCTGCACCTTGCTGACCGGTTTTCTGTTCGTGGAAGACCTGTTCGCGCAGCATCTGGTGCACAAGACCATCCTGTCGATCTTCGCCTGGGCGGTGTTCGGCATTCTGCTGCTGGGGCGCATGCGCTTCGGCTGGCGCGGCCGTCGCGCGATCCGGTGGACGTTGGCGGGCTATCTGCTGCTGATCCTGGCCTACTTCGGCAGCAAGGTCGTGCTTGAACTGATCCTCGGAAAACACTGGGGATAGCGGTGCAAGCCCGATCGGATCATGCCGCCGTGGAATACAAGAGAAGGCCTTTGGCGGCATGGACTTGCACTCCGTACTTGCCGCGGTTTGTATGAATGCATGGCAATCAGTGCTTGACACCGCCCCTAGTCAGTTCGTAGTTATGCAGGGCAACCTGCGGCCCGGAGCCCCGCTTCTTTGAACGACATACCGTTAGCGGTTCTCTTTTCCCTGCTCGGGATCCTGCTGCTGTTGTCCGGTTTTTTTTCCGGCTCCGAAACCGCCCTGATGACGATCAATCGTTATCGACTCGCGCATCGTGCCAGGAATGGGGAACGCGCCGCCAAACTCACCCAGAAGCTGCTCGAACGGCCGGACCGGCTGATCGGCCTGATTTTGCTCGGCAACAATCTGGTCAATATCCTCGCCGCCTCGATCGCCACGGTGATCGGCATCCGCCTGTTCGGGCAATACGGCATCGGCGTGGCATCGGCGGCCCTGACCGTAGTGGTGCTGCTGTTCGGCGAGGTCACGCCCAAGACGCTGGCCGCGCTGCACCCGGAACGCGTGGCGCTGCCGGCGTCCTATGTCTACTGGGTGCTGAAGTGGCCCTTGTTCCCGATCGTCTGGGTCATCAACCTGATCGGAAACGGCATCCTCAAGCTGCTGGGCGTGTCGCCGGAGGACGTGGCGCAACACAGCCTGTCGAGCGAGGAGCTGCGTTCGGTGGTCGCCGAAGCCGGCGCGATGATCCCGCAGCGACATCAGGCCATGCTGTTGTCGGTGCTCGATCTGGAACGCGTCACCGTCGAGGACATCATGGTCCCGCGCAACGAGATCATCGGCATCGATCTGGGCGATTCGGCCGAGGAAATTCGCGAACAGCTGACCACCACCGAACATACGCGTCTGCCGCTGTTCGACGGGTCGATCGACGATCTGCGCGGCATCGTTCACGTCCGCGACGCGATGACCCTGGCGGTGGAAGACCGGCTGTCCGGCCCCGCGCTGCTCCAGATCACGCGCGAGCCTTACTACGTGCCCGAGAGCACGCCGCTGAACCAGCAGCTGCTGAACTTCCAGAACCAGAAGCGGCGGCTCGGTTTCGTGGTCGACGAATACGGCGACATCCAGGGCCTGGTCACGCTGACCGACATCCTTCAGGAAATCGTCGGCGAGTTCACGCCGGACCCGTCCACGCAGATCCGCAATGTGTTCATGGACGAGGACGGCAGCTACCTCATCAACGGCAGCGTGACATTGCGCGGCCTCAACCGCTCGCTGGGGTGGAAACTGCCGACCACCGGGCCGCGCACCGTCAACGGCCTGATCATGGAGCAGCTCGAAAAGATCCCGAAGACCGGGGACCTGCTGGAGCTGCGCGGCTATACCTTCGAGATCACCGAAGTGCGCGCCAACGCCGTCAAGACCGCACGCATCCGCACGCCGCAGATGAATCATCGTGCCGAGACACCCGAGCGCACACGGCGCTAGGGAAGCTCAGAAGGCGTCGATGGCCTGCGACAGACGTTGCAGCGGCACGATTTCCATATCGAGCTTCGCGGAACGGCGCGGCTGGTTCGCCGCCGGAATCAGCGCGCGACGAAACCCGTGCTTGGCGGCTTCCTGCAGACGTTCCTCGCCTGCGGCCACCGGACGGATTTCGCCGGCCAGCCCGACCTCGCCAAACACCACCGTATCCATCGGCACCGGGCGCCCGCGCAAGCTCGACAGCGCCGCCATCAGCAGCGGCAGATCGGCGGCCGTTTCCTGGATCCGCATGCCACCAACGACATTGGCGAACACGTCCTGGTCCGCCAGTGAAATGCCGCCGTGGCGATGCATCACCGCCATCAGCATATTGAGGCGATTGCCTTCCAGACCCAGCGCGACGCGCCGCGGCTGCGAGCCGTGACTGGTATCGACCAGAGATTGCACCTCCACCAGCAGCGGCCGGCTGCCTTGCCGCGTGACCATGATCACGCTGCCCGGTACCGCCTCCTCGTGACGCGACAGGAACAGCGCCGAGGGGTTGGCGACTTCCTTGAGCCCGTCATCGCCCATCGCGAATACGCCGAGTTCATTGACGGCACCAAAACGATTCTTGACGGCGCGAATGATGCGGAAACGCGAACCCGGGTCATGTTCGAAGTACAGCACCGTGTCGACCATGTGTTCGAGCACGCGCGGACCGGCGATCGCGCCCTCCTTGGTCACATGGCCGACCAGCACGATCGAACATCCGTGATTCTTGGCAAAGCGCACCAACTGCGCCGAACACTCGCGCAGCTGCGACACCGAGCCCGGCGCCGAATCCAGTGAATCTGACGACAGGGTCTGCACCGAATCGATCACCACGAAGCCCGGCGCGTTGACCGCCATCGCCTGCAGGATGGCCTCGACCCGCGTTTCGGCGAGCACCGGCAGATCCATGCGCGCCAGCCCCAGGCGCCGCGCGCGCAGGCTGACCTGGGATAGCGATTCCTCACCGGTCACGTAGAGCGTCGGCAGCCGGCCCTGCACCGCCGCCAGCACCTGCAACAGCAAGGTGGACTTGCCGATACCGGGATCGCCGCCGATCAGACAGACCGCGCCCGCCACGATGCCACCGCCGAGCACCCGGTCCACCTCCGGCATTCCGGTCGACACGCGCGGTGCGTTTTCGGCGGAAATCGATTCCAGGGTCTGGACTTCGGGCACCGGCGAGCTTCCGGCATAGCCACCGCGCCGGGTATCGCTGACGCTTTCGACCAGCGTGTTCCATTCGCCGCATTCCGGACACTGACCCGCCCATTTGGGGGCTGTCGCACCACAGGATTGGCAGACATAAATCGATCGCTGTTTGGCCATCGCGGTTCGGGCAGTGTCCTAAGCCGAGGGGAAAGGCCGTAGTATGACCTTGATATCGAAAGCGATCGCGGGGGGCTGGTCGTGAAGACTTCCATAGGATCCAGGGACTGGGCGGCCGGCCTGGTATTCGCCGTGCTGTTCGTCGTGCTCGCGTATCTGGTATTCGGACGCGCCTTCCAGACCCTGGAACGCAGCGCCTACGACGTGGGCGTGCAGCTGCGCGACGAGACGCCGAGCGACCGTATCGCAATCATCGCGATCGACGACGCCAGCATCGACCGCCTCGGCCGCTGGCCCTGGCCTCGCAACCTCCACGCGGCAATGATCGATCTGCTGCACGGAGGCGGCGCCAAGGCGATCGGCAACACGGTGTTCTACTTCGAGGATCAGCTCGATCCGGGCCTGGCGGCGCTGCGCGAACTGTCGGCTCAACTTGCCGCCTCGCCGCTGATCCAGACCGTGCCGTCCGAGATCGAGCAATTCGGCGCGGCGCTGGATGCGCTCGCAGCCGACAACGCGGCTGCCGGCGTGCTCGCTCAGCGCTACCACCGCTCGGCGCTGGCCACCGAATACAGCGCCTCGCTGGACCGTTTCGCGGCACGGCTGCTTGAAGCCCAACGCGGCCTTTCGGTGGATGACACACTGCGACAGTCGCTGTCGAACGCCGGCAACGTCGCACTGGCCCTGCATTTCCGCATCGGCGTTCCGATCGGACGACCCGACGCGCCGCTGCCGGACTACGTCAGCCGCAACGCGCTGACCCACGTCGTCGACCGGATCGACGCGCGCACGCAGGGCCTGCGGCCGGTTCCGGCGCTGGCGGCCCAGATCCCGGTGGCAGGCATCGGGCGCGCCGCCGCGATGATCGGCCACCTCAACACGCTGCCGGACGTCGACGGCGCCATGCGTTTCGAACCCCTGGTGGTGCAGTACTACGACGCCTACTACCCGTCACTGTCGCTGGCGATGGCGGCCGCGGCGCTGAACCTGGGGGTGGACGACATCGAGGTCCGGCTCGGCGAGGGCATCGCACTCGGCGGGCTAGAAATCCCGACACGCTCCGACCTGCAGATGTACACCCACTTCTACGGCGACCAGGGCGGCAGAGCCGCGTTCAAGGTCTATTCGTTCTTCGACGTGTTCAGTGGCACGGTGCCGGCCAGCCAGTTCCGCGACAAACTGGTGCTGATCGGCGCCACTGCCACCGGCATCGGTGACAGTCTGGCGACGCCGGTCTCGCCGAGCATGGCGCCGGTCGAAGCGATGGCGCACACCGTGTCGAGCATCCTGCAGGGCGATTTCTATGTCCGCCCCGAATGGGCGATGTTCGCCGAGATCGGCGCCCTGCTGGCCGCGGCGCTGTATCTCGCGCTGCTGCTGCCGGCACTGGGGCCGGCCGTGGCCGCCCTGCTGACGAGCCTGCTGGTGGTACTGCTGGTGGGCACGCAGCTCTACCTGATGATCGACCTGGGGCTGTGGCTGAAGCTGGTGACGCCCGCCCTGCTGCTGGTGACCGGTCACCTGTTCATGACGGTCAAACGCTTGCGCATCACCGAAATGCTGAAGTCGCGCACCGAAGTCGAGGGCGCCGAATCCAACCGCATGCTCGGCCTCGCATTCCAGGGCCAGGGCCAGCTGGACATGGCCTTCGAGAAGTTCCGCCGCGTGCAGCCGGTCGACGACAAGCTGCTGGAGCTGCTCTACAACCTGGCACTGGATTTCGAACGCCGGCGCCAGTTCAACAAGGCCGAGTCGGTCTATCAGTTCATCGCCGGACAGGACCGCGACTTCCGCGATGTGACGGAGAAGCTGACGCGTGCGCGGCGTCTGTCCGAAACCGTGATCCTCGGCGGCGGCGCCAGCTCGCACCCCGGCGGCACGATGGTGCTGGACAAGACCGAGCAGATGGAAAAGCCGATGCTGGGGCGCTACCAGGTCGAAAAGGAACTCGGCAAGGGCGCGATGGGCATCGTCTATCTCGGACGCGACCCCAAGATCGGCCGGCAGGTGGCGATCAAGACCATGGCCCTGTCACAGAACTTCGAAGAGGACGAGCTCGACGACGCGCGCGCCCGCTTCTTCCGCGAGGCCGAGACCGCCGGGCGGCTCAGCCACCCGAATATCGTCTCGATCTTCGACGCCGGAGAAGAGCACGACCTGGCGTTCATCGCGATGGAATTCGTCGGCGGTCACGATCTCACGCGCCACACCAAGGCCAATGCCCTGCTGCCGGTCGTCGATGTGCTGCGCCACATCGCCGACGCGGCCGAAGCGCTGGACTACGCGCATCAGCAGGGGGTGGTTCATCGTGATGTGAAACCGGCGAACTTGATGTTGGTGGAGCGATCGAACACCGTAAAGGTCATGGACTTCGGCATCGCCCGCATCACTGACTCAAGCAAGACCAAGACCGGCATGGTGCTGGGCACGCCCAGCTACATGTCGCCCGAACAACTCGCCGGCAAGAAGGTGGACGGACGTTCGGACCTGTTTTCGCTGGGCGTCACGCTCTATCAGTTGCTGACCGGCGCCCTGCCATTTCAGGCGGACTCGCTGGCGACGCTGATGTACCGCATCGCCAACGAAACGCCGGCGCCTGCGACCACGCTGCGGCCGGACCTTCCCGCCGGCGTCTCACCGATCCTGGATCGCGCCATGAGCAAACCGCTTGAACGACGCTACGCGCTCGGCGCCGAATTTTCAGCCGAGCTGCGCGTGCTGCTGCAGACTCTGAGCTGATCCGGACCGGGCCACGATGGCATTACAGGACAAGGTCGCCACCGCGCTGCTGACCCACCCGGGGCGCGTTCGGACCAATAACGAGGACGCGATCGCCGAAGACCCTCAACTCGGCCTGCTGGTGCTGGCCGACGGCATGGGCGGTTACAACGCCGGCGAAATCGCCAGCGGCATCGCCGTCGCCACGATCCTCGACATCGTCCGGCGCGACTGGGACCAGCGCGAACACGGCCAGATCGAAGCGGCCAGCGGCTATTCCAGCGAGGCGCTACTGCTGCGCCAGGCCGTGGAGACCGCACACAGCGCGATTCAGCACGTCGCTGAATCACAGCCACAATGTCAGGGCATGGGCACCACGGTGGTGTGCTGCCTGCTGCACGACGACCGCCTGTCGATCGCCTATGTCGGCGACTCGCGCCTGTACCGGCTGCGCGAAGGCGAACTCGACCAGATCACGCGCGACCACTCCCTGCTCGAGGAACTGGTGGCGCGGGGTCACTACACGCGCGAGGAAGCCGGGCGCCTGGTGCGCAAGAACATCGTCACCCGTGCGCTGGGCGTGGAGCGTTCGGTCGAGGTCGATCTGATCGAGGACACCCTGCAACCGGGCGACATCGTGCTGCTGTGTTCCGACGGGCTCTGCGACCTGCTCAGCGACGAGGAAATCGCGTTAACCCTGCGACGGTTTGCTGATAACCTCCCGAAAGCGGCAAGCGCGCTGGTGGATGCCGCCAACGCAGCCGGAGGCAAGGATAATATCGCGGTCATTCTGGCGCGCCTGGATCAGTCACTGGCCCGAGGCAAGCGCTGGTACGAACGGTTTGTGGAATGGTTCTAGTGTGTTTCGGGGCGAATTGGCGCGGTACTTTCGGGTTTCATTCTTAGGCGGGTCGACGCGACATGGGAAAACTGATCGTCACGGACGCGGCCGGAGCCGTGAGCGAAGTCGTTCTCGACAAGGAACGCGTTTCGATCGGACGCCATCCCGACAACGACATCTGTCTCGCCGACAAGTCCGTGTCCGGGCGTCATGCCGTGATCGTGACCATTCTCCAGGACTCGTTCCTGGAAGACCTCGATTCCACCAACGGCACCCAGGTCAATGGGCGCCAGGTCGCCAAGCATTCTCTGTCGCACGGCGACACCGTCACCGTCGGTCGCAATTTCCTGCGCTACGAAAGCGCCCTGCTGGGCCAGGACGATGCGCTCGATCAAACCGTGATCCTCAAGCCCAGCCAGATCGACGCGGCCACCGCCAGCGCGGCGCCGGTGCCCACGGCACCCCCGGTCGGACGACTCGAAGTGATCAGCGGTGCCAACGCCGGGCGCGGGCTGGAGCTGACCAAGGCGCTGACCACGCTAGGCAAGCCCGGGGTTCAAGTGGTGGCGATCACTCGTCGTGCCGATGGCTACTACATCGTTCATGTCAGCGGCGACAAGGAACGGGGTCAACCGCGGCTCAACGGCACGGCGATCGGTTCTGCTGCACGCCGGCTTGAAACCGGCGACGAGTTCGAACTCAGCGGAACGCGCATCCGCTTCGTGCAGGAATAAGAAGTGGGACGGCTCGATCGGCAGCCGTGACGGTTAGGACTCGCCGCCTGCGGCCATCCAGCGCCCGCTTTCCTGCATCGGGTCCGCGGTGGCGCTTTCCCCGAGCGTGGACGCCAGCAAGGTGCTGATACGCATCGGCACCGCTTTCTGCACTTCCAGTCGCGCTACACGAATCGCGTTGGCGAAAGCCAGCACGTCGGCACCGCCGTGCGACTTGATGACCACGCCGCGCAAGCCCAGAAAACTCGCGCCGTTGTAGCGACGCGGGTCGATACGGTCGGCAAAGGCCTGCAGTACAGGCCGGGCCGCGATCGCCGACAGCTTGGTGAACATGTTGCGCGTGAATTCTTCCTTCATGAACTGGCGAACCAGCTTGGCCACGCCTTCGCTGGTCTTGAGCGCCACGTTGCCGGCAAACCCGTCGCAGACCACCACATCGACCGCGCCGGTGAAAATCTCGTCGCCTTCGATGAATCCGGCGTAGTTGAGATCCGCCTGCTGGATCAGGCTCGCCGCCTGTCGGATCGATTCGACGCCCTTGATCTCCTCGGAGCCGATATTGAGCAGACCCACGCTCGGTTTCGACAAACCGTTGACCGCGCTGACCAGTACCGAGCCCATCACCGCGAACTGGAACAGCTGCTCCGCGGTGCATACGGCATTGGCGCCGAGGTCCAGCATGTGGGTATGCCCCTTGAGCGTGGGCATCGGCGACAGCATCGCCGGGCGATCGATTCCCGGCAGCGTCTTGAGCACGAACTTGGCGATGCCCATCAGGGCGCCGGTGTTCCCCGCCGACACACAGGCCTGGGCGCGGCCGTCCTTGACCAGATTGATCGCCACACGCATCGAAGAGTCCTTCTTCGTGCGCAGTGCGCGCGACGGAAGCTCGTCCATCGAGACGACCTCGGACGCGGCCTGAATCTCGATCTGCGGCGAAATCGAGCGCCCCAGTGCCGAGCGCAGGGCAGCCTCGTCCCCCACGAGTATCAGCTTGACGTCTTGATAGTCGCGCAAAAACGAAAGAGCGGATTCGACCGCGACCGTATGGCCGTGATCGCCGCTCATTGCATCCACGGCTACGGTGATTGGAGTGTCAGTCAATGTTCCCCCAAATCTTCCGCGCCGGAACCGCGTTCCGGTGCCTCAGCACGCGCCGGTTCAGACTTCTGGGGTGTTCTTCTCGATCACTTTCCGGCCGCGGTAGTAACCGTCCGCGGTCACGTGGTGACGCAGATGCGTCTCGCCCGAAGTCGGGTCCACCGACAGCGCCGGCGGCTTGAGCGCGTTGTGCGAACGACGGTGACCGCGCATCGAGCGGGACTTCTTGGATTTCTGAACAGCCATTTTTCAACTCCGTGAGACCGCGCGTGCGCGATCCTGATTTAATTCGCGTCAAGCAATTCGACGACTGGATTCCACAAATTATCGCACGCCGCTCAGCGGCAGGTATTCCGTTCGCAAACCGGCATGACCGGCACCGCGAGCAGGACTTCGTCCTCGATCAACTGCCGAACCGGCAGCCAATCGTCTTCGATCAACACTGGCTCACACTCGGCCAGCAAGCGCTGCTCTTCGGCCTCGCTTTCGACCAGACGCCAGTCCACATCAATATCGAACGACCAGTCGTACGTCGCCGCGCAGCGTTCACACACCAGCTCGAGCCGTCCTTCCAGCGTCCCCCGCACATGCCAGCTGCCGTCCGCGTCCGCCGAAGCATCCAACCTCGCCGCAAGCTGCCCCGCCTCACCGGCCGCAAGCTCGCGCAAGCGCTCCAGTTGCTCCAGGCCGAGGCGACCCTCGATGCGCTGTCGCCGACGAACCGCGTTTTCGGCGCGGATTCTCTGCGGCAGGATGTGAGGGACCGTCATGGGCGCGCGATAATAGTGAGCGCCCAAATGCTTGTCAAAGAAGAAAATGTCTGCAGCCGCCCTGATTCTCGCCTCGCAGTCCCGATACCGGGCCGAACTCCTCGACCGGCTGCGCCTCCCATTCCTCACCGACGCGGCCGATATCGACGAAACACCGGGGTTCGGTGAGCCGCCCGCGGCACTGGCGGAACGGCTGGCGGAGCACAAGGCCCGCCACGTCGCCCGCCGCCATCCCGGCGCCTGGGTCATCGGTTCCGACCAAGTCGCCGCCTGCGCAGACAAGCTGCTCGGCAAGCCGGGCACACTGGCCTCGGCGCGCTCTCAACTGGCGCAGCTGTCAGGGCGACAAGCACGCTTTCACACGGCGGTCTGCCTGATCTCGCCCGCCGGCGATGCGCGACAGGCGCTGGACACGACGGCCGTGCGCATGCGCCATCTCGACTCGAATCAGATCGAACGCTATCTGGCGCTGGAACCGGCGCTGGACTGCGCCGGCAGCTTCAAGTGCGAGGGCTACGGCATCACACTGTTCGAATCCATCGAGGCCTCCGATCCGACCGCACTGATCGGACTGCCGCTGATCGCGCTGAGCCGGCTGCTGAGCGAGGCTGGCTGGCCGCTGCCCTGAGAGCCTGAACTCACGAACCGGCCAGCCAGGCCGGCAGGTCCCGCACCCCGTCGATCACGCCCGCAGCGCCGGCGGCGCGAATGCGCGACGGCGCATGGACGCCGCAGGCCACGCCGAGTCCAAGCAGTCCAGCCGAACGGGCCATGGCGATGTCGTATTCCGTATCGCCGATCATCAGCGCCTGCTCGGGCCCCAGCTGTTCCTCCTCCAGCAGCTCGCGCAACATCTTCGGGTGGGGCTTGGACGCCGTTTCGTCGGCACAGCGCGACGAGGACACGAGCCGCGCGAGCTCGCCATGGTGCGCCAACGCACGGCGCAGACCGGCGCGGGATTTGCCGGTGGCAATGGCAATGCGGAAACCCATGACATCGAGCTGGCGCAGCGTATCGAGAGCCCCGGCAAACAGCGGCGCTTCGCCGGAGGCATGCCCGACGAAGCGCTTGCGATAGGCCTCCAGCAAGCCGATGAGATGCTGGGAATCGATGCCCGGATAGAGTCGCTCCATGACATCGACCAGCCCCAGACCGATCAGCTCGCGAATCTGATCGTCACTGCGGCGCGGAAGCTCAAGGGCGGCGATCGCCTGCTGCATGCTCGAAACGATCGTGGCCGCCGAATCGGCCAGGGTTCCGTCCCAGTCGAAGATCAACAATTCGAAACGCCGACTCATGAGGGGAGCCGTTCGAGCACGGCCTCCAACTCCGTCGGCAGCGGCGCTTCCACTCGGAGCGTCGGATAACCGTCCTGCGCAGGCAACTGCAGACTGCGGGCATGCAGGAACAGGCGCTTCAAGCCGGCTTCACGTATCGGCTTCTGCGCGTCGCGGAACCCGTACTTACGGTCGCCGGCGACCCCCTGCCCGACTTCGTTGGCATGGACCCGAATCTGGTGCATGCGCCCCGAAAAGATATCGACCTCGCACAAGGTGGCGTCGAGAAAGCGCCGTGTCGGTGTAAAACGCGTTCGCGAAGGCTTGCCGTGCTCGTCCACCAGCACCATGCGCTCACCGCCCTGGGGGAAATTCTTGAGCAGCCGCGAATCGACCTCGCGCACACCGCCGCTCCAGGCGCCGATCACCAGGGCCAGGTAGCGCTTTTGCGCCAAACCATCCCGAAACGCGTTCTGCGCGCGTAACAGCGCCTTGCGGGACTTCGCCAGCAACAGCACGCCGCTGGTATCGCGGTCCAGGCGATGACAAAGCTCCACATAGTCATAGGCCTGCCAGGCTCGAATCGCTTCGATCACGCCGTAATCCAGTCCGCTACCGGCGTGGACTGCCAAGCCCGCCGGCTTGTCGAGCGCGAGGTAATCTTCATTTTCAAGGTGGATCGCGGACTTCAGGCGATCCAGCACGCTATCCGGCGGGCGCACCGGTGCGCCGCGCTCGGCAACGCGCACCGGCGGCACGCGCACGGCCTCGCCCAGCCGCAAACGGCGGTCGGGCTTGCAGCGTCCGCCGTCGACGCGCACCTGTCCGGAACGCAACAAACGATAGACGTGCGATTTCGGCACGCCCGGCAGATGCTTCAGAAGAAAGTTGTCCAAACGCTGCCCCTCATCGTTACTTTCAACGCTGAGATGGCGGACTTGTGGAAAACCCTGGGGCGCAGGCACAATAGCGACGCTCCGCAGCTTGAAAAAGTGATGTTTGACGATGTTGGGATTGCCGCTTGCGGCCTCCGAACATCGACAGGGGCGACCGTCACGGTCGAAGGACGGGACAAGAACTATAGCAAATTGGCTATGGCGGTTATCCGTTCCTCGTATCGAATTAGGCTCGCAGCGCATTGGTGCGCGCGGGCATTTAGCAGTTCCACCCGCGCTCCCGCGGGCGGTTAACGAATTTCGGGGCTGGCGCGAACTCAGATACGCGCCGCCCTTCGCCCGTCCGCGGTCGAGCGTTACACGAGACCGCACAACATGAAGCGTATCCTCATCAACGCGACGCAACGCGAGGAGTTGCGCGTTGCCATCGTTGATGGCCAGAAGCTCTACGATCTGGACATCGAAACCGCCGCACGAGAACAAAAGAAAGGCAATCTCTACAAGGGCCGAATCACCCGGGTCGAACCCTCCCTCGAAGCCTGTTTCGTCGAGTACGGCGCGGACCGTCACGGCTTTCTGCCGCTGAAGGAAATCGCCCGCAGCTATTTCAAGGGCGACCCCGACAAGAATAAATCGAACAACATTCGTGATCTTCTTCAGGAAGGTCAGGAACTGGTGGTTCAGGTCGAAAAGGAAGAGCGCGGCAACAAGGGCGCGGCGCTGACCACCTTCGCCAGCCTGGCCGGCCGCTACCTAGTGCTGATGCCGAACAACCCGCGTGCCGGCGGCGTGTCGCGCCGCGTCGAGGGCGAGGAACGCGACGAAGCGCGCGAAGCGCTCAGCCAGTTGCAGATTCCGGATGGCATGGGCGTCATCGTGCGTACCAACGGCATCGGCCGCACGCCCGAGGAACTGCAGTGGGATCTCGATTATCTGGCTGAAATCTGGGGTCAGTGCCTCGCGGCTTCCGAAACCAAGGCGGCTCCGTTCCTGATCTATCAGGAAAGCAACATCATCCTGCGCGCGCTGCGCGACTACCTGCGCCCGGACATCGGCGAGGTCATGGTCGACCACGAGGAGACCTACGAGCAGGCGCGTACCCACATGCAGCAGGTGATGCCGCAGCATGTGCACAAGCTCAAGCTCTATCAGGACACGATTCCGCTGTTTTCACGTTTTCAGGTGGAATCGCAGATCGAATCGGCGCATCAGCGCCTGGTGCAGCTGCCGTCCGGCGGCTCGGTGGTCATCGACCCGACCGAGGCGCTGACCTCGATCGACATCAACTCGGCGCGCGCCACCGGCGGCAAGAGCATCGAGGAAACCGCGCTGCAGACCAACTGCGAGGCGGCCGACGAGATCGCCCGTCAGATGCGCCTGCGCGATCTCGGTGGACTGGTCGTGATCGACTTCATCGACATGAACGCGCAGAAGAACCAGCGCGAAGTCGAAAACCGTCTGCGCCAGGCCTGCGAGATCGACCGGGCGCGCATTCAGCTCGGACGCATTTCCCGCTTCGGCCTGCTGGAGATGTCGCGCCAGCGCCTGCGTCCGTCGCTGGGCGAACATACCCAGACTCCGTGCCCACGCTGCGAGGGCCGCGGCCAGATTCGCAGCGTCGAATCGCTGGGCCTGTCGATCCTGCGCCTGATCGAGGAAGAGTGCATGAAGGATCGCACCGGACGCGTGATCGCACAGCTTCCGGTCAGTGTCGCCACTTTCCTGCTCAACGAGAAGCGCGACGCGCTGTCAGTCATCGAAGCGCGCTGCGCCACGCGCGTCACGGTGGTTCCGAACGAGACCCTGGAAACGCCGAACTTCGAAATTCTGCGTGTTCGCGCCGATCAGTTGGCGCAGGATCAGAACGACGCCGTCAGCTACGATCTTCCGAACGACTTCCAGGCGCCCCAGCGCGCCGCGTATGTGGAAGCCAGCAATCCGCCGCAAAGAGCGCTCACACGTGCCGCGGTGGAAGTCGTGTCGCCGCCAAGCCCGGCGCCGGCCGCCCCGACCGTGCCGGTCGCCGTGGTCGCTGCGACGACGACCGCCGCCCCCCCCACCGAATCGCTCTGGGTCCGCCTGAAGCGCTGGTTCGTTGGTGATGTCTCACCGGCCGAGGAACCCGCGCCGGTCCGCGGCCAGCGCCGCGGTACTGCGTCGGCCGGCGATTCCAGCGCGGAGACCGGGACCTCGCGCCGCCGGGGTGGGCAGGATTCACGCAATAGCGGAAACAAGAGTCGCGACGGCGGCAGCAACAATCGTCGTGGCGGTCGCAGCCGCGGCGGACGCAACCGCAACGAGGTTGCGCGTCGCGACGAACCGCGTCGTGACGAGCGCCCGCGCAAGGACGAAGCGAAGCGCGACGAGGCTCGTGCGGACGCACCGCGCGAGCAGCAGCCACGGCAGGATCAACCCAAGCGCGAGCGCCCGCCGCGTCAGGACCGTGCCCGCAAAGAAGCGCAGGAGCTCGAACAAGCCGATAAGGATACGCTGCAAGCGGTCGCCACAGCGCCAATCATAGGCGCCGAGGCCGAGACCTCTCGGGACGCCGCTACCGCTACGGCCGAATCCTCGGCTGAGCAGCCCAGCACCGCGGGTGAGGATCGACCGAAGCGCAGCCGTCGCCGGCGTGGCGGCCGCAACCGCAACCGCGGCGACCGTTCGCGCGGCGCCGGCGCGCCGACTTCCGCAGGCGCGGCGGCAGATGGCCCGTCGTCCGAAAGCACTCCTCCCACTGATGAGACGGATTCGCAGGCCGCAGATGCAGCGCGCAGCACCGAAGTCGTCACGGAGGCCGGCGTTGTCGAAGCGCCAAGGAAGCAGGAAGCTGTAGCCGAATCAGAGGCCGGACAGACGGACGACAAAACGAACGAGATCGCCCCGAAGCCCGTGCTCGCAGAGACTGAAGCAACCACGGCGGTCCCCGACCAGGTCGAATTGCCGCTGGAAGCGCAGACCACGGAACCCGAGTTCATGGAGGCCGACACCACAAAGGCCGACAGCGCCGCCGAGCCGGCCGTGAACTTGGAAGTGGACGAGCAGGACCTGGCCGAAAAGCGTCCCGAAGCCCCGTTCGCCGAAGCCGACCTGGAGGAGTCCGCTCCTCCTGAAGCCGAGGCCGAGCTCAAGAATGAAGCGGCCCTTGAAACTGAAACCGCCGAGGCAAGCGCCGAAGCAGAATCAGAAGAACCCCCGGCTGACGAGCCCGAGGCTCAAGCCGCGTCTGCGCCGGTCGTCGAACAGCCGGAAAAGCCTGCGGCGCACCACGATGCCGACGGCAAGCCCCTGGTTCGACCGAGCGAAAGCGTGCGTGGCGACTTTGTGCCGCGCCTGTTGGCGCCGGCCGAGGGCAGTGCCGGTACCTCCGAGCCGGTGGTGTCCGAAACGCGTCCGCTGTCGCCGGCCAGGAACCAGAGCTTTTTGCCGCGGCTGATCCAGGCCAACGAGACGGTCGAGCCTGAAATTCGTCAAACCCTCAAGCCTGTGGAATCGCCGCGTCCCGACAAGACCCCGGGCGGTGATGACGTGCAAGCCGAGGCAGCGACACCGTCCGACGACGAATTGCCGTCGGTCGATGATGGCGGCAACGAAACGACACAGAAGCCGGCCGAGAAGACCGCGGGAGCGGGCTCCTGATCGGGGAACCCGAGCGGATCAAAGAAAAAGGCCGGGAAATCCGGCCTTTTTCTTTGGCGTCTTGCCCTGTCGAGGGGCACCGCGAGGTACTTCGATCAGGCGCCTGAAGCAGGCGTGAGATATGCGATCACGGCCGCGAGGTCTTCTTCGGTATCGACGCCCCGCGGTGGCGACTGCTCCACCACGCCAGCCAGGATCGTCAACCCGTTCCACAGCGCCCGAAGCTGCTCCAGCGCTTCGACCTGCTCCAGCGGCGCAGGCGGCAGAGCGGCGAAGTGTTTAAGCGCCGCCACGCGATAGGCGTAGATGCCAATGTGTCTCAGGGGCGGTTCGGCCGGTAGCTTCGGTGTGCCGCGCGACGCGCCGTCACGCTGCCAGGGAATCGGCGCGCGCGAGAAGTACAGAGCTCGGCCGCGCGCATCACGGACCAGCTTGACCACGTTGGGGTCCAGCCATTCCTCCAGTGCATGCAGCGGATGACAGAGCGTGGCGATGTCGGCCTGCGGGTCATTGGCGAGCAGCTGCGCGGCGTTCGAAATCAGTTCGGGCGGCATCAGCGGCTCGTCACCCTGGACATTGACCACGATGGTGTCACCCGGCCAGTCACGGCGTACTGCGACTTCATGAATGCGATCGGTGCCGGACGGGTGCTCAGGCTTGGTCATCACCACGGGAATGCCGAAATCGGCGGCGACCGCCTCGACTTCAGCGTCGTCCACCGCGAGGATCACTTCTTCGGCCCCACTGCGGCGCGCGGCATCGACCACCCAGGCGATCAGCGGACGACCACCAATATCGCGCAGGACCTTGCGCGGCAGGCGCGTGGACGCCAAGCGCGCCGGGATCACAACCTTGAAGCTCATGTCATGGCCCTTGCGGCTGCGCCGATCAGCGCAGCCGCTCCAGCTCTTCATCCGTAAGCGGACGCGATTCTTCTTCCAGCATGACCGGAATGCCGTCACGCACCGGATAGGCCAGGCGCGCACTGCGAGACCACAATTCCTGGCGGTCCGCGTTCCACAGCAAGGGACCGCGCGTCACCGGGCAGACCAACAGATCCAACAATCGCTTATCCATGTTCGGCACTCTTGTCCAACGCGGGCTGTGCGGGCACAGGGGCACCTTTTCGGGCATCCCAGCGCTGACGCATCACATCCACCGATTTTCGCACAGACCACAGCGCGTCTGGCGCCAGTTCCAGTACGGCCGGCACGCGCCACAGGCGCGGATCGGCGAAGCCCGCGCACTTGATCGCGTCCTTGTCGGTCATCAGCACCGGCGCGTCGTCGCCAAAATCCAGATCTTGCGAACGGAAACAATGGTGATCCGGAAACGGGTGCATGACCATTTCGATTCCAAACCGCGTGAGTGCCGAGAAGAAGCGTGAAGGGTCACCAATGCCGGCCACCGCGTGCACCCGCATGCCGGCGAATTCATTCAGCGCGCGGCCCGGGCCACCTTCCAGAGGCATCGCCGTCTGCACCGTGGTGCGCACGCGAATCACCGGCGCCCGGCATTCGGGCACCTCGCTGCCGCCGTTGACGACGACCAGATCCACCGAATCCAGCCGCTGCGGCGGCTCGCGCAGCGGGCCGGCCGGCAGCAGGCGGCAATTGCCGAAGCCGCGCCGGCCGTCGACCATGCAGATTTCAAGCTGGCGCGACAGGCGGTAGTGCTGCAGACCGTCATCGGATACCAGCACGTCGATCTGCGGATGCTGCTGCAGCAAGGCCCGGGCAGCGGCATTGCGGTCCGGCGCCGCGAACAGCGGGCAGGACAGGGTCGCAGCGATCAGCACCGGCTCGTCGCCAACCAGGGCGGGATCGGATGCCGCGGTCACGGCTTGTGGCCAGGTCTTGGCACGACCGCCATAGCCGCGGCTGATCACGCCCGGGTTCATGCCCCATTCGCGCAGGCGCGCCACCAGCCAGATCACGAACGGAGTCTTGCCGGTACCGCCGACCGAGATGTTGCCGACCACGATGACCGGCACCGGCAATTCGCTCGCCTGAACCCGATCACGCTCGGCGCGCGATCTCGAGACGCCGCCGTAGATGCTGGACAGTGGCCTCAGCAGCAGCGGAGCGGAACCGTGGTACCAGCGACGCTCAAGCCACTTGCGCATCGGCTGCGGCGTCCTCGAACTGCATGCGATAGAGCGATGCGTAAAGCCCGCCGGCATCGAGCAGTTGCTCGTGGGTGCCGGTCTCGATGATCGCGCCGTCCTGCATCGCGACAATGCGATCGGCGTTCTGGATCGTCGACAGACGATGGGCGATCACCAGCGTGGTGCGTCCCTTGACCAGGTGCTCCAGCGCCTGCTGGATGTAACGCTCGGATTCGGTGTCCAGCGCCGAGGTCGCCTCGTCCAGAATCAGGATCGGCGCGTCCTTGAGCAGCGCGCGCGCAATCGCCAGACGTTGGCGCTGTCCGCCCGACAGGGTCACGCCGTTCTGACCGACTGCGGTATCCAGTCCGCGAGGCAGATTCTTGATGAACTCCCAGGCGTAGGCGTGCCGGGCGGCCTGTTCGATCGCCGCACGGTCGGGTTTCGATTCAAGCCCGTAGGCGATGTTCTCGGCGACGCTGGCATTGAACAGACGCACCTGCTGGTCGACCACCGCGATCTGCCGTCGCAGCGCGCCCAGCGGATAGTCGCGCGCGTCCACGCCATCGACCAGTATGGTCCCGGCACTGGGATCGTAGAAGCGCGGCAGCAGGCCCAGCAGCGTCGACTTGCCGCTGCCGGAACGGCCGACGAAGGCCACCGTCGTACCGGCTTCGATGGTGAACCCGATATCACGCAGCACCAGTGGCGCGTCGGCGCGGTAACGAAAGTCGACGGCGCGGTATTCGATGTCGCCGCGCGCTCTCAACAGCGGCCGCGTGCCCTGGTCCGGCTCGGTTCGCTCGTCCATCAGGGTGAAAATGTTGTCCGCAGCGGCAATGCCCTTCTGCAGGCGTTCATTGATCGTGGTGAGCTGCTTGATCGGCCCGAGCAGGGCCAGCATCGCCCCCATGTACGAGACAAACGTTCCGGGCGTGATATCGGCCAGCATGTCCGGTCGGGTCGAAAAGAACACCACGCCCGCGACTGCCCAGGCGGCGATGAACTGCACCAGGGCGGTACTGCTGGCCTGGGTCGCCGTCATCTTCAGCACCAGCCAGCGATTGTGGTCATTGGCCTTTTCGAACTTGGCGCGTTCGTAGCCTTCCCCACCGTAGATCTTGACGACGCGATGATTCTGCATCGCCTCGTCTGCCGCATGCGTGATCCCGCCCACGGAATCCTGTATGCGCCGGCCGATCTTGCGAAAGCGCGCGCTCACGAGGCGGATCAGCACCGCGATGATCGGCCCGACGATGATCGTGAACAGCGTCAGCCGCCAGTCCAGATGGAACATCAGCCCGATCAGGCCGATCACCGTCAGGCCTTCCTTGAGCACCGTGGTCACGACCGTGGTGGTCGATTCCGCAACCTGCTCGACGTGATAGGACAGCCGCGTAATCAGAGCGCTGGACGGAACGCGGTCGTAGAACGACACCGGCAGGCGCAACAGGTGATCGAACAGTTCCTGGCGCAGGTCGCGAATCACGCGTCGTCCGATCCACGACATGCCGTAGGTGGATATGAACGAGGACACGCCGCGCAGCAGGAACAGGCCGAGAATGGCCGGCGGCATGATGCGGATGATGAACGGATCCTTCTCGACGAAACTGCCGTCGAGCAGCGGCTTGACCAGATAGATGAAGCTGACATCCGCCAGTGCGAACAGCGCCATGCCCAGCGCCGCGACGATGAACACCCGCCAGTGCGGCGCGGCATATCCGAGTAATCGCTTGTAGGTATCCGCCCCCGTTGGGGAATCGGCTTTTTTTGACGTCATCGAGCACTGAAATTCAGGAAGTCGCGCATGTTAACGCGCTCGGCGTCCGGTTGTGCTTAAGGGCCAGAGCTGCGGACTCTGCCCCCGGACCTTCGCATGCGCTCAATAGACATCCCGCCGGTAGCGGCCATCGGCGGCAAGGCTTTCAAGAAGGGGGCCCCCCAGCACTTGACGCAACGCTGCATCCACGCCCGGCGCCATGCCCTCGAGGCTGCCGCAGACATAGATCGCGGCACCGCGGTGCACGAAGTCGTCCAGAGCGGCGCCCGATTCGACGATCCGCTGCTGCACGTAGATGCACTGCGCGGTATCGCGTGAAAACGCGAGGTCCACACGCTCGATCACGCCAGTGCGCTGCCAATCTTCGATCTCCTCACGGAAATGGAAATCGTGACGGGACTGACGCTCGCCGAAGATCAACCAGGCGCCGCCCAGCTTCGCGGCGGCACGCGCCTTGAGGTGAGCCCGCAGACCCGCGATCCCGGTGCCGTTTCCGATCAGCAACATCGGCCGCGGCCCCTCCGGGGCGTGGAACGCGCTGTTGCGTCGCACACGCACATCGACAGGTCCACCCAGCGGACAATCCAGGGTCAGCCAGGCGGAACCGACCCCATAGCCATCAGCGTGACGCTGCTGGCGCACGAGCAGTTCCAGGCGCGCGTCGGCCGGTACCGACGCCAGAGAATATTCCCGGATCAGGCCGGCACTGCCCGGCAAACGAATCTCGGCAATATCGCCGGCCTGCCAATCCGGCACGGTTCCCATTTCCGGTGCAAGGCTCAGGTGAAACACCGGCCCGCCAGGGCTACCGGGATTGAGCAAACGGCGCGCTTCCAGCCGCATCCGCAAGAAGGGCTCGGGCACCAACGGCGGCAGCGCCTCGGTACCCAGCACGCCCAGTGCGTCGTGCCATCGTTCGATCGCTGTCGCATCACCGTTATCAACTTCCACCGTCTCGAACAACGGTGTCGCACCACCCGCGCGCAACAGGGATTCGAATTCACGACCGAAACCACAGTACTGCGCATAGCTGCGGTCTCCCAGCGATAGCAACCCATAGCGCAGATCCCGGACCGCGGCGGGCGTACGTCGCAATGCCTCGACGAACGCGCGGGCGTCATCCGGCGGCTCGCCCTCACCGGTGGTGCTGACGACGAACAGCACGGCCTCGGTAGCCGATCGCGGCAGCGCCGCCGAATCCAGGCCTCGAAGATGTATCAGACGAGCACCGATGCCACCGGCCTCCAGGGACGACACAGTCTGATTCGCCAGACGCTCGGCGCTCCCCGTCTGGCTGGCGTAGACCACGGCAACAGTGCCTGAAGCGCTCTCCGGAGGCTTGCGCCCGCGACCCCGACGCGCCCAGACACACAGCGACAACCACAGCAGGCACGCGGCAACCGCCACGGCGATCCGATCGGCCCCTGGCATTCGCCAGACGAACGCCGGCTGCCACAGCCAGAGCAGCGCGGCGAGCGCCGCCAGAGACAGCCCCGCCGCGGCGTTACCGATCAAACGCAAGGAACTACTGGGGCAGCACTTCGAGCGTCACGGCATACGCAACGCGCCGTTGCGTGGCCTGCGGTATCGAAGTCTTGTCGTCCTCCAACTCGGCATTGAGCCAGTACATGCCCGGCGCCGGCCAGCGGACTTCGACCTGCCCCTGGTCGTCTGTCGTCAGACTGATTTCGTCCTGCTGATCTCGGTAGCGCGTGCCGCCGGGAACGACCTCCACTTCCAGACCCACGGCGGGCTTGCCGTCCAGAAGGAATCCGAAGCTCGCAGTCTCGCCGCTGTACAGATCATTGGGATGCGTCAAAGGCACCAGTTCCAGGCCAACGCCGCTCGGCTGGAACACGGTCTCGGTCGGCGCACCGGCAGTGGCATAGGCTTCGGTGCGGCCGCTGGATTCGGATACGCGCAGCTTCGTGGCATCCGCCGGCACTTCCTTGGCGAAGCTCTCGGCATCGCCGCGCCAGCGCTTGGGTTCGCCGCCGACTTCCCAACTCGCGAACAGCCCCTGATTGACCAGGGCGATGCGGTAGGTGCCGTCCTGCGCCAGATGCACGTCGAAGCTGCTGCGGAACTTGCCGCTGTACTGGTTTTCGGGCTCGATGCTGCTGCCGTCGGGCGCCGTGATCGTGAGATTGTCGAGCCGGCCCGGCACGTGGTTGAAATAGAACAGATCGTTCGAAACCGCGGCGTCCACCGTGATCCACTGGTCGGATGTGAGCACGGTTGCGCTCGGCAGCAGCCAGAACTTGTGCGCCAGCGCCGCCACCGGCGTGAGGCCCAGACAGGCCGCCATCAACAGCACAGCACTCGTTCGCTTCATCATTGTCATCTCCAGGGTCATGTAAGCGCGCGGCTCAGGGCGCGATCTTGAGTTCGATACGGCCCAGTTCGCTCTCGCCCTGGGTTTTGTCAGTGAATGTCCCGTCCACGGGCCAGTCGAATTCCAGACTCAGCAGTTCGCGGCCGCCGACTTCGCGCGCCGCTTCCACCTGCAGACGATAGTGGCCCGGCGTGAGCGCCTTGAGCGCCGCGCTGCCAGCGTCGAAGCTCAGGGCGTGAACGCCCGGCGCGCGCGTGGCGCTGCTGATGCCATCCACCGGCATGTCCAGACCGCGACCGCCGCGACGCCACCACTGGCGCAGGTCCTTGAGCCACTTGTCACCGGATTCCCGGCCGCGCTTGTCCAGTTCGTACCAGACGAACAAGGTTGCCGCCACGCTGCGGTCCTCGCGCTCGATCCATGCGGCCACGTAGGGCTTGTGGTATTCGGCCACCGACATTCGCGGCAACTCGATGCTCAGGTCCATTTCGGCACCCGAGGCGGTATAGGCGGTGCAGCCCAGCAGCGCGCCCATGATCAGTGCAAAGCGTTTCATTCAGGCCTCTTCAGTGGATGAACAGCAGCGCCAGCAACAGCGGCAGCAACAGACCCAGCCCTACCAGCGGCCAGGTCGAACGACGACGCGACGAATGCATCTGCAGCAACAGCAGACCGGTCAGGCAGAACACCACGCAGGCGACCGCGAACACGTCGATGAACCAGCGCCACACGGCGCCGGTATTGCGGCCCTTGTGCAGGTCGTTGAAGTAGGAAATCCAGCCGCGATCGGTATCCTCGTAAAGCAGTTCGCCCGAGAGCAAATCGATGCTGAGCCAGGCGTCTCCGCCCGGGTGCGGCATCGCCAGATAGAGTTCGTCCTCGCTCCATTCGGCAGCCAGGCCAGCGACCGGACGCGGCACGCGCGAACCCAGCCATTCGTCCAGCGCCCGGGGCAAAGGCGCTCCATCCGCCGCTTGCGAGTGGGCCTGAACCCGCAATGATTCCAGCAGCGTCTCCGGCAGCTGCGCTTCGACTGTTTCGATCCGCGGTGTCGCACCGATCGACGCGGCATGATTGAGCGTGATACCGGTCAGGGCGAACAACAGCATGCCAATCAGGCACAGCCCGGAACTGATCCAGTGCCACTGCGTGAGCGTACGCAGCCAGGCCGAGCGCCGTTGCTGACGGCGCGCCGTCTCCAGAATCGCGGCTGGCGGTTCCATCGTGCGCGCTCAGACCTCGGCCCAGCGGCGCAACAGATTGTGATAGGTGCCGGTCAGGCGCAGCACGGCGGCGTGGTCGGGCATCGTCATCGCCAACTGCTGGATCGACTGATCGAGATCCCACAACAGACGACGCTGCGATTCGTCGCGAACCATGCTCTGAATCCAGAAAAACGAGGCCAGACGCTCGCCGCGCGTGACTTCGGTGACATGATGCAGACTGCTCGACGGATAGACCACCAGATGGCCGGCCGGCAGCTTGACGCTGTGGCTGCCATAGGTGTCTTCCACCACCAGTTCGCCGCCGTCGTATTCCTCGGGCTCGGCGAAGAACAGCGTCGCCGACATGTCGGTGCGGATGCGCGCGCCGCTGCCGCGATGCTGTCGTACCGCATTGTCCACATGCGCTCCGAAACGTTCCTCCACACCGTAACGGTTGAACAGCGGCGGAAAGACATGCGCCGGCAGGGCGGCGGCAATGAAGCGTGAATTGCCCGACAGGGCACGCAGTATCGTTGCCCCCACCTCGCGCGCGGCTGCCGAGTCCTCCGGCAGCTGACGGTTGCGCTTGGCACGCGCCGACTGATGGCCCGAGGTCACGTTGCCGTCGATCCACTGCGCGGACTCCAGCAGGCGCCGGCAGTGCGCGAGCTGTGGCGCGTCGAGTACATCTGGAATCGAGATCAGCATTCGAATAGTGACGAAGAGCCCGGTCCATTGTGCCGGACCGGGCCCTCGTCGACAGGCTCAGAACGAGAAGTTGGCGGACATCAGAACCTGGCGTCCCGAACCCAATGCCGCATAGTGCGCCGCATAGGCCTTGGTGTAATAGACCTCGTCGGTGATGTTCTGGACGTTGAGCTGCAGCTCGAGGTCCGGCATCAGCGCCCAGGACGCCATGGCATCAAAGCGCCAGTAGTCCGGTATCGTCTTCACCGGATCGGACGTCAGACTGCCGTAGACTTCGCTGACATAGTTGGCGCCGCCGCCCACGGTGATCGCCGGCGTGATCGCATAGTTGGTGAACAGGGTGAAGCTGTGCTCCGGGGTGTTTGGCAGTTCCTTGCCTTCGGCGACGCTGCCGGTGGCCGCACGGACCAGTTCCGAATCCAGATAGGAATAGCCACCGAACACTTTCCACTTCTCCGAAATGCTGCCGGAGAAGCTGAACTCGGCACCACGCACGCTGGTTTCGCCGGCGGTGTCGAAGACGTCCGGCTCCACCTCGATGTAGGCGTTCTCGCGCGAGATGTCGAAGATCGCCGCCGTCAACAACAGACGCTCGTTGAACAGCTCCCACTTCGCGCCGATTTCGAAGTTTTCCGTCTCTTCCGGATCGATATTGGTGTTGTCGGCGCGGCAGCGCCGCGTGCAGTCGTCCGGAGAGCCGGGGAACGGCGCATCCTCGTCACCCGAACCCAGCGGTGCCGGCGTGGTTTCCGTGCCGTAGGAGGCATAGATGCTGCCCGAACTGACGGGCTTGTAGACCAGGCCGAGCTGGTAGTTGATGAAGGTATCGCTGGAATGCGCGTTGGCAGCCGGGTCCGACGGCGTTTCGGCTTCGGTCTCGTAGCGATCCCAGCGCACGCCCAAGCTCGCCTGCCACTGGTCGCTGAACTTGATCGTGTCGAAGGCATAGATTGCCGTCGCATCGGTTTGGTAGAACGACGGGTTGTCGTTGCGCGCTACCGTGCCGGCCCAGGGATCGTAGGGGTTCGGGTTGTAGAGATCAGTACAGTCGTAGGATGGCTGGGTCGGGTCGAGCACCGGATCGTCGCAATTGCGTGTGGCGTTGCCATCCGCATCGACATGCGGATTGGCGCTGGTGATCGTATAGCCGTCCTGCTCCTTCTTTTCGCGCGTGAATTCCACGCCGAAGTCGAAGCTGTGCTCCAGGAATCCGGTGACTAGGCGCCCGGTCAGGTCGGTCTGGTTGGCGATGGTCTTGGTCTGGCTCCAGCGGTTCTTGGTGG
Organism: Gammaproteobacteria bacterium; assembly: GCA_022599775.1. Lineage (GTDB taxonomy): Bacteria > Pseudomonadota > Gammaproteobacteria > Nevskiales > Nevskiaceae > Banduia. The sequence goes on from JAHZLQ010000068.1 coordinate 268,447, forward strand.
AGCGATAGACCGATCCATTGGCCACGTTGCCGGCCGAATCGTCCGGGTTGCTCACCACGTAGGAATTGGTCGACTTGCCCCAGCGCGTGGCATTGCGCAGGTGCAGCCCGTTCTCCAGATCATGGTCCACGAATACCGTGGCGATGTCGGTCTCGCCCTCACGGAAGTCGCGATTGACCAGACCGTAGAAGCTGTCGGCATCCACACCCAGCGTCTCGGTTGCCGGCACGCCGGTCTCCAGATCGTAGGGAATGCTGTAGTCCGGCATGCTGTTGTCGCTAAGGTGGTAGTAGTCCAGCGTCACACGGGTCGGCGTGCCCAGACCGAAGGCCAGCGACGGGGAAACGCCCCACTTGTCAAAGTCCACCGCACTGTCGCGCCCCGGCGTTCCGCCCTTGGCACCCAGCACGCCAAGGCGAAACGCCACGGTGTCGTTGATCACCCAGTTCTGGTCGATGGTGCCGCGCAGCGTGTCGGCCGTGCCGAACATCAGTGTGCCGCGCGTGAAGTCCTCGCCCTTGGCGGTCTTGGACACCAGGTTGACGCTGCCGCCGCCCGAACCGCGGCCGGCATAGACCGAGTCGGAACCCTTGAGCACTTCCACCGCCTCCAGGTCGAACACCTCTCGGGTCTGCGAGCCGATGTCACGCATGCCGTCGACAAACACGTTCGAGGTGGAATTGATGCCTCGAATGATCGGACGGTCGGCGATCGGCTGGCCGCCCTCGCCGGCCGCGAAGGTAATGCCCGGAACCTGACGCAAGGCATCCTGCAGCGAAGTCGCGGCGGTATCACGCAACAGTTCCTCGGAGATCACCGTGAACGACTTCGGTGTATCGAGCAGCGGCGCTGTGAACTTCGGCGACTGCGCCTCATTCACCTTGTACGGATCGATCGCCTCGCCTTCGACCTGAACGGTCGGCAGAACCTGCACCCGGTCCGCCATTGCGATATCGCCGGCATGGGCACTGTTCGTTTGATCGGCCTGGGCGTGAACCAGGCCCGGCGCGCTGTACAGGCTCAAAATCGCAGTCGCGACGGCCGTGCGGCGAAAAGTCATGCTGATGCTCCCTAAATGATCATGGACGGCACGCTGTGAGGCGTCCGCCTGCAAACATGAGGCGTCGTTATTTCTGATCGGTGTGTTCCGGCGGGCCCTACCATCCCCGGGCATTGCCGCATGCCTGACACGTTGTGACGCAGGCTCCAACGTGAATGCGACTTATTCTAATCCAGAATCACATGTGAGATGCAACAGATTCCCATTTGCGGAAGGAAATCAGCCTGAATCAGCGTGCGCGAACGGCACGGGCGGGTGTGGGGAATTGCTTTGGTCGATGCTCCGCCGGACGTCCGGCGCAACGACTCAGGAGGCCGGCGTATCGTCGAAGCGGCGACGCAGCATTTCGATCCTGTTCCGATTGACGCCGAAATCCCGATAGCCCAGGCGGGAAATCGAACGCACCTCGACCCGTCCGTCGGCTCGGTACAGCAGTTCGACGTCGTCGTGGAAATGCATCTTCGGCGTCTGGAATACGGCGTGCAGATAGCCTTGAAGCTCGTGCTCGATGCTGCCACCCATGGCCTGGATCTGATCCCGCAGACGGCGCATCGTCTCATCGCGGTCGAGCCCGCTGTTCAGCGGCGCAATCGTATGTACGGCGTCACCCGCCATCGAAGAGACGCAGCTGGGGCGCGGCGGACAGGCGGCGAAGTCGCCGGTCAGGGCAAACAGATCGTCCGGCGTCGACAGCGTCTTGTATATCCCGTAGGCACCGCCCGCGATCAGCAGCACGATCACGATATTGAGCAACAGCCGCATATGATTCCCCCGTCCGATTCAGTGCGTCGCGCCCTCGCCGTGTGTCGGCAGCAGCAGTTGCGGATCGAGCCGCGACTCACGCCAGTTGTAGCGAAAACACAGATGCGGCCCCGTGACACGACCGGTGGCCCCGACGGCACCGATGGTCTGACCGCGCTTCACTTCCTGCCCCGGTTTCACATCCAGCCGAGACATGTGCAGATAGGTCGAACTGACGCCGGCACCATGATCGATGATCACCGTCCCCCCGGTGTAGTACAGATCGGGATCCGCCATCTCGACCACGCCGCCAGCGCTGGCGACGATCGGCGTTCCGGTCGGCACCGCGATATCCACGCCATAGTGCGGCTGCTTGGGCACGCCGTTGAGGATGCGCTGGCTGCCGTAGACGCTGGATAGCGGCCCCTGCACCGGCCACACGAACCCGTCTGCAAAGTCCGTGCGCGGCAATTCATGCGAACGCGCGGCCTTGACCCGATTCGCATCGTCGGCGATGCGGTCGAGCACCGCCTTGGGTGGGGTCACCATCTTGTCCGGCAGACCGTCGATGCGTTGCACCGGGTAGTCGCGTTGGGCGACGGAATGCGTCTCGGTATGTTCGTGGCCCTGCGCGTCACGCACCCGAATACTTGCCAGCGCCGGATCGTCGCGATGGAAACCGAAGACGAATACGCCGTCCGAAGAAACCGGCAGCGCCTGCTCGTTGAACCAGACCTGGGCGCCCGGGTCGGCCCGCCCCACGATCAGGCCGCCCTGTTCCCACTGGCCATCCATCTTCAGAGACTGGGCCTGCGCCAGCGGCGTGACGGCCGTGCCGCAACATAACAGCAAGACCGCTCGCAGCATCGACGTTTTCCCGGTAGTTGGCACATGCATACATTAACCCGGCATCCTGAACTCGCAAACGGTACTCAGCCTCCTTCCTTTCAGGACTCCAAAGTTCGGTGCAAGGCCTGTATCTCCTCGCGCAACGCTCCCAGTTCATCCCGTTTGCTCGTGTCTGTAGTGGATGTCATCGACGTACGGCCGCAACTTCGCGCAGCCGCGCAACAGTAAAGTGCGAAAAGCCGAGTGGCCCTCGGGTTAGAATTCTGCAATGCACCCGCTGATCGAAAACAACCGAAATGCCATTGCCGAACTGTGCCGCCGCCACGGCGTGCACCGGCTGGAAGCGTTCAGCTCGATTCTTCGTAGCGACTTCGATGCCCAGCAGAGCGACGTGGATGTCCTCGTCGAATTTCAGCCGGAAGTCGCGGACAGTTTCACCAATTTCCTGGATCTGAAGGAAGCTCTCGAAGCACTCTTTGAGCGGCCGGTGGATCTGGTCGAAGGCCGCGCAATTCGAAACCGTCGCCTGCGTTATCACATCGATCAGAGCAAGACGCCGATTTATGCAGCTGCCTGATCCTGGCGTCTATCTGGAAGACATCGAGCGCTATGCTTCAGCGGCGACACGATTCATTGCGGGATACAGCCTCGAATAGCAGGCGTAGGGTGGGCTAAGCGTAGCGTGCCCACGCGGCGCTTGCGCCCCAATGACGCAGATGTCGCAAAGCGATGCAGCTAGACCAAGCACCGCATATTACGAGGCTTCCGCGCATCAGCCACATGTGTGTCACGTGCCGCGTGGGCACGCTACGCTTTGCCCACCCTACAGCTCAGGCCTTGTGAAGCCCGGCGCGCCAGATCAGAAACGCGTAGTCACGCGCGACTTCGTGCAGGCGCTCGTAGCGGCCGGACTTGCCTCCGTGACCCGCGCCGAGTTCGGTTTGCAGCAGGACCGGAGCATCACCGCTGTTCGCCTCGCGCAGTCGTGCGACCCACTTGGCGGCCTCCCAGTACTGCACCTGGGAGTCCCACAGACCCGTCGTGACGCGCATCGCCGGATAGGCCTGTTCGCGCACATTGTCGTAGGGTGAATAGCCACGCATCCAGCCGTAGGCGTCCGCCTCGGACGGGTCGCCCCATTCGTCGTATTCGTTGGTCGTGAGCGGCAGGCTGTCGTCGAGCATGGTGCTCAATACGTCGACGAACGGCACTTGCGCCAGCATGCCAGCGTACAAATCGGGACGCAGGTTGGCGACGGCGCCCATCAGCAGGCCACCGGCGCTGCCGCCGCTGGCAAACAGGCGGTCACGCGCGGCATAGCCTTGTTGCAGCAGCCACTCGCTGACGTCGATGAAGTCGTGGAAGCTGTTCATCTTGTTGGCGAGCCGGCCGCCGTCGTACCAGTCGCGCCCGAGTTCCTCGCCACCGCGCACATGCGCGATGACGCAGACGAAGCCACGATCCAGCAGGGCCAGACGAGAGCTGGAGAAGCTCGGGTCCAGCGACAGGCCATAGGCGCCGTATCCATAGACCAGCGCCGGCGCAGTGCCGTCCAGCGCCGTGCCGCGCCGGTAGACGATGGATACCGGCACACGCGCGCCGTCGCGCGCGGTGACGCGCCGGTGTTCGCTGACATAGTCCGATTCGTCAAAACTGCCCAGTACGGGCTGGCGCTTGATCAGCCGCTGTTCGCCGCTGCGCAGATCGAGTTCGTAGGTGCTGGCCGGGCTGGCGAGCGAGCTGTGCACATAGCGCAGCACCGGGGCGTCGAGTTCCGGCAGCGCATCGAGCATCGTGGTGGCGGCATCGGCGCTGGCGTGGTCCGGACCCACCTGCTGATCCAGCGTTCCGTCCCAGCTGAGACGACGCAGCCGCAACAGACCATCGACGCGTTCGTTGACGAACAGCCAGTCACGGTGCACGTCGAAGTCCTCGATCGCCGCGTCGTCCCGTCCGGCGATGAGTTCGACCCAAGTTTCGGAATCGCCGGCCGAACATCTGGGCGCGCGTACCAGCCTGAAGTTTCGCGCCCCGCGGTTGCTGCGAATGATGAAGTCCTCACCCAGCGGCTCGGCTTCATATTCATGCGCCTCCTCGCGCGCGATGACGGGCTCGAAGTGAAACTCCGGGCCGCCGGCATCGGCATAGCGGCATTCCGAAGTCAGCGTGGCGTTGAGGCCGATCAGCAGCCAGCGCCCGTCCTTGGAGCGCGAAACGCCCATGAAGAAGCGGTCGTCCTCCTCGCGGTACAGCAAGCGGTCTTCGATCTCGCCGAGCCGGTGCGCCATGACGCGATCACCCAGCAGGGTTTCGGGGTCTTTGGCGATGTACAGCAGGGTTTGACTGTCGTTGGCCCAGGCCAGGTCGGCCTCGGCGCGGACGATGCGATCCGGCAGGTCTTCACCGCTGTGCAGGTCGCGGATGCGGATTTCATACTCGCGACGGCCGACCCGGTCGATGGCATAGGCCATCCAGCGATTGTCCGGGCTGATCTCGTAGTGGCCCAGCTCGAAGTAGTCGCTGTCCTGCGCCATGCGGTTGCCGTCGATCAGGATTTCTTCGGGCGCGTCCAGGCGGCCGGCCTGGCGAAGGTGGATCACGTACTGCTGGTCGGGCACGTAGCGGGCCGTGTACCAGTAGCCGTTGTCGAACACCGGCACGGAGCTGTCGTCCGGTTTGAGACGCGCCACGATCTCGTCGTAGATCGCCTGTTCCAGCACCGCGTGCGGCGCCAGTACCGCGTCGCAGTAGGCATTCTCGGCGCGCAGATGCGCCAGCATCTCGGCATCCTGGCGCGTGTCGTCGCGCAGCCAGTGGTAGGGATCCGCGCGCGTGCCGTGGGCGTCTCGATGCTCGTGAACTGTCCGGCGCGCGCGCGGGGGCGTCGGCGGCGCACTCATCGCCGTTGCACGCGCCAGGCGTTAAGGCCGATCGCCAGCAAGGTGGCGGCGGTCAGCGGCAGAACGATCCAGGCCAAGGTGGTGCTGAACGCGCCCAGCAATTCGTGCTGGGTCGAGCGCAGGATCAGGTAGGCGGTATAGATCACGTAGTAGGCGAAAAACAATCCGCCCTCCCAGCGGTCGATGCGATGCCCCGAAAAGAAGATGGGCAGACAGGCCACGGCCACGGCGATCATTACCGGCAGATCGAAATTGATCGCGTCCGGCGGCACGCTGATGCCGTTCGGCGCGACGGTCGAGGCGATACCCAGCACCGACAGCAGATTGAAGATGTTGCTGCCCACGGCATTGCCCACCGCGATGTCGCGCTGCCCGCGGATCACGGCCATCACCGAGGTGGCGATCTCGGGCAGCGAGGTGCCGATCGCGATCACGGTGAGGCCGATCACCAGTTCCGACCAGCCCAGCAGCGTCGCGATCGTGACCGCACCGCTGACGAACAGATTCGATCCGCCGACCAGGGCGGCCAAACCAAGCACGATCAGCAGCAGATCCTTCCATACCGGTGCAGGTTTGGCGCCCTCCTCGCCGATCGCGTCCTTCAGCTCCTCAGGGATCTCACCGCCGGAGCGACGCGACTTGATCAGCAAAAAGCTGACATAGCCGATCAGCCCGACGAACAGCAACACACCGTCGCCGCGCCCGATCCGCCCGTCGAGCCCCAGCACGAGCACCAGCACCGAAATCCCGATCATCAGCGGCACGTCGAGAATCACCAGCTGACGGTGTACCACTAGCGGCGCCACGATGGCGGCAAGACCCAGGATCAGCAGGACGTTGCAGATATTGCTGCCCACGACATTGCCGAGCGCGATGTCGGCGCTCCCGGAATACGCCGCCTGCACCGAAACCGCCAGCTCCGGCGCGCTGGTGCCGAAGGCCACCACGGTGAGGCCGACGATCAGCGGCGCCACGCCGAAACTGCTGGCCAGACGTGCGGCGCCGCGCACCAGCCATTCGGCACCGAACACCAGCAACACCAGACCCGCAATCAGTTGTGCGGTGATGATCAGCATTCCATGAGGCTCCGTGTACCCGGAATCATCCGGCGCGCAGATCGGGTGGCAGGGCTTCGGCCGTCAGCAGGGCGATCGCCTCGTCCAGCGGCAGGGTCTTCTGATGCTGCGTGCCCAGACGGCGCAAGGCCACGCTGCCATCCTCGGCTTCCTTGCGGCCGACCACGGCGATCACCGGGATGCGTCCGACGGAGTGTTCGCGCACCTTGTAGTTGATCTTCTCGTTGCGCAGATCGAGTTCGCTGCGCAGGCCCGCCTTGGCGAACGCCGCCTGCACGGTCGCGGCGTAGTCGTCCGCGTCCGACACGATGGTCGCCACCACCGCCTGCACCGGCGCGATCCACAACGGGAAGGTGCCGGCGTACTGCTCGATCAGAATGCCGATGAAGCGTTCCATCGAACCGAGCACGGCGCGGTGCAGCATCGCGGGCCGCTGACGCGAACCGTCCTCGGCCACGTACTCGGCCTCGAAGCGCTCCGGCAGATTGAAGTCCACCTGCACGGTGCCGCACTGCCAGGCACGGCCGATGGCGTCGTGCAGGGTGAACTCGAGCTTCGGGCCATAGAACGCGCCCTCGCCCGGTTGCAGCGTGTAGTCCACGCCCATCATGTCGCAGGCCTTGGCGAGCTCGCCTTCGGCGCGGTCCCAGACTTCATCGGCGCCGATGCGCTGTTCGGGCCGCGTCGAAAGCTTGACGTCGACCTTGTCGAAACCGAGCTCGCGATAGACATCGAAGATCAGGCGGCCGGCGTTGGCGGCTTCCAACGGCATCTGCTCGGGCGTGCAGAAGATGTGCGCATCGTCCTGGGTGAACCCGCGCACGCGCATCAGGCCGTGCAGCGCGCCGGACGGCTCGTAGCGGTGGCAGGAACCGAACTCGGCCATGCGCAGCGGCAGATCGCGGTAGCTGGTGATGCCCTGATTGAAGATCTGCACGTGACCGGGGCAGTTCATCGGCTTGAGTGCGAGCGAGCTGTGATGGCTTTCGCTTTCCTGCACCTCGGCGATGAACATGTTCTCGTGGTACTTGTCCCAATGCCCGGAACGCTCCCACAGCTTGCGGTCCAGCAACAGCGGGGTCTTGACCTCGACATAGCCCTTCGCGCCGATCTTGCGGCGGATGTAGGCCTCGAGCGAACGGTAGATCGAATAGCCCTTGGGGTGCCAGAACACCTGGCCCACGGCCTCTTCCTGGATGTGGAACAGATCCAGCTGCTTGCCGAGACGGCGGTGATCGCGCTTCTCCGCCTCCTCCATCATGTGCAGATAGGCCTTGAGGTCCTTGTCGTTGGCGAAGGCCACGCCGTAGATGCGCTGCAATTGCGCATTGTTGGCATCGCCGCGCCAATAGGCACCCGACACCTTGGTCAGCTTGAAGGCGCTGCCGAGCCGGCCGGTGGACGGCAGATGCGGCCCCATGCACATGTCCAGCCAGTCGCCGCCCTGACGGTAGATGCTGAGCTCCTCGTCCGGCGAGATGCCTTCGCGGATCCACTCGGCCTTGTACTTTTCGCCGATCTTCTGGAAATGGGCGATCGCCTCGTCCCGGTTCCAGACCTCGCGTGCGATCGGCAGGTCGCGCTGAACAATCTCGCGCATACGCTTTTCGATGGTTTCGAGATCGGCTTCGGTGAAGGGTTCGTCACGCGCGAAGTCGTAATAAAAGCCCACATCGGTGGACGGACCGAAGGTGATCTGCGTCCCCGGAAACAATTCCTGCACCGCCTGCGCCAGCACGTGCGCAGCGTCGTGGCGCAGCACTTCCAGAGCTTCCGGCTGATCGCGGGTCACGATCTCGATCGCGGCATTGTTTTCGATCGGCCGCGTCAGGTCCCATTGCGCACCGTCCAGCTTGACGATGATCGCCTTCTTGGCGAGCCCGGGGCTGATGCCCTGGGCGATTTCGAGCCCGGTCACGGGCATGTCGAACGACTTCTTGTTGCCGTCCGGAAAACTGATTTCGATAGACATGTCTTCTTGTGTCGCTTTGGACGCCTTCCTCCGAGGGAGAAAGGCGCGCGGTTGCTCTTATGCTCTCAAACCAATGTGATTCAGTGCGGCGCCGAGCCGCGCGATTGTTCGATCGCGCCCGAGCAGCCGCAGGGTTTCGTCGATCGGCGGCGATACCGCCATGCCGACCACGGCGACGCGGATCGGCTGCGCCACCTTGCCGAGCCCGACACCGTGCGCTTCGGCCACGCCGTGAACGGCGCCGTGTATGGCTTCGGCGTCCCAGGCCGGCAGCGCACCGAGTCGCTCGATCAGCGCCTTGAGGATATCGGCGGCGGCGATCGTCAGGTGCTTGGACGCGTCCTTTTCGTTGTACGACTCGATCTCCGAATACAGAAAGGCCGATTTCTCGGTCATTTCCAGCAGCGTACGACAGCGTTCGCGCTGCGCCAGAATCACTTCGGACAGCGCCGGACCGGCCGCCGGGTCCAGATTCGCGCGACGCAAATGCCAGTCGAACTCCGGCTCCACCACCGCCAGGTCGGCGGTCTTCAGATACTGGTGATTGACCCAGTAGGCCTTTTCCATGTCGAAACGCGCGGGCGCGGACGAAACGTGGTCGAAGTCGAAGTACTGCTCCATTTCCTCGCGCGTGAACAGCTCCTGATCGCCATGACTCCAGCCCAGGCGCACCAGATAGTTGAGCATCGCCTCCGGCAGGAAGCCCATGGCGCGATACTCCATCACGCCGAGTGCGCCGTGACGCTTGGACAGCTTGGCACCGTCGCCGCCGAGGATCATCGACACATGCGCGTAGGCCGGCGGCTCGGCGCCGAGCGCGCGGAAGATGTTGATCTGGCGCGGCGTGTTGTTGACGTGATCGTCACCGCGAATGACATGGCTGATGCCCATGTCCAGATCGTCCACGACCACGCAGAAATTGTAGGTCGGCGTGCCGTCGGCACGCGCGATGATGAGGTCGTCCAGCTCGCGATTGGCGACCGTGATCGGACCCTTGATGAGGTCCTCGATCACCACCTCGCCGTCCTGCGGGTTGCGGAAGCGCACCACCGGCTTCACGCCTTCAGGCGGCGCCGGCAAGGTCTTGCCAGGCTCGGGTCGCCAGCGGCCGTCATAGCGCGGCTTTTCCTTGTTGGCCTGCTGCTGCGCGCGCAGGGCGTCCAGCTCCTCTTTCGAGGCATAGCAGTGATAGGCCGTACCGGCTTTCAGCATCTGCGCAATCACCTCGCGATACCGATCGAAGCGCTGCGTCTGGTAGACGATCTCGAAGTCGGACTTCAGACCCAGCCAGGCCATGCCCTCGAAGATCGCGTCCACAGCCGGCTGCGTAGAGCGCTCGCGGTCGGTGTCCTCGATGCGCAGCAGAAACCGGCCGCCACGGCGCCTGGCATACAGATAGGAGAACAGCGCGGTGCGAGCGCCGCCGATGTGGAGAAATCCGGTGGGACTGGGGGCAAAACGGGTGACGATGGACATTTTCGAAATGGCTGGGCGTGCGGCGCCGGGCGGAGAAAAAAGAGCCCTGCAGTTTACAGGAAGCCCGCGCCGACAGCCTGTAGAATGCCTGTTCGTCCGGCCCTTGAATCCTTGTGACCAGCCTTTTCGTCGAACACCTGACTGTCATCGACAGCGCAATTCTTGATGCCGCGCGCGGCCTGGTCGGCGAGAGCTGGATCGTGGACGTGGAACTGCACGGCGAGCTGGACGACCAGTCCATGGTGCTCGACTTCGGCGAAGTCAAGCGACGCCTCAAGCGCGCCATCGACTCCAGCGTCGATCACACCCTGCTGGTTCCCCGTCTCGCACCCGAGTTGCAATTCGACGAGACGATCGAGCGCACGCAACTGATCTTCAAGTCGGACCTCGGCGCGATCGAACATGTGTCGCCGCCGGCGGCGGTGAGCCTGCTCGACACCGCGGAGATCGACCCCGTCGCGATCGGCACCTTCCTGGCGCCGACCTTCCTCGGAATCGTTCCGCCCAGCGTTGATGCGATCGACCTGCGGCTGCGCCATGAGGACATCGACGGCATCTTCTATCACTACGTGCACGGCCTGAAGAAGCACAACGGCCTGTGCCAGCGGATCGCGCATGGACACCGCTCGCGCCTGCACATCCGCGTGGACGGCGAGCGCGACAGTGAACTCGAAACCGAATGGGCGATGCGCTGGACCGACATCTATCTCGGCAGCCGCGAGGACATCATCGCGCGCGGCAACGGTCGCATCCGCTACGGCTATGACTCGGCCGAGGGTCGCTTCGAACTGGCGATGCCGGAAACCCGCAGCGATCTGCTGGACGCCGACAGCACCGTGGAGCGTATCGCCGAGCACATTGCGCGGCGCGTGGCCGAACTACGCCCAGGCGCGGAGATCGAGGTGCGTGCTTACGAAGGGGTCATGAAGGGCGCGGTGGCGCGGCTCTGAGCGGGCACCCCATGCGTTTTTGGGACTCGCGCCAAAGCGCTAAGTCGCCAAGGAAAAGCGGACGCATTTTCTGAAACTTTCTTGGCGCTCTTCGCGTCTTTGCGCGAAAACGCTCATTTATGCCGTTCCGCAGTCCTTGCACACGCCCTGAACCTCGACGACGTGACGCTGCGGTGAGAAACCGACGCCGCTGGCATCCTCGGACAGCAGTTTGGCGATGCGCGTGTCCTCGACCTCGCGGGCGGTGCCGCAGCTGCTGCACATGAAATAGATGCTTTCATGCGCCTCGCCCGGATGGTCGCAGGTGAGGTATTTGCTGCTGGAAGCGATACGGTGGATGAAGCCCTGCTCCAGCAGGAAATCCAGCGCCCGGTACACGGTGGGCGGCGCGAGCTTGCGGCCAACCCGGGCTTCCAGGCCTTCCAGCAGATCGTAGGCCGACAGCGGCGCATTTTTTTCGGCAAGCAGCAGATAGGCCTCGCGCCGCATCTCGGTGAGACGCAGGCCGCGCTGTTCGCACTGGATTTCGATTTCGTCGAAACGGGCCGCGGCGAGCTTGGCCGGGCGCGGCTTTTGTGTGGTTTTTCGGCTGTTCGCGCGCGTCATGGTCCTATGTTATAACACGCGCCCTTTGCGCACCGCCCCAACCATGGCCGAGGACATCCACTTCCACGCACGCAGGACGATCGAGCAAGTCGAAGAAGGCACCGAACTGGCGCCCAAGTTCGACGAGCACGGCCTGCTGCCCTGCGTGACGACCGCCGCCGCTACCGGCGAAGTGCTGATGCTGGGCTACATGAATGCCGAGGCGCTCAAGCGCACCATCGCCACCGGCGAAGCGCACTACTTCAGCCGTAGCCGGCAGGTGCTGTGGCACAAGGGCGCCACCAGCGGGCTGGTGCAGAAAGTGGTGGAACTGCGCATCGACGACGATCAGGATGCGATCTGGTTGCGCGTGGAAGTGGCCGGCGACGCGAGTTGCCACGTGGGCTACCGTTCCTGCTTCTACCGGGAAATTCCGACTGGACCCGGCGACTTCGAACGCGGCCTGCTGTTCCGCGAATCCGAAAAGACCTTCGACCCGATCGCCGTCTACGGCGACGTACCGAATCCCACGAAACTATAACGTGAATCACGCCCAGCGTGATGCCGACCGACCCTCGCCCGCTTGCGGGAGAGGGACCGCTCGCGAATGCGAGCGGTGGGTGAGGGGAACGACCATGCCGCAGGCGATTCAATCTGCAGGGTGCCGCTTGCGGCATGACCGTTAGACGCGGGCTTGCGCATCGTGCTGAGCGCCAACAGGAGGCCGCTCAGAAGTCGACTTCGATACGCTGCGCACGCAGCCAGTTGCGGATGGCCTCGCGCTGGCGCTGCGCCTTCTCGGTATAAGCGGATTCGGCCGGCCCGATGCTGAGATAGGCCTGGAACGTAGCCTTCTGCGCGTTGCGCGCCCAAGGATCGGCACCCGCTTCGAGCAGGCGCTTCACGCCATCGAAATCGCCGACCGAAGCGGCCTCATGCAGCGGCGTATCGCCCATCGGCGCAGCGGCGTTGACATCCGCTCCGGCTTCGATCAGCAAGCTCAGCGATTCGGCGCCGCGCCCCCCCACGGCGTCGAAAATCGGCGTGTGGCCGTTGCGGCTGTTGCGAACCTCGGTGGATGCGCCGCGCGACAGCAGCACTTTCAGATACGCGGGATCATCCGCCACGGCGGCATAGTGCATGGCGGCGCGTCCGGCCTCGGTGGTGACCAGGGGGTCGGCACCGGCATCGAGCAGGGCCCCGAGCGCATCGGGTGCGCGATTGAGAATCGCCCAATGCAGCAGGCCCACGCCCTCTTCCCCCCGTGCGTTCACGTCGCCGCCCGCCCGGATCGCAGCCTGCACGCCCTCCACATCATTGGCCGCCACTGCCTCGGCCAGCACGATATTCCTGGGCTCGGTAAATCCGGACGGCATGGCTTTCCCGGGTGTCGCCGCATCGCCGCAGCCCACCGACAGAACGATGAGCGCGGCCAGCACGCCCAGGTTCGCGATCAGTCGCAGCATCGGTCCCTCAAGGTGACGGACGGCCGACAGCGGCGCCCGTGCAGCTCCATCTGCCTTGATCCTCGCGGTCCGGAGCAGACCTTGTCAATGCGTGCGATCAACCGGCGCGCATCGCATCCAGCACCGAGCCCATGCTGTGCAACTCGATCCGGTGCCCGATCACGTTCGGCGGCCACAGCTTGGAAAGGTCGCCCAGCGGGTCGGGATCGGCCATTTCGACCTCATGGCCCAGGGCGTCCGGCAGGACCCAGGAATCACCGAAGGCATCTTCCTGTTCCCAGGTGAGGAGTTCGCCTTCGATGTTGTAGCGACGAATCTGGCCGGCTTCGGCCGTCTCGCGCGCCGCATCCGGCACCAGGCCGAGGTCTTCGATGGTGTTGTCCGAAAGCCCCGCCGCATTGAAGGTCACGGCGCTGTTGCCGGTGGCCAGCGAGGCAGCGGAGGCGAGACCGCCGCCCAGCGAGTGCCCGACGATCACCAGCTCATCACCGAAGGCCACGGCGGCGCGGCGCGCCAGCGCCGTGGCCTGATCGTATTGCTCGGCGTCCATGCCGATGCCCTGTTGCAGATTGTTGAGCCAGTCCGGTCCGTCATTGGAGCCCGCGAACGCGAGAACGGTCTCCCCTGCGTCGTTCTGGTAGATCGCGGCGCGCAATCCGCTGTCACTGTCTTCGAGCGTGCTGGGGTCGATACCGGCGGCGCGCAGGGCGTCGCCGTCGAGCCGGCTCCAGCCGTCGATGCCCTGGCCGTTGACGTCGTAGACATCCTTCGCGAGCTGCGCCAGTTCCAGATCGATCGGCTGTCGCGCGGTGCCGGCGACACTGTCCGAGAAGCTCACCACCGACACGCCCGGGCCGATGCCGAACTGCTCGCGCATCAGCGTGGCGTACTGCGGGTGGAAATACGCTTCGTTGCTGGCCGGCATCAAGCCCGTGGCAGCTCGCGGATCGGACCACTGGCGGTCGGCCCCGTCCAGCGCCGCCATTGCAGCGGCACGCTGTGCGGCATCGGTACTGGTTCCTGAGACGGCCCCGGACACGTTCATCGTCGATCTCGCAAATGTGCTGACGTGCCGACAAAACTAAACCCCTGCCGGACCTCGGCCTAGCTAGGGATTACGCGAGGCTCGGGCGGCTCAGGGCTCGGCGGGCGCGTTCCAGTAACGACGGTGCGTCCGCCGCCAGCGCTGCACCGGCCGCCCCTCTCCTTCGAAACGAACACTCACGGCACCCTCGACACCGGTCGTCGCCATGTCCGCCCCGAGCGCGCGATATCGCGCCACAACCTCCGGATGCGGATGCCCGAAGTGGTGCCGCCAACCGGCCGCGAAAATCACCAGCTGTGGGGAGACGGCATTGACAAAGGCCTCGCTGGACGATGTGCGGCTGCCATGATGCGGCGCCAGCAGCAGGTCGGCGGCGAGCGCGTCCGGCATCGTCGACAGCAGGTGTGACTCCGCTTCGCGTTCAATATCACCGCTGAGCAGGGCACTACCTTGCGGCGCATCGATGCGCAGCACGCAGGACCGGTTGTTGTCGGACCCGCTCACCAGTGCGACATCCGGATGCAGCACGCGGAACTGCACACCATCCCAGTTCCAGCGCGCACCGGCGCGACACGGCCGCTCGACGCCCAGCTCGGACACCACCGGCAGCGCCGCGCGGATCGCGGCGACACCGCCGGCATGATCGTTGTCGCCATGCGACAGCATGAGCCGGTCGACGCGCCGCACGCCTCGCGAGCGCAGGTACGGCACCACCACCATGTCGCCGGCATCGAAACCGCCGGCGTAGGCCGGGCCGGCGTCGTAGACCAGGGTGTGGGTTTTCGTGCGCACCACCACCGCCAACCCCTGCCCGACATCGAGCGCCGTCAGGCGAAATCCTTGCTCGGGCGATTGTTTCGGCGGGATCAGCAGCGGCACACACAGCAACAGACCCAGCACCCGCAGGGGCAGGCCGCGCGGCGCCGCCAGCAGCAACACGCCGACGGCGGCCAGCAACACGGAAAATCCATTGACGGACAGTGGCAGCCAGGCCCAGGTGAGGTGATCGACCAGCCAGGCCAGCCCCTGCATCAATTGCGCCAGCGCACTGGCGCAAACACCCAGCAGCGGCAGCATGGCGTCCCAACACAGCGCGAGCCCGGTCGCCAGCAACAGCACCGGCAGCACGATCGCGAACAGCGGCACAGCCAGCAGATTGACGATCGGCGAGACCAGGCTGGCGCCATCGAAGTACCACAGGCTGGCGGGAATCAGCAGCAGCCCGAGTACGGCCTGCAGTCGCAGAAATCCCCGATACGGCGTCGCTGGCGCCGCGCGGCCAGAGACCACATAGAGGATCGCCGCCACCGCCCCGAACGACAGCCAGAAGCCCGGCGCCAGCGCCGCGAACGGATCGAGCAGCAGCACCACGACCGCGGCCAGCCCCAAAGTGATGAACGACGAACTCGAACGCCCGAGCAGACTGGCGACGACGAACACCAGCAGCATCAGCAGTGCGCGCACGGTCGGCAGTGAAAATCCGGCCATCGCCGAGTAAGCGGCGGCCGCCAGCGCAGCGGCGATCGCAGCAACGCGCTGCGCCGGCCACAACAGACACAGGCGCGGCCACAAGGCCCAGGCCCAACGCATCAGCCAGAACGCCACACCAGCGATCAGCGCCACGTGCAGCCCCGATATCGCGACCAGATGACTGGTGCCGCTCTCGCGCAGCACGCGCCAGTCATCGTCGTCGAGTCCGGAACGATCGCCGATCAGCAGTGCGCTCAGCAGCGGCAAGCCGGGATGCTGCGGCAGCCCTGCGTGCAGCCGGTCGGAAAGCGTCTGGCGAATCGGGCCCACGCCCCGGTGCCGGTCGCTGTCCGCGCAGCGGCGCGCCTCGCGGACATAGGCGGTGGCACCGTAGTGGTTGGAGAACAGCCAGCGTTCGTAGTCGAGACCGCCAGGGTTGAGTGAGCCATGCGGTGTGCGCAGCCGCAGCGTGAAGTCCCAGCACTGGCCGGCACGCAATTGCGCCTGACTGCGGTACCAACTGACGCGTATGCGTTGGGGAAGATCGCGGTCGCCGGGCCGCACCACGAAGCGCCAGTCCCCGAACTCGCGTTCCGGCAGACCGTCAATCCAGGCTCGCAGCACCACGTCCTCGCCATGCCGCGATGGTGGCCAGCGGTCGGCAAGGCGAAGATCGGCACGCAGGATCGTCAGGGTCGCGGCCAGCACCAGAACCGCATACGGCCAACGCCAGCGGCCCAGGAACGGCAGCGGCAACAACAGCGCCGGCAACACGGCCAGCGGCGGCAAGGCCGGCAGCTGCTGGACCAGCAGCACACCGGCGACGAAGGCCGCGATCAGGCCGGCACGGCCTCCCGCAGACGCAGATGTCCGTGGTCCAGCATCCATACGCGATCCATGCGCGAGGCCAGCACAGGATCGTGCGTCACCACGACCAGACTGGTTCCCAGTTCCCGGTTCAGTTCCAGCATCAGTTCGAACACGCGAGCCGCCGTATCCGTGTCCAGATTTCCGGTCGGCTCATCGGCCAGCACGCAGGCCGGCCGAGTCACCAAGGCACGCGCCACAGCGGCACGCTGGCGCTCGCCACCCGAAAGTTCGCCCGGCTTGTGTTCGAGCCGTTCGCCGAGGCCGACCCGTCCCAGCAGCTCCGCCGCCGTCTCACGCGCCTTGGGCACCTTGAGACCGCGAATCAGCAGCGGCATGGCCACGTTCTCGAGCGCCGTGAACTCCGGCAGCAGATGATGAAACTGGTAGACGAAACCCATCGAACGATTGCGCAGTCGTCCGCGCGCGGCGTCGGACAGTTTCGCCATGTTCTCGCCCTCCACCCAGACTTCGCCGGCGCTCGGCGCGTCGAGGCCGCCGAGCAGGTGCAGCAGGGTGGATTTGCCGGAACCCGAGGCGCCGACGATGGCTACACAGTCGCCGCGACGCAGTTCGAAATCGATGTCGCGCAACACCTGCAGATTGACGCGTGCGTCCTTGAAGGTCTTGCACAGGCCCTTGGCGTGCACCACCACCGGTTGCGGCGCCCCCGTCGCCCGATCATTCATAGCGCAGCGCCTCCGCCGGCATCACGCGCGACGCGCGCCAGGCCGGATACAGTCCCGACAACACCGCCAGCACGAAGGACATCAGGGCGATGCGCACCACGTCGGTCGATTCGAGTTGCGAGGGCAGCTTGCTGATGTAGTACACCGAGGGATCCAGAAACTGGTGATTGGTGAGCCTTTCCAGGAAAGGCACCAGCGTCGGCACGTTGATCGCCAGAAGCACGCCGAGTACCACGCCGAACAGCGTACCGATCAGGCCGATCAAGGTGCCCTGCACCATGAACACCCCGAGCACGGTTCGGGGCGAGGCGCCGAGCGTGCGCAGGATCGCGATGTCGGCCTGCTTGTCCTGCACCACCATCACCAGTGTGGAGACGATGTTGAACGCGGCCACGCCGACGATCAGCGACAGAATGATGAACATCACCATCTTCTCGGTGCGCACGGCGCTGAAGAAATTGGAGTGCTGCCGCGTCCAGTCGGACACGTAGTAGAGCCCCGGCAGATCGGCCGCGACCTCACGCGACACCCGTGGCGCCTGAAACAGGTCGTGCAGTTTCAGGCGCACGCCGCTGACCGTTTCACCCATGCGAAGCAGGGCCTGCGCGTCCTGCAAATGGATCATCACCAGACCGCGATCGAATTCGTACATGCCGACTTCGAACACACCGCCCACGGTGAAACGACGGAAGCGCGGCAACACTCCGGCCGGCGTGACGCTGGCCTGCGGAATCATCAGATCGACCTTGTCGCCTACGCCGATGCCCAGCGCGCGTGCCAGCTCGGCGCCGAGCACGATCTTGAACTCACCGGCCTGCAGCGAATCCAGCGAGCCGGCCTTCATGTGGGCAGAGACGTCGGAAACCTGCGCCTCCATGTCTGGCAGCACGCCGCGAAGCAGTGTGCCCGACAGCTCACCGCCGACGCGCACCATGCCCTCACCGTCGATGTACGGTGCCACCGCTTCGACTTCCTGATGCTTCTGCGCGGCCTCGGCGATCACCGGCCATTCCTCCAGCCCGCCGCGAAACGCCGAGATCGTCGCGTGCGAGGCCATGCCGAGTATGCGGTTGCGCAGTTCCTGCTCGAAGCCGTTCATCACCGACAGCACCGTGATCAGCGCCATCACGCCGATCGCGATCCCCGCCATCGAAGCGGCGGAGATGAACGAAATGAAGTGATTGCGCCGCTTGGCCCGCGTGTAGCGCAGGCCGATGAACAGTTCGAGGGGTTTGTACATGGCGAAGAATTAGAGCACATCTGCAACTTGCGAAACGTGTGCATTCACCCCACTCCCGAGCCCCAAGCGGGCTCTCAAACGAAGAACGCCCGCCAATGGGCGGGCGTTCTTCGTATCGAGGCAACGCGTGCGGCTGTGCTGACGCCTACAAGCCGATGACGCCACCATCGTCCTTGGTGATCACCACCGTGGCAGAACGTGGACGTGCTCCGGCGGCTCCCGTATCGGTCGCCACGCCACTGGCCGCCGGCCAGTTGCTGCTGGGCGCGGCGGCATCACCGTCCTCCCCCGGATGCTGGATGTTGACAAACATCGTCTTGCGATCCGGAGTCATGGTGATGCCGGTGATCTCGCACTCCTTGGGACCAACCAGGAAGCGACGCAGCGTATCGCCCGGCGGCACACCGACGAAGCTGTCCTGTCCACTGGACGTGGTGATGGCGGTGCCATCGCCCACGCTACCCGGAAGCGCGGCCAGCATCATGCAGTTGGTCACGTCGGTGTAGGCACCGTCATCAGTCTGAATCCAGAGGATCCCGCCGTCGTCGAACCACAGGCCATCGGGGCTGGAGAAGTCGTTGCTGGCATCCAGCTGCGACAAATTGATATTGGCGGGCAAGGATTCCGGTGAACCGAAGGCGAAGATGTCCCAGTTGAAGCTCACCGCATCGGGGTCGCCATTTTCCCTCCAGCGAATGATGTGGCCGTTGGCGTTACCATCGCTGTCGCCATCGGCATCGTCGTCGTAGCTGCGCGGATTTGCGGCGTCGACCGGCAGCGATCCGCCACCGCCCTGCCCACGTCCGCTGCTCGAGCTGGAACTATTGGTCAGCGTGAAGTAAACCTCGCCGTTGACCGGATTCACCGCACCCCACTCGGGGCGGTCCATCGGTGTGGCGCCGACGCTGTCGGCCGCCAGACGGGTCGCCACCAGTACGTCCGCCTGAGTCGCGAACGGGTAGGTCGTGTTGTCGCCGCTCAGACCGTTAATGCCCTGGCTCAACTCAAGCCATTCGCCGGTGCCGTCGGCATTGAACTTCGCCACGTAAAGGGTACCGGCGCCCAGATACTTATCACCCGCCGCCATGCGATCGTCGGGATCGGCATCGGCAGAGTCCCAGGCCTGGTCGCTGACGAACTTGTAAATGTATTCGTTGCGCGCATCGCAGCCCATGTAGAACACCAGCGGCTTGCCGCTTTCGACCGGCCCGGCCCAGCAGCCTTCGTGGAAGAAGCGGCCCAGGGCCGTACGCTTGGCCGGAATCACGGTCTTGTCGTAGGGGTCGATCTCGACGATGTAGCCGTAGGTATAGGCCTCGTTGCGGTAGTCGACCGCGGCCGAGGCGCCCTTGACGGTGATGTCCAGGCGCTGAAACTCATCGCCCTCCACCGTCGTCCAGCCATAGTTGCCGGCCGCGCCGGGACTGATGCCATAGCGCGCCAGCAGTGCGTTCTCGCTGGCGCCGCGATCATCGCCCTCGTCGCGGTGGAAATAGAATGCCCAGTTTTCCTCGCAGGTCAGATACGTGCCCCAGGGGGTGTAGCCGTTGGCGCAATTGTTGAACGTGCCGCGCGTCTTGCTGCCGTCGGTGGAGTACCGGGTCTTGGCATAGTCGCTGCCAGCCACCGGACCGCTCAGGCGCATTTCGGTGAACGGCGTGATGCGGCGATTGAAGCTGGAATCCTGCACGACGCTCCAGACGCCGCCTTCAGCCTTGACTTCGAAGACTGCAACGCCGTGGGCATTCATTTCCTTGACGACTTCGGACTGCGGACGAACGCCGTCGATATCGGTTGGACCATTGGCGTGCAGATAGGCGCGCGTCAGGTTTTCATGGTTGATGGCGATGATGCCGTTGCTGGAGCTTCCGTCGATCGGAAAGTAGTGCATTCCGTCGTGATGGTCGCCCGAGCGCTGGTCGAAGTCTCCCTGTGCGCCGTCATTGGAATAATCGGCCACGCCCGCGGCAAGCGGGTCGCCCAGCGCGTACAGGACACGGGCCGAGTAACCGGCCGGAATCAGGACTGTATCGGCATCGCTGTGCGGCACGGCGGTAAAGCCCAGCGATGTCGGCGTATCCGTGTCGCCACCGCCATTGTCGTCGTCATCGCTGCAAGCGACCAAAGCAACGCTGCCCAGCATGGTCATCGCGGCGGCACCACCGGTGCCCTGCATGAGCCCGCGACGCGATATGTACTTGATCAGGACAGAGTCGAAAGTTTCGTTGTCCGATCGATTGGTGACCGGATCGTGATCGTGCTGGCTCAAGCTGGCTCCCCTTCAGAAAATTAGGAGACCGCCAAATGGCGCGGTCAAATATGCAAACGCGCCGGCATCTTAGAGGGGCGATGTGACATCACGCTGATGGTTTCGTGACAGAAACCGATTTCATGCCGGCCGGCCCGGCGCCATCACGCACGACCGGAGTCGGCCGGTAAGCGACTGATCGAAAGAGATAATTTTCGGCATCGCAACAATCCCCGAGATCGCCGCATGCAGCTTTCGACGCTACACTGACGCAATCGGCCGACCGTACGCCGCGATGAAGCGTAACGGGCCAAGACATTGTGCGAGGTGAGGAAGTGAACGAACCGAAAGACGCGACCGAGCGTGTCGCGAGCTTTGAAATCATCCTGACACGGTATCTGGATACCGAGGGCCGCCCCCTAGCGGCCCTGCCGGACTGGACAGCGGACCCGGATCGCGTCAGGGGCATGTACCGCAGCATGGTGCGCACCCGCGCCTTCGACAAGAAGGCCGTGGCCCTGCAGAGAACCGGGCAGCTCGGCACCTACGCCGCCTGCCTCGGCCAGGAAGCCGTGGGCACCGCGGTCGGCATGGCGCTGCGCGCCGACGATGTCTACATCCCCGCCTATCGCGAATACGCGGCGCAGTTCGTGCGCGGCGTGAGCATGACCGAGATCCTGCTCTATTGGGGTGGCGACGAGCGCGGCATGGACTACGCCGCCGACGCGGCGCGCCAGGACTATCCGCTATCGGTACCGATCGCCACACACGTGCCGCACGCCATCGGGGTGGCCTACGCATTCCGGCTGCGCAAGCAGGATCGCGTGGTGCTGGCGTCCTGCGGTGACGGCGCCACCAGCAAGGGCGATTTCTACGAGGCCGTCAGCTCGGCCAAGGTCTGGAACCTGCCGATCGTGTTTCTGGTGACCAACAACCAGTGGGCAATCTCCTTGCCGCGTGTCCAACAGACCGGCGCGCAGACCCTGGCGCAGAAGGGCATCGCCGGCGGCATCATCGGCCAGCAGGTCGACGGCAACGACGCAATCGCCACCTATGAGATCCTGAACCAGGCGATCGCGGCGGCACGTGCCGGCGAAGGACCGCAACTGGTGGAGGCCATCACCTACCGTCTGCACGACCACACCACCGCCGACGATGCACGCCGCTATCGTGGCGAGGACGAGGTCAAGGCCGCCTGGGCACGCTGCCCGATCAAGCGACTGCGCGCTTATCTCGAATCGCAGAACGCCTGGAGCGACAGCGACGAGGACTCGCTGCAGACCGAAGCGGTGGCGGCCGCGGAATCCGCAGCCCAAGCCTTCACCGCCATGGAGGCCGAACCGCCGGAGACGATCTTCGATCATCTCTACGCCGAACTGCCGTCCTCGATGCGCTGGCAGCGCGAGGAAGTGGCGGCACGCGGACCGATCGGAGGGGCGCACTGATGGACGGCGCCAAGACCGAAGTCACGAATCTGGCGCTGATCGAAGCGATCAATCTGGCGCTGCGTTCGGAAATGCGGCGCGATCCGGACGTGGTCATGCTCGGCGAGGACATCGGCCGCAACGGCGGCGTGTTCCGCGCCACCGTCGGCCTGCTCGACGAATTCGGCCCGGATCGCGTGATCGACACGCCGCTGGCCGAAACCCTGATCGCCGCCATGGCGATCGGCCTGTCGACGCAGGGCCTCAAACCCGTCGCCGAAATCCAGTTCTCGGGCTTCATGTATCCCTGCGTCGATCAGGTGGTCAACCACGCCAGCCGCTATCGCAACCGCACGCGCGGGCGTCTGTCCTGCCCGATGGTGATCCGCGCGCCGAATGGTGGCGGCATCCACGCTCCGGAACACCATTCCGAATCCCTGGAAACGACTTTCGCCCACATGCCGGGTCTGCGTGTGGTGTGCCCGTCCTCACCGGGCCGCGCCTACGGCCTGCTGCTGGCCGCGATGCGCGATCCGGACCCGGTGATCTTTTTGGAGCCGACCCGCATCTACCGGCTGTTCAAGCAGTCGATCGAGGACAACGGCGAGGCCCTGCCGCTGGACGAATGCTTCATCGAACGCGACGGCACCGACATCACTCTGGTGTCCTGGGGCGCGATGATGCATGAGACCCGGCTGGCCGCCGACGCCCTGGCCGAGGAAGGCATCTCCGCCGAGGTGGTGGACGTGGCCACGCTCAAGCCGCTGGATATGGGCACGATCCTCGAATCCGTCGGCAAGACCGGCCGCTGCGTGATCATCCAGGAGTCGCCGCGCGCCGGCGGCTGGGCTTCGGAGATTGCAGCCAATCTCGCGGAGCATGGCCTGCTGACGCTGTTCGCGCCGGTGATGCGCGTCTCCGGTTACGACACGATCATGCCGTTGGCACGGCGCGAACGCGCCTACATCCCGGACATGCAGCGCATCCTGGGCGAGGTTCGCAAGGTCTTCGAAGTGGCGCCGCTGGGCTGATGACCATCGGCTCGTCGAACAGCGAGCCGGTGTCATGATCGAATTTGAGAACAATCTGCGCGCGCCTTGCACCCTGGCGCCGCTGTGGGTATGGAGAGTTGAACGATGAGCATCTTCAAGTTGCCGGATCTCGGCGAAGGCCTGCAGGAAGCCGACATCCGCGAATGGCTGGTCAAGGTCGGCGACGAGGTCAAGGTCGACCAGCCTCTGGTCTCGGTCGAAACCGCCAAGGCCGTGGTCGAGGTGCCGAGCCCGGTCACCGGACGCATCGCCAGGCTGTGCGCGGCCGATGGTGACACCGTCGAGGTCGGCAAAGCCCTGGTCGAGTTCGAGGGCGATGAAGAGGTGCAGGCCGCACCCGCCCCGGCGACCGCCAAAACCGAAGCCGAATCCGAAGCGATCCGCGATACCGGCGTGGTCGTCGGCGCCATGAAGCAGGGCAACGAGGTCGTCGCCGAAAAGGCTACGCGCGTCGGGACGGCGGGCGGACTCAAGGTGACACCCGCGGTACGGGCGCTGGCGCACCGCCTCAATGTGGATCTGACGATCATCACCGCCACCGGGCCGGAAGGCATGATCACCGCGGCCGATGTGCAGCGCGTGCACAAGGTGCTGAGCGAGGTCGGGCCACTGGAAAAACTGCGCGGACCGCGCAAGGCCATGGCCAACAGCATGTCGCAGGCGCGTGATGAGATCGCCCCGGCGACCGTCACCGACGACGCCGTGCTTCACGCCTGGCAAGGCAAGCAGGATCTGACCATGCGTCTGCTGCGCGCTCTGGTGGCCGGCTGCGAACGCGAACCCTCGCTCAATGCCTGGTACGACCAGCACGACATCGGCCGCCGCGTGCTCGGCAAGATTCACGTCGGCATGGCCGTGGATACCGACGAGGGCCTGTTCGTCGCCGTTTTGCAGGACGTCGCCAACCGCGACGAAGCCTCGCTGCGCGCCGGCCTGGTGAAAATGAAGGAGGCCGCCCAGAGCCGCACGATGCCACCCGAGGAACTGCGCGGCTACACCATCACCCTGTCGAACTTCGGCCGATTCGGTGGCAAGTACGCAACGCCGGTGGTGGTGCCGCCCACCGTCGCGATCGTCGCCGCCGGATCGATCCGCGACGCGGTGGTCCCGATCGATGGTCAGATCGCCATCGCCGAGATCCTGCCGCTGTCGGTCAGCTTCGACCACCGCTGCGTGACCGGCGGCGAAGCCACGCGCTTTCTTTCGGCGATGATTGAGGACTTGCAGAAGGCGACATAACTCCATGCGTCACCGAACGCCGTATGGATTCCGGATCAAGCCTTCGGCTTGTCCGGAATGACGAAGGTTTGGGGGCAGGCATCGGCCTGCGCTTGAGCACTTCGACCGGTTCTGTCCCGCCGTCCATGCCATCGGCTATCGATGGCCCGCAGATCGCCCCAGACCACCACACCGTCATTCTGGGGCCCGCGCAGCGGGATCCGGAATCCAGGGTGCCGCTTAGGCGGCGATTTCGACCAGTGCTATAGTTCGACCGAACTGCGGGAGGCCTCCAAGATGCTGCGTTTTTTGGTTTCGGGACTCATGTTGGTATGGGCCAGCTGCACGATGGCCGAAACATTAGCCGTGCCTGAAAAGGACGTCGCGGAGCTCGCCGCCACACTCCCATCACGCGGCACCAACATGGCCGAAGTACAGCGTCGCTACGGCGAACCGCTCAGCCGTTCCGCCGCGGGCGGCACCGCGCCCAAGCAGCCGCTGATCAATCGCTGGGACTACGACGGCTTTTCAGTGTTCTTCGAGAAGGATCGCGTGATTGATGCGGTCGTGCCAGGCGCGCCACCGCCGGTGGCGCATCGCGACCGGCTCGTACCCTAGAATCGAGGCACCAATCCGCTAAACTGCGCGCCCGGCCCTAGGCCGGGCGCTTTTTCATGACGCCGCTGCCGCGGCGACCATCGGCGACTTGCCTCCCAAACCTCCGCCCGGAACGCCCATGCCGAGCTCGACCATCCTGCCTGCCGAATGGCATCCGCAAGCCGCAGTGATGCTGACCTGGCCTCGTGCCGATGGCGACTTCGCCGGCATCTTCGATGCCGTGGACGCCAACTTCGTGGAACTGGCCTGTGCGATCGCGCAATTCGCCCCGCTGATCATCAGCCGCGAGAATGAGACCGTCGGCCTGCAACAGCGCCTGATCGAAGCCGGAATCCCGCCCGACCGTCTGTGGATCTACGCCGCCGCCAGTGACGATGTCTGGGCGCGCGACCATGGCCCGATCACGGTGTTTCGCAATGGCGCGCCGGTGCTTCTGGACTTTCGCTTCAATGGATGGGGCGGCAAGTTCTCCGCCGACCGCGACAACCTCATCACCAAGAAACTGTACGCGGCCGGCGCATTCGAAGGCTGTACGCTGGAATCCGTGGATTTCGTTCTTGAAGGCGGCGGCATCGAATCCGACGGCATCGGCACGCTGCTGACCACGGAACGCTGTCTGCTGGCGCCCACGCGCAATCCGGACTACGACAAATCCGGGATCGAATCGCGGCTCAAGCTGATGCTGGGCGTGGATCGCGTGCTGTGGCTCAAGCACGGCGACCTGCTTGGAGACGATACCGACGGCCATATCGACACGCTGGCACGGTTCTGCAGCGTGGACACGATCGCGTACCAGGCCTGCGAGGACACCTCCGACCCGCACTACGCGCTGCTGACCGGCATGGCCCAGGAACTGGCCGGCCTGTCGCGTGCGGACGGCCAGCCCTACCGCCTGATTCCGCTCCCCTTGCCGGCGCCGATTGTAGACGCGGACGGACGCCGTCTGCCGGCCGGCTATGCCAACTTCCTGATCGTCAACGGCGGTGTGCTGGTGCCGACCTACGGTGACCCGATGGACGATCTCGCCATCGCCCACCTGCGCGAGGCCTTTCCGGACCGGACGATTGTCGGCGTGAACTGCCGCGCGCTGATCCACCAGTACGGCAGCCTGCATTGCACGACCATGCAGATTCCCGCATTCGATCGTCGGCGGTAATCTACGGTGATGAAGCCAAAAATTCTCCGTGTCGGCGTGGTGCAGCAGGCCTGCGACGACAACCGCGACCACAATCTCCGGACCTCCGAGACCGCGATTCGCGAAGCCGCCGCGAGCGGCGCGCAGTTGGTGCTGTTGCAGGAACTGCACACCGGCCCCTACTTCTGCCAGTACGAATCCACCGAGCTGTTCGACCTGGCCGAGGCCATTCCCGGCCCGTCCACCGAATTCCTGGGTGGACTCGCGCGCGAGCTGGGCGTGGTCATCATCGGCTCGCTGTTCGAACGCCGCGCGCCGGGGCTGTACCACAACACCGCCGTGGTCCTGGAATCGGACGGCTCGCTGGCTGGCATCTACCGCAAGATGCATATCCCGGACGATCCCGGCTACTACGAAAAGTTCTACTTCACCCCGGGCGATCTCGGCTTCGAGCCGATCGACACCTCGGTCGGCCGGCTCGGCGTGCTGGTGTGCTGGGACCAGTGGTACCCCGAAGCTGCGCGGATGATGGCGCTGGCCGGCGCGGATCTGCTGTTCTATCCCACTGCCATCGGCTGGAACCCGGACGACGACGAGGCCGAAAAGGGCCGCCAGCGCGACGCCTGGACCACCATCCAGCGCTCGCACGCCGTGGCCAACGGCCTGCCGGTGATCGTCGCCAATCGCACCGGTTTCGAAGCCGATCCCACCGGCACCCTGAGCGGCGCGCAGTTCTGGGGCTCCAGCTTCGTGGTCGGCCCGCAGGGCGAATTCCTGGCCCAAGCCGGCACCGAGGGCGCAGAAGTGCTGGTGGTGGACGTGGACATGGCACGCTCCGAAAACGTGCGCCGCTGGTGGCCGTTCCTGCGTGATCGCCGCATCGATGCCTATTCGGAACTGACTTGTCGCTTCAGGCGCTGAGAAGCGTCTACAAGCGGTGTCTCGCGCAAAGGCGCGAAGGCGCGAAGAACGTCAAAAGACTTTGACGCTTGTTTTCCTTGGCGGCTTTGCGTCTTTACGCGAAAGCCAAAGCCTTTCACCAGCCTCCAAAGCACCTCAAACCTCGCCTGCCAGCTCCACCCGCGCATCGGCCTCGATGTTCGGCGGCAGCAGCTTGTACATTACTGGCGTCACCAAACGTCCGATCAAGGTTGAAGTGATCAGACCACCGATGATCACCAGTGCCATCGGCGAGTACAGCGCGGCGCCCTGCGTGGCCAGCGGGATCATGCCGCCGATCGCCGTGACCGAGGTCAGCAGGATCGGCAGGAAGCGGATTTCGCCCGCCTCGGCGATCGCGTCGTCGAGACCCTTGCCGCGCGCGCGCAACTGATTGGTGAAGTCCACCAGCAGAATCGAATTCTTGATCTCGATGCCGGTCAAGGCAATGAATCCGATCATCGCGGTGAAACTCAGCGAGTAGCCGCTGAGCCACAGCATCACCAGGCCGCCCATCACGCCCAGCGGCACCACGCCGGCCACGATCAGGGTGCTCTTGAAGCTGCCGAATTCGAGTACCAGCACCGCGAGAATGCCGAACACGGCCACCAGGATCGCGGTGCCGAAGCCTTCGAAACTCTCCTGCCGACTTTCAACCTCGCCTCCCACGACATAGCGATAGCCGTCAGGCCAGGCGATGCCGTCGAGTTCGCGCGCCAGATCCCAGGTCACCTGCTCGGTGTTGGTCCCGGCACGCGTGTACGCCGTGAGCATCACCGAACGCTCGCGCTGGAAGCGCTCGATCCGCGCCGGCGACTCACGCAGGCGCAGCGCTGCGAGTTCGCGCAAGGGCACCTGCGCGCCGCTGCTGGAGCGAACATGCAGGTCTTCAAGCGCGTCCACCCCCGGCTGCTCGTGCATCGGCGCGCGCAGCACGATCGGGTAGCTGTCGCCGTCGGCTTCCCGGAATTCGCCGGCCTCGAGCCCGGCCAGTGCGAGCCGAACCGTGCGGTCGAACTCGATCGGTGTCACGCCGAGCAAACCGGCCTTGGCGCGGTCGAGATCAAGTTGAAGGTCCACGCGCGTATGCCGCTGCGGATTGCGCACATTGCGCGTGTCCGGATTGGCGCGCATCAGATCCTCCACCTGCGTGGCGAGGTCGCGCAGCGTACTCAAGTCCGGCCCGACCACGCGGAACGCGATCGGCGCTGCGATCGGCGGACCGTTCTCGAATTCCTTGACCACGATTTCGGCGCCCGGAATGCGGTCGAAGCGCTGCCGCAGGCGCTCGTAGAGCTTCGGCGTCTCTCGCGGATCGTATTCGTTCAGCTGCACGAAGATTTCCGCGTAGCTCGCGGAGTATTCGTGCTGGAACAGGTTGTAGTAGATCTGCGGATTGCCGCGGCCGAGGTTGCTCAGCTGATGCGCAACCCCCGGCTCTTCGGCCAAGCCGGCTTCCACCTGCCGCAACACGGTGTCGGTCTGCGCCACGCTGGCGCCGTCCGGCAGGGTCACCTCGACCAGGAACTGCGGCGTATCGGCTTTCGGAAACAGGCTGAAGCCGATCACCGGCAACAACAGGAAACTCGAAGCCACCAGCGCCAGGGACAGGGCAACCGTGGTCTTGGGCCGGCGCAGCGCGCGCCTCAGCAGCGGCGCGTAGATTCCGTGGATGCCGCGCGTCAGCGTGCGCAGCAGCGCATTGCCTTCCTCGCTGCTGTGACGCGGCAGCACGCGGCTGGCCAGAAACGGAATGATGGTCAGCGCCACGAACAGCGAGGCCAGCACCGTCGACACCACCGCCATCGGCAGCGACAGCACGAACTTGCCGGCATTGCCGGGCAGGGCGAGCAGCGGCAGGAACGCGAACAGCAGGGTCGCCGTGCAACCGACCACCGCCAGCGAAATCTGCCGTGTCGCCAGCATCGCCGCCTCGTCGCGGCGGTGTCCCTGGCGCAGGAATCGCGCGATGTTCTCGACGACCACGATCGAGTCATCGACCAGCAGCCCCAGCGCCACGACGAAGCCGGCGATCGACAGCTGATTCAAGGAAAAGCCGGCGAAGTACATCACCGCGAGTCCGGTCGCCAGTGACAGCGGCACCGACACCATGACGATGCCGGCGGCGCGCAGGCCCAGCGGCAGCAGGGTGACCGCAACCAGCACGATCGCGATGCTGAAGTCCGCGCCCAGGCGCGACAGCCGGTGCGCGACGTTGCGCGATTGCTCGAAACCGCGTTCCAGGCGCACGCCGGCCGGCAGCGCCGTCGCGAAGCGATCAAGCACCGTATCGATTGCGGCCTGGGTTTCGAAGATGTTGACGCCATCTTTCTGATTGGCGGTGATGAACACGGCACGCTCACCGTCGAATCGGGCGGTGTGCTCGTGCGGCCCGGTGTCCCAGCGCACGTCGGCGACATCACGCACCCGCACGATCGCACCAGGCGCGCCGCCGACGACGGTGGCACGGACCTCGTCCAGGGTTTCAAAGTCGCCACTGGTATGCAGGTTGAAGCGCCGCGCACCCACCGTGACCGGGCCGCCGGGCACATTGGTGTTGTCGGCCGAAACCGCATCGAGCACCTGCACCGCGCGCAGGTTGAAGCGGGCGAGTCGCTTGAAATCGAGTTCCACGCGCAACTCGCGCTGCGGATAGGCCCAGGTTTCGGATTCACGCACGCCCGGCACCCGTTCCAGCCGATCCTGCAAATCCTCGGCGGCGTCCTCCAGCAGGCGGTAGTCCGCCGAATCGCTGACCAGCGCCACCTGCACGATATTGACCAGGCCCGGATTGATCTTGTTGATCTCCAGACGCACCAGCCCGTCCGGCAATTCGGCACGCAGCTCGCCGATCTCACGGGCCACGTCGTCGTAGGTCTTGTCCACGTCGACGCTGGCCTCGAACTCCACGCGGATCATCGCCAAGCCGTCGTCGATCGAGCTGGCGATCTCCTTGACGTCATCCAGCGTATTGATCGCGTCCTCGATCGGCTCGACCACCTGGCGTTCCAGTTCGGTCGGGTCTGCGCCCGGATAGACCGCGACGATCTGAAAGGCCGAGATCGGGAAGTACGGGTCCTCGGTGCGGGGAATCGATTGCCAGGCCGAGGCGCCGATCGCGATCAGCAGTGCGAAGATGACAATCGTGAATGGATAGTTGCGAACCGCGAAGTCGGAAATGCGCACGTCATCACTCCACGATGCGCACGCGTTCGCCATCGTGCAGATAGGCCGCGCCTTCGGTCACCACGCGCGTGCCCGGTTCCAGGGCCTGCGCGAGGGCGGCCCGCTCGCCCTCCACGAAGGCCACCGGCCGCTCCACTTTGCTTGCACGGGTGCCGCCCTCAGACATCACGAACAGGGTGACCCGCCGCCGGTCACCTTCCACCAGTGCCGACAGCGGTACGTAGTCGAGCGTATCGCCCGGATCGCCGGCCACGATCTCGGCACGACCGATCAAACCGTTGGCGAGCGAGTCCGGGGCGTTTTCGATCGCGATTTCGACTTCGAAGGTCCCGCTGCGCGGGTCTGCCTGGCGTGCCAGTTGCACGACCCTGCCACTCAGAATTTGCTCACCGAGCGCATCCAGGCGAATGCTCGCGGTGTCACCCACGGCCAGACGCACGATGTCCCGATCGGGCACACCCAGACGCAGCACGAAGCCTTGCGCGGCGGCGGACAGGCTCATCACCGGCTGGCCCGCAGTCACCAGTTCGTGCGGCTCGACCTGTCGGCGCAGCACACGGCCGTCCAGCGGCGCCTCGATTCGTGCGTAGCCGCGGTTGTATTGCGCGGCGCGTAACTGCGCGGCGGCCACCGAGGCGGCGGTGCGCAGATCATCCAGCTGTTCGCGCGCGATCACGTCGTCTTCGTAGAGTCCTTCACCGCGCTCCAGGTCGCGGCGCGCCTTGTCGGCCTGCTCGCGGGCCTGGGTCACGCCGGCATCGATTTCGGTGGCTTCCAGCGTCGCCAGCAACTGGCCGCGCTTGACCGCATCGCCCTCGCGAACCGTGACGCGTTCGACCACGCCACCGAGCTTGAACGACAGCGCCAGTTCGTCACGCGAGGCGATCATGCCGCTGCCGCTGATCGTGGGCTGTGCCGGCCCGGCCTCGACCGCCACCACGCGCACCGGCCGCGGCGGCGCTTCCGGTGCCGGCTCATCCGGCGTCTCGGCTCCGCAGGCTGCCAATACGGCGGTCAAAATCAGCGTGGCCGGCAAGCGGCGAACGCGCATGCCACGCTGAGGCTGGCGGTTCCAGGCCATGAATCTGTTCGTCATCGTGTTCCCCCTGAAGGCGCTGCGTCCGCCAGCCAGCGATCGGGCAATGGGTAGCTCGAGTACGCGTACTCGCGCTCGGCCGCGCGATCGAGTGCGGCGCAATGGGCCAGCACGCGTCCCAGCCGCGCCTGCGTCCGGGTGCGTTCGGCGTCTATGAAATCCACTTGATTGAGGCTGCCGGCGCCGCGCTTGCGCTCGGCGATGCGGAAAGCCTCCTCGGCCGCGCTCAACCGGGCGCCCGCGGTTTCGACACCGCGCAGCGCCGTCGCCAGGTTCTCGTCCGCACTGCGCCGTGCGAGTTCAAGCTGGCGGTCGAGGTCGGTCTGCCGATGCCGCAGCGCCGTGGCCTGCGCGCGGGCGCGGTCACGGGCGGCGCGGCGGGCGCCGCTGTCGAACAGGGTCCAGCTGGCGACCAGGGAAACCGTCGCGAAATCATGCTCGTCGTCGAACTCGTATTCCTCGCCCTCGTAGCCCGCATCGGCGCCGAGCGACAACGTCGGCAACCAGTCCGCCCGCGCGAGACGCTCGCCAGCCCGAGCCGCCTCGACCGAGGCTTCAAGCTGGCGCAGAGTCGGATCGCGGGTGCCGTCCGGCGCCGCCGGTGGCGGCAGGGGCAGAGTCAGAGGATCGTCCAGCCGCAGTTCAGCATCCAGTTCGGCACCGCGCAACCAGTTGAGCTGCCTGAGCGCATCACCGAGTACGGTGCGCGCGGCGTCCAGATCCTGTACGGCCGCAAGGCGCTCGGCCTCGGCGCGCAGGCCTTCGTCACGCGTCACCTTGCCGGCGTCCAGCAAGGCGCGCGAGACGCGCACGTTCTCGGCCAGAGTGCCCAGGCTCGCCTCGAGAATACCGACCTGTGCGCGTGCCTGAAGCGCACCGAAGTACGCGCCCTTGAGCGCCCTCACCAACTGGCGCGCTGCGGCCTCGGTCTGCGCCTGATCGGCGCGCAGTTCCGCCGCACGCACGTCCACCAGTGCCACGATGGCCGGCGCGAACAGCGGTGTGCTCAAGGACAGGCGTGTGTCCTGCTCCCGACGGCGCAACAGCGGCACACTCTGGTTTTCGATCGCCGGAAAGTTCGTTGCGCCAGGCGTGCCCGCGGTCAGGCTGTTGAGCGTGGCATACACCGGATTAAGAAGATCGCCGGCCGGAAAATCGATGCTGCGGCCGCCTTCTGCCCGCGTGTAGCGGGCATTGAAGCTCAGCTGCGGCAGACGCTGGGCGCGCGCTTCTTCGAGCGCGCCTGCGCTGGCGACGGCGTCTTCGAGTTCTGCCTGCAAGCCCGGGTTGGCGTTCAGGGCCTCACGCACATAGCTCTCGACCGAAGCCGAAGCCGAAGCCGGCGACAATAGCGACAGAGCCGCCACCAAACCCGCCCAGACCACCGATGTGGACATGCGTTCACGCTTTAGACACATGTCATTTCCCTCCCAAATTTTTTTTAGCCCGCCGCGGCAATGCCGCGCTGGGCGATGGCCAGCGCCGTTTCCAGAAAATCCTGAACCCCGACGCCCGAGGCCTCGACGGCCGGCCCCTTGGTGGTCGCGATCTGCAGACTGCCGTGCACGAAACCCCAGAGCGTGATGGCCACCAGCAGTGGATTGCCCAGGTCGGATCGGACACTGCCATCGGCCTGCCCCGCCTGTAACGCGGCGACGGTGACCTCGTGCACCGCGAGCCCGGCAGAGAGGCATAAAGCCTCGATCGAATCCGGCTCGCTCGCGTCCGGCCGGTGTGCCTCGAAACGCGAGAGTGCAGCGAAGTAGGTCGGCTGGTCCGCCGCGAAGCGCATGTATTCGCGGCCGAGCGCGGTCACGCGATCGGCGCCCCGGGTTTCGGTCTCGGCGGCGCGGACAAAGCGCTCGCGCAGCATCTGCAGACCGCGCGTGCAAACCGCGAGGTGCAGTTCCAGCTTGTCCTTGAAGTACAGATAGACCAGCGCGCGCGATACCCGCGCCTCACGCGCGACCTGCTCCATCGTGGCCTGTTCGTAGCCCTTGCTGCCGAATACGACTTCGGCCGCGTCGACGATCGCATCGCGGCGGCGTTCCTTCTCTTCGTGGCGGCGTTGTTCCAGCGGATCCATGGCCGCATGCTACTGACACAGTGTCAGAACATCAACAGCCGTCCATTTTCGTTCGGATCAGGCCGTGTGCCGATCGATGATGGACCGTAAGTCGACGCGCGCACCCAGCGCCCGCAACAGCCAGTACATGCCGCTCAAGGTCCGCATCACGAAGGCCATGTCGCGCACCGGACGGAAGTCCGCCATGTGTCTGATCGAGCGTGTGGCCAGCGCGCGCGAGCGCTCCAGCACCGCCGGGTCGGAGAAGTCGTAGGTTTGCTCGGCGAACAGGCTGTCGTAGATGGCCTCGTGCACGCGCTGATACAGCGGCTGGAGATCGGCCAGGGAAGGTATTTTCCCGCGATCACCGGCGCTGCCGCGCAGCGCATGCAGTTCGATCAGCAACTGATGAATCGCCGACCAGTCCCGGCGGTCGGCCGCACGCAGGAAATCGCGCATCTGCGTGGCCATCTCCGGCGCGATGCGCTTGACGCAGCCGAAATCATAGACCGCGATCCCGCCGTCGCGATAGAAACCGAAGTTGCCGGGATGCGGATCGGCATGCAGCACGCCGTGCCGGAACACCTGGTCGAAGGTCCATCGCATCAGGGTGTCGCCGAGCCGATCGCGCTCGGCCTGAGGCCAGGTCTTGGCCTCTTCCAGGGATGCGGCATCGACGCGTTCGAGCACCAGGCAGCGATCCGAACACAAATCGACGACCGGCTCGGGCAAGCTCACCGCCGGATCGTCATTGCGCGCCCGCAAGGCCTGGAGATTGGCCAGTTCGATACGGTAGTCGGTTTCCTCGCGCAGACGATCCGCCACCTCGGCCAGCACTTCGTCGATCGCCTTGGCATCCACCGGCATCACCCGGCTGAGCTTGAGCATGCGGCCCAGCATCGCAATGTCGGAATCGATATCGTCGGTCACGCCGCGATGGCGGATCTTGACGACCACGTCGCGCTCGTCATCGAGCCGCGCCGCGTGCACCTGCCCGATGGAGGCACAGGCCATCGCCTGCGGATCGACCCACGGCAACCGCGCCCACTGCGCCTTACCCCAGACCTCGTCCAGAATCCCGCGGGCCTCCGCAAACGGAATCGGCTGGGCGTCGCGCTGCAGCTTCTGCAACTGCTCCGCCAGCGGCGCCGGCAGCACGTCCGCGTACTGCGAGACCATCTGCCCGAACTTCATCGCTGCGCCCTTCATCTCCGAGAGCGTGCGATACCAGTCCTCACCCACCGCCTGCCACACCTGATCCCGCGACTGTCCTCGCGCCAGCGCGCCGACGGAACCCAACACCGAGCGCCCCAGCGTGCGAGCGCCAGTCAGGAACAAACGGGATGAACGACGACCTTGTCTGGCCACGGGTGTTTGGGGAATCGGCCTATCGGATTGGCCACCCAGCATACCCAAGCGCCACAGGGAAGGAGTGAGCCCACCTCAGTTTGACCGACATCCGAAGGTGGAGTCCCTCCAGACGGACGCCAGTTCACACGCATGCCGAGCGCCATACCTTCCGGCAGCCATTTCATGCTCCCGCCTTCGTCGACTTCGCAGCTAACGGCCATGCCAGCAAAAGCACCCCCGAAAAATGGATCCAGCACAGGGCACGGCCGCCCTCTCCCCACCACCCGCCCCCGGGCGGTCCTCCTCTCTCCCACTTGGTTGGCGAGGGGCAGTGGACTCGCTGCGCGTGATTCACCTTGAGCCCGCGGCCGTCGCGTACGCCGCAACTGCCGCATAATGGAATGTACGACCGCACGGTGGAGGCCTTGCATGCTCTCAAAATCGATCATCACGGCATCGGTGGAGACCTTGCAGACGATTCTGAATGCGGTGCCCAGTCCGGTCTTTCTGATTGACCCCAACCATCGCGTGGTGCTCGCCAACGACGCCTTATGCGAATTCCTGAGCAGGACGCGGGACGAAATTATCGACGGGCCCAACGATTTCGTTCCCAAAGAGCAAAGCGAGATCTTCGCGAAAATCGATGACGAGGTTTTCGCAACCGGTCAATCCAATGAAAACGAAGAAGTCCTGACCGACGGCAATGGCTCCCTGCATATCATCCTGACGCGCAAGCGCCTGATTCAGTTGCCGACTTCCGAAGGCGTGCAGCCGTTCATCATCGCGGTCATCTCGGACGTCACGCAATTCAGAGAGGCTGAAGCGCATGCCAAGTTTCTGGCCGAACATGATGCCTTGACCGGGCTCGCCAACCGCAGCCAGCTGAGCGACCGGTTGATGGCAGCGATTGAAACCGCGCGCAAGACCGGGGGCAAAGCCGCCGTGCTGCTGCTGGACCTCGACAACTTCAAGTCGGTCAACGACAACCACGGTCATCCTGTCGGCGACGAGCTGCTGCGCATCGTTGCCAAACGCCTGGCCGGACAGGCCCGAAGCGTGGATACCGTCTCGCGCTACGGGGGCGACGAATTCTGCGTGGTGCAGGTCACGGTCCAGCGGCCTGACGATGCCTTGGGATTGGCGCAAAGGATCATGTCTTCGATGTCGCGACCGATCGTCCTCGGCTCGGTGCGTCTTTCGATCACCGTATCGATCGGGATTGCCCTGATCCCCGACGACGGAATGACCCCGGAGATCGTGTTGCGGCGCGCGGATATGGCGTTGTACGAGGTCAAGCGAAGCGGCCGTCACGACTATCGGCTGTATCAAGGGTCTGGTTCCGGGCCTCTTGCGCACGAATGGAACATGGAGGCCGATTTGCAGGCGGCCCTCGCCGCGGGCGAACTGAGTCTGGCCTTCCAGCCGCTCGCTGCCGCCACCGACGGCAAAGTTCGAGGCTTCGAGGCGCTGGCCCGTTGGCAGCATCCCACGCGCGGCGACGTTCCCCCACAAGCCTTCATCGCCGCGGCCGAATCCACGGGCCTGATCCAGCAGCTCGGATCCTGGGTTCTGCACCAAGCCTGCGCGAGCGCTGCGGGCTGGCCATGGGATTCACAGGTTGCCGTGAACGTTTCGCCCACGGAACTGGAAAACGACGACTTTCCCGCGACAGTCGCAAGTGCGCTGGCGGCGTCCGGTCTGCCGGCATCACGCCTCGAACTCGAAGTGACGGAAACGGCCCTGCTCGATGGGTCCCCCCGTCTACTGCGCGTGTTCGCCGAGCTCAAGGCACTTGGCGTCAGCCTGGCCTTGGACGACTTCGGCGCCGGTTGGTCGTCACTGGCGACGTTGCGCAACTTTCACTTCGACCGCATCAAGATCGACCGTAGCTTCATTGCCCATATCGCCTCGGATGCGCGCTCGGTCGCCATCGTCCGGGCCGTTCTGAGCCTGGGGCAGGCACTCGAGCTGCCGGTCACCGCGGAGGGTGTCGAGGATCAGGGGCAGCTTGCCGCGCTTCGGCAAATGGGCTGCGACGAATTGCAGGGGTTCCTCCTCGGCCGACCGCGCGCCGAAGCGGCCCTGCCCGACGTTCGGCTCTGGCACAGCAAACCCGATTCGTGACGCCGCGCCAACGGCCAAACACCGGGACACCTGACCGACCCGGCGAACGAAAGCGGAACTACGCAGATTAACGTTGACGCGAGACTAACGGCCATGCCGCAAGCGGCACCCGGTAGAATGAACCTCCTGCGGCATGGCCGTTTCCCTCACCCACCGCTCCCGCAAGCAGGCGAGGGTCGGTCGGCATCACGCCGCGCGATTCACGTTCAACTTTGCTGCCGCCCGGTTGCCGGCGTTCAGCTGGAATCAGGGCGATGGCCGTCTCAACCGGCCGCCGCCCGCCCCGCCTCGCGGCCGAAGTAGGTGGCATCGGCCAACGACAGGCCCGAGCTGTAGCCTTCGCCCCAGCGCGGCAGGCCGCAGGCGGTGCGGCCGGCGGCGTACAGGCCGTGGATCGGCAGGCCCTGGGCATTCAGCACCTCGCCGCTGGGCCGCGTGTGCAGACCGCCCAGGGTGAAACAGGTGTAGGCGGCGTAGTCCACGCGCAGGTCCAGTGCCACGAACGGAGGGTCCACCAGCGGCCTGAGCCACTTCGCGGCCTTGTGGAACTGCGGGTCCTGACCTTGCGCGGCGTGATGGTTGTAGAGCTCAACAGTCGCGGTGAGCGCGCCCGGCGCCAGCTCCAGTTCGCGCTCGACCTCCGCCCAGGTGTCTCCGGCGGCACCGATGCCGATCCGGAAATGCTCGCCGAACAGCGGCTCCGAGTAGATCGCCTGGTCCAGCAGCAGGAATATCCGATCGCACTGCTGGCGCAGGATGTGCGCGGAGACGCGGCCGTGATAGCAGTCTTCATTGATGAATCGCTGGCCACGTTCATTGATGAAGATACCCTTGATCAGGCTCTCCGGCGGATACCAGGGTACGGTGACGAAGCCCTCCGCCATGTTGATGGCGACACCGCCGACGCTCTGGCCGAGCTGGATGCCGGAGCCGTCGTCGACCGTGCCGATCGGCTGTGAGCAGCGCAGCAGTTGCGGCGCGCTCTGGGCGAGCAGTTCGCGATTCATGACGAAACCACCAGCACACAGGATCACGCCGCGTTGGGCGCGCGCGTAACCGATCCGGCCCTCGTGCTTGTAGACCAGGCCGTGCACACGGTTGGTGTCATCGGCGATCAGTGAAATCACGCGGGTGTTGTAACGGACTTCGACACCGGCCTGCTCGACGCGCTCGGTGAGCACGTCCATCAGGTAGCGTCCGGCGCCCATGCCCATGAATTCCGGCGTGTGACCGCGCGGACAGGGTTTGGCCTGCTGCGAGAACGGCCAGGCTTCCTCGCTGCCACTCCAGATCAGGCAATCGTCGGTCATCGGCTCGACGATGCGCTCCGGTATGAAGCTGTACTTGTAACGCACGCCCTGTTCGAGCAGCCAGTGGAAATGCGCGAGGCTGTTTTCGGCGTAGCGTCGGGCACGCGCTTCGTCGACATTCGGACCGCCGGCCATGATCAGGTATTGCGCCAGGTCTTCCGTAGTGTCCGTGAATCCCGCTGCGTTCTGGATCGGCGTTCCGCCGCTGCCGCCGAAATAGATCTCGCCGCCGGACAGTGCGGAGGTTCCGCCGCTGCCGGCGGAGACCTCGAACAGGCGGACGCCGGCACCGGCACGCGCCGCTTCGATCGCGGCGCAGGCGCCAGCGGCGCCGAAACCCAGGACCAGAACGTCGGCCTCGAGATCCCATTGCGGCACTTCGTGCAGGCGACACGGGCGGACAACGGAGTACGGGGACTGGTCGGTGACTGCAGCGCTCATGCGGGTCGATTCCATGCGCAGGGACTCCGATGATCCGCACCCGGGCCGCTGGCCGCCTACCCGTTTCGGCTTAGACCCGCGCTAAGATCACGGCATGTCCGAGGCTTGGCTATCACCGAACTTCAATGCTGCGGCAATGTGGCCGCCGGTGCTGGTGTCGCTGTTCGCACTG
Source organism: Gammaproteobacteria bacterium (assembly GCA_022599775.1). Classification (GTDB taxonomy): domain Bacteria; phylum Pseudomonadota; class Gammaproteobacteria; order Nevskiales; family Nevskiaceae; genus Banduia. Next base: position 307,211 of record JAHZLQ010000068.1, read on the forward strand.
GGCATGGCGCTGGCGTTCGTGGTTGCCGATCGCAGCTCGCCCACCAGCCGGGCGCTGTCGCTGGTGCTGGCCTTTGTCGCCATCACGCTGGACCTGAACGTGGTCGTGCCGATGCTGTGGGCGGTGCCGCCGCAGGTCACAGGCCTGTTCGCGATCTCGGACGGACTGACCATGTTCTGGCTGCACGAGTGGATCCTGCGCGTGCGCCGCACCGTACCGGCGGGGCAGCTCAGGGTGATCGCTGGCGACATGCTGCCGCGGATCGGGCAAGTCATGGCGCTGTGCTACGTGGCGCTCTCGATCGGCTATCCGGAGTTGCGGCTGCATGAATTTCTCAATGCGGTGTCGGAGCCCGGCGCGCTGGCAAGACCGCAATTCTGGGTCTTCGCCGGACCGGTTTCGCTGTGCGTGATCGCCGCTTGGCTATCGATCGGACTGCTGCTGAACCGGCGCCCTGATGCGCCGGAACGGCGCCGCGTGCTGTCGATGGCCTATGCCATTCCGCTGCTCGGCGCCAGTCTGGTAATGCCGCAATCAGTCGGCCCGCTGGTGATGACACTGACGCTGGTGATCGTACTGGTGGGCGCCACCCAGTACCACGTAATGCAGGGTCGGCGCGGCCAATTCGTCGCGCAGTTCCTGTCGCCGCAGGTCGCGGATCTGGTGCGCAGCCGCGGCCTTGCGGCGGCAATGGAACAGAAGCAGGTGGAGCTGACGGCAATCAGCGTGGACCTTCGCGGCTTCACCGCATTCGCCGCCGCGCATGATTCGGCCGAGGTGGTCCATGTACTGCGCGAGTACTACCAGGCCGTGGGAGAACTGGTGGCCGAGTTCGGCGTCACCATCAAGGACATCAACGGCGACGGCATCCTGATTCTGGTTGGCGCCCCCCTGCCGGTACCGGCCCACGCCGCGCTCGCGCTGAAGCTCGCCGACCGCCTGCGCAGCGCCTGCCTGGATCTGACGCAGACCTGGCAGACCGATGCCGCGCCGCTGGGCGTGGGCCTGGGTGTAGCGACCGGACCGGTTGTGGTCGGCGCGATCAGCGCGGCGGCACGGCTGGAGTACACCGCCGTGGGCATGGCGGTGAATCTGGCCTCACGCCTGTGCGAGCAGGCCCTGAACGGCGAGATTCTGATCGCCGAGGCCACGGCGCTCGAAGCTGCCGCGGAGACCCCGCTGGAGGCGCGCACCGGACTGAGGCTGAAGGGGTTCAGCGAACAGGTGGCGCATTTCAATCTCGGCGCGGCGACGGCCGCAGCCAAGCCCGCCACCTGAGCGCCGACCCAGCGCCTGTTCACGCGCGAAGCGGGCAGCGGCGCGCCAGCGCCTCCACGAATACGAAGCCGAGCGCGGCCAGCGCCAGCGGGGCGATGTAATACACCGCACGATAGGCCAGCAAGCCGGCCAGCAGTTCGGTGTCCGCCATGGCATCGCCGAGCAGCGCCAGGAACACCGCCTCGATCACGCCCAATCCGGCCGGCACATGCGCCACCGCGCCGGCGATGCCGCTCAGCAACAACACGGCCAGCACCGTCGGATACGCGATTTCGGCACCCAGCAACAAATAGACGATCAGGCCCATCGTCATCCAGTTGGCGACCGACAGCGCGATCTGCGCCACGGCCATGCGCAGCGACGGCAGCGTCACCGTGGTCCCGCGCAGGCTGAAGCTGCGTCGCCGCGATACGCCGCACAATGCGACATAGCTCGTCACGCCGAGCAGCAGCGCGAACCCGATCAGGCGCAGGCCCAGATCGCCGATGCGCCCGCCGTCCGGCAGGTCCACGAAGCCGAAGCTGCCGGCGATTCCGGCCAGCAGACAGTAACCGGACCAGTTGGTGACGAGACTCAGGCCGACGATGCGGGTGATCGTGCCGCGCTCCACTCCGAACCGCGAATACAGGCGATAGCGCAGGCCGATCCCACCGAGCCAGGCGCCCATGTTGAGGTTGAAGGCGTAGCAGATCGCGGCGATCGACGCGGTCAGCGAATTCGGCAGGCTCTGCCGGGTGTAGTGCCGCGCAAACAGGTCATAGCCGCCGTAGAGCGCATAGCTGAGCAGAGACAGCAGCAGCGACGCCAGCAGTACCGGCGTGCCCAGCGCCTGCAGCGCGACCCAGACTTCAGACCAGTCGACCGCCCGCGTGCGGGACACCAGCAGCCACACGATCAAGACGAAGAAGCCGAGCACCAGCAGCCGCCTCAGCAACAACCACAGGCGGCTGGGCGGCTTGGCTGGAAGGGTTCGGCTCAGCTCTGGCTCTGGGGAATCCGGCACGTCGGAGATAGGTCCGAAGGCAAAGGTATTCCCAGCCTAGAACCCGCCCGATGTGGCAGGGCTGAACGCGCCCTTGCGACTCAGCGCGTGAGCGGCGGTTCGACGGAGACGACGCGCTTGAGGAATTCGTAGCTGTCGCGCCAGAAGGCCTTGGCGTTGTCGCGCCAGCGCAGCAACGTGAAGGCATGGTTTTCGCCCTCATACCAGCGCGTGGTCACGGCGATGCCGAGCCGCGTGCAGGCCGCGTCCAGTCGTTCCGCGTCCTGTTTGCAGATGTCCACGGAACCAACGCCGGTCCACACTTCCGGAAACGGACGTTCGGGCGCGGCCGCGGTTTCGAGGATGCGGATCGGGTCGGCCATATCGCTGCCGGCGTCGCCGTGTTCCCGGCCCGGTCCGAGATAGGCCCGGGCGATGTCGTTGAGGATGCGCACTGTCCATTTGCCGACGCCGGGATAGCCCTGGCGCGCTGCGGGATCGGACACCTGCAGGAACGGCATGGTCGGCTGCACCGCGATCGGCGCCACGCCGGCATCGAACACGGCCCGCGCCCAGGGCTCCGGCCGCCGGTAGCTGGCGGCGATCGCCAGGCCCAGCGCCAGATTGGCGCCAGCCGATTCACCGGCTACGACAATGCGCGTGGGATCGCCGCCGTAGTCCGCGCAGTGCTCGACCACCCAGCGATAGGCCAGGCAACAATCTTCGATCGCCGCCGGGAAACGATGCTGCGGCGCCAGCCGATAGTCGATGTTGAACACCAGGAAACCGCCGCGATAGGCGTGGGCGAGGCCGATGCCCTCGTGGGTTTCCTTGGAGCAAACGGCGAAACCACCACCGTGGATATAGATCAGGATCGGCAGCGGCGACGCTGGCTGCTGCGAGACGGCGGGTGGCAGGAATACATCCAGCTTCTGCGCAACCAGGGGACCATAGGCCACATCGCGATGCGCTTGCACGCGCTGGCGCGCACGCCGCATCGCCGGCGCCAGCATGCTCAGCGCGGTCGCACCGGTAAAGATGCCGCCGAAGCTTGCCAGGCGCAGACGCGCGCCGAACGGCAGGGCCGGGTCCGTGGCCACTCCGCTCATCAGGTCTGCGGCAGGGTCACGCCGCGCTGGCCCTGGTACTTGCCGCCGCGATCGGCGTAGCTGGTCTCGCAGACCTCGTCGGACTCCAGGAACAGCATCTGCGCGATGCCCTCGTTGGCGTAGATCTTCGCCGGCAGCGGCGTGGTGTTGGAAAACTCCAGGGTGACATGACCCTCCCACTCCGGCTCCAGCGGCGTCACGTTGACGATGATGCCGCAGCGCGCATAGGTGCTCTTGCCCAGGCAGATCGTCAGCACGCTACGCGGTATACGGAAATATTCCACGGTGCGCGCCAGCGCGAAGGAATTCGGCGGAATCACGCAGACATCGCCCTTGAAGTCCACGAAGCTCTTGGAATCGAAGGCCTTGGGGTCGACGATGGTGTTGTTGATGTTGGTGAAGATCTTGAACTCGTCGGCGCAGCGCACGTCATAGCCGTAGCTGGAGACGCCGTAGGAGACGATCTTGCCGCCCTCATTGGCGCGCACCTGGCCGGGCTCGAACGGCTCGATCATGCCGCTGCTTTCGGCCATGCGCCGGATCCACTTGTCCGATTTGATGCTCACACGAGGCTCCCGGCGGACACGGCGCAGAGGCCGGACCGCAAATGGCTGAAATCGTAGGGCCGTTATCGTACGCGATTGGACGTCCGGCTTGTCCGCGAGAATCGGCTGCCTACTTCTTGCCGGACTTGGCGCCTTCGCCCCCGGCCTTGCCGTTGCCGCGTGTCGTTTCGGAGCCCTTGTCGGACTTGTCCGCAGATTTGATCATCTCGGCATCGGACACCGCTGGCGCCACGAACGGTGGTCTCGGCGAACGCGGCGGCAGGAAGAACTGCGCGGGCGTAGTGAAAAGGCGCCGTAGCAGCTTGCCCAGCAGCGGCCAGGTGTCGGCGAACTTCACGCGCTGCGCGCGCATCGCCACGTTCAGGGCCAGACCGAAGCTCACAGCCAGATTCATCGTGCCGATCACCAAGATGCCCAGCGCGCAGCGCGCCAGCGTGGACCACGGCAGCTGGCCATCGAAAGCCACCAGCGCGTACATGGTGTTGGTCGCGGAAAAGGTGACGTGCAGGGTATCGATCGGCAGACCGGTGACCTTGCCGAGCGCGGCGGTGGAACCCAGCATGATGCCGAAGAAGAAACTGCCCGCGACCGCGCCAAGGTTTTCCTCGACGAAATGCGCCAGCCGTTCGCGCCGTTTGACACCGAGCCAGCGCAGCGAACGCAACTGCTGCAAGCGTTGCGGTATGCGGTTGTACACGGCCTTGTTGTCGTAGTACCCGGAAATCAGACCGCACACGAACAGCCAGACGCCGGTGAGCGCGCCCCAGAACCAGGTGGTCCAATGCAGGGGATCGATTTCGTGGATCAGTTTTCCGGCCTTTTCCAGACCGATGAAGTGCTCGCCCGAATTTGAATAGAAGGCGTAGGCGATGGCCGCCGCGACCGGCATCGACAGCACGAAGTTGCCGAGCACGGCGACGAACTGGCTGCGCAGTGTGCGCACGATCAGTTCGGCGAGATTGTCGAGCCGGTCCTGGCCCTTCTGCGCCGGCGCTTCCAGCGCTCTCGCCAGGCGGTTGGCCGTCATCGCCGGCTGTTTGGTCGCCAGCGAGAAGTGGAAGATCGACATCAGTACGAAGCCGGTGGCGTACATCGCCGAAAAGCGGAAGGCCTCGACCAGCGGCGCATACGGCTGGTGCGCCAGCCACAGCTTCACCGCCGCCATCAGCGCCACCAGGAAGCCGGCGCCCATGGCCGCCCGAAACAGCGAGAAATATTCCGACGCGGAATTGGTGATGTAGGCCTCGCCGGCCTTGCCGGCATTGCCGGTGATGCGCAGGGCCAACAATTGCACGGTCTGCATGAACAGATCGCGCACGCTGTTCTTGCGGTTCTCGCCTTCCACCAGCGCGCGCAGCAGGCGCAGGCGGTCCGCATTGCAGTCCACCTCCGGTTTGACTTCGAGCAGTTTCAACAGCAATGCGCAGCGCTCGATGTTCTGGGTCAGACGCACCAGCAGGTGGGTCAGACCGACGCTGGCGCCGATGATCAGCGCCTGTCGGCGAATGCGCGTGACGATGTCGCGGCACTGCTGCAGCAACACCTGCAAGTGCTTGTCGTCCATCGTCGGATCGGCCTTCTCCGACAAGGCGTTCTTGCGGTCCTCGATGAACAGGCGCACTTCCACGTTCTGCATCAGGAACGGCGATTCGTAGCGTTCGATCGCCGGATAGTTGTGCACGATCTCCGGTTCCAGACCGATCGCGGTGATGCGGTAGGACATCACCTGCAGGCCGTCGAGTACATGCATCAGGATCTTCTGCGCCGGCTGGGTGCCGCGCGCCTTGCGAAAATCGATCGCGTGCATCAGCTCCAGCCAGGCATCGTCCGGCACGTTCTGCAGCCACAGATAGTCCGACTGCTTGCGGAACACCAGGCCGACCACATCCTTGAGCGATTCGCGGTCCTGCTCCTCCGGCAGGATCGAAGCGCCGACGCGCCGCCATAGCCCGGTGAAGAAGCCTTCGTTGGCAAGAATGCCGCTGTCGGTGAACAGGCGCACGGACTTGCGATTGGCGACCAGGCGCAGCAGCGCCTCGCGCAGACCGACACGCAGTTCCGGCTGGGTCTGCAGATAGGCGCCGAAGCGCTGCAAGCGGTCCACCGCTTCGTCCACGCGATCGGGCCGCTTCGGTCGCAGGAGATCCACCAGACCGATGAACGCACCGATCTGGGCATCGTCGTCGGCATGCGCAAGCAGCGTCAGCGCCGCATCGAAGCGCTGTTCCAGAGTGAGTTTTCGCGCCACTAGGAGAGCGTCGCCAGTAGGGGCTGGTCCGCGACCGACGGCGCCGGAAGTCCGGTTCCGGCGTGGGGGCGGACGTCGCGGCCAGGCCCAGGGGCTGGCGGCGGAAGGAGATGCATCATCAAGATGACTGGCGCGAGGAAAACGATTCCCATTTTAGGCACAGCTGAGCCTCACAACGAAGCCACACGAAAATTGCGGCGGGGCGAGCAGGCAATCCCGCCGCGCGAACCGTTCGAGGCATATCCCGCACGCGGTTCGCCTTTCATCGACAACGGACAAGCACGAGGCGTTCCAGACGCTGGCGCCGCCAGACAACAAGTTGGCGGCCAGAGTCAGGCCGGCCCCATTGCTCAAGCCTAGAGTTCGCGATAGGCGGTACCCATCGGCTGGCCCTTTCCGGGGCAGGCCGGCAAGCCCGCCGCCGGATCACCGGGCCGAAGCAAGCAAGCTGATGGCCGGAAAATCCGGATTCGGAGCGACCACGCCGTGGAGCACAGCCCACGGAACAATAAGAGCAGCGACCACTGTCGTTGCCTGTGCAGTGTTGATGAGGAGATTCAAAGATGAGAGCAAAGCTCAGGGGAACCCTGCGCCTGGGTGCGGGCGGACTGATTCTGGCCGCCCCGCTGGCGGGGCACACCGCGACCTTCGATCTGGGACCGGTGAACGCCCAGGTTGACACCACCTTGTCGGTGGGTGCGACCTTCCGCATGCAGGATCAGGATGATTCGCTGATCGGCATCACCAATGGCGGCACCGCCCGCTCGGTCAATGAGGACGACGGCAACTACGGCTTCGACAAAGGCGACACCGTCGCCGCGGTCGCCAAGATCACCACCGACCTGGATTTCAGCTGGGGCGACTACGGCCTGTTTTCGCGGCTCAGCTACTTCGCCGATCCGATCGCCGAAGACGCCGACAATATCAATGATCGCCGCGGACCAATCGCGCCGTTCGTGGCGGGCCCCACCAATCTGATCGCCGAGGCGCGTGAACGCGGCGACTATGAACTCGGCAACCGTGGCCACCAGCGTCAGGACGACGAGTTCTCGCTGCTGGACCTGTTCGCCTACGGCAACTGGAACGTCGGCGGTCACTCGGTATCGGCACGCTTCGGTCGCCAGGTGGTGAACTGGGGCGAATCCACGTTCATCATCAATGGCATCAACTCGATCAACCCGGTCGACGTGGCGCGCCTGCGAACGCCGGGTTCGGAGCTCAAGGAAGCGCTGCTGCCCACCTCGATGTTCTGGGGTTCGGTGCAACTCACCAACCAGCTGTCGCTGGAAACGGTGTTGATGACGCAGTGGCAGGAAACCCAGATCGACCCCCGCGGCTCGTTTTTCTCGACCAATGACACCGCCTCCGACGATGGCGACAAGATCATCGTCACCTTCGGCCGCCGCAAGGACGAGAACAGCGTCACCACCTACCCGGCCGATGTAGCCGCCCTGGGCGTGACGGGCGATCCCGAGGCCATGGTGTGGTTGCCGCGCGAGCACGATCGCAAGCCCGACAGCGACCCCGATCAATACGGCGCCGCGCTGCGTTATTACGCCGACAACATCGGAGCCGAATTTGGCGCCTACTATCTCAAGTACCACAGCCGCACGCCGATCGTGTCCACGGTTCGTGGCGGACTCAACGGCGCCGGAGGCAGCAGCCCCGCCCCCGGCAACGGCACCACCAATGCCATCAACGCACCCGGCGGTATCGCGGCCGCGCCGCTGTGCTCGGACGATGCGACGGCCGGCGACTGCCGCGCCAGCTACTTCATCGAGTACCCGGAGAACATCGAGCTGTACGGCCTGAGCTTCAACGCCGGCGGCCCGTTCGGCACGGCGCTGCAGGGCGAATATTCCTACCGTCCGCACCAGCCGCTGCAGCTTTCGGGCGCCGAGCTGGTCATGGCTTCGCTGGGCCTGACCAACAGCGTCACCGGCCAGGATTTCATCACCGAAGGCCCCTATGCCGGCCTGCCGACGGCGTTTCTGGGTGTCCCTGCCGGCACCGACATTCACGGCTACGAGCGCGTCGAAATGCATCAGATCACGACGACCATCACCAAGGCCTTCGGTCCGAGCTTCGGTGCCAGCCAGTTCGTGATGCTCGGTGATTTTGGTGCGACCTACGTGGATCTGCCCGAAGAACTCGACTTCTCGGCGCCCGGCGCCGCGTTGCCGGCCCCGGGTTCGGGCCGCGCCACGCTCGCCACACCGGAAGGTTTCGTCGCCGGCGGTTCGGTGCAGAGCGAAGGCTTCCTCGACAACTTCTCGTGGGGCTATCGCCTGGTCGGCCGCCTCGACTACGAAGACATGATCGGCGCGGTCTCGCTGTCGCCACGTCTGGTGTGGGCGCACGACGTCAACGGCACCGGCCCGACCTTCAACCAGGGCACCAAGGCGATCACCCTCGGTGTCGGCTTCAACTACCTGCAACGCTGGCAGGGCGACATCGGCTACACGACCTTCTTTGGCGGCCGCACCTACAGCGGCACCGACCCAATCGCCGCACCGGAAGCTCAGTCCCAGGACTTCGCCACCAGCGCCAACCCGAACAAGGACCGCGACTTCCTCGCGATCAGCGTCTCGTACGCATTCTGATCGTGACAGCACGGAGAACACTATGAAAAACAAGATGATGTTGACCCTCGGCAGCCTGCTGCTGGCTGCCGGCAGCGCCCACGCCGCCGTGTCCGCCGACCAGGCCGCCCAACTCGGTGCCAGCCTGACGCCGATCGGCGCCGAGAAAGCCGGCAATGCCGACGGCACGATTCCCGCCTGGGATGGAGGCCTCACCCAGGTGCAGCCGGGTTTCAAGACCGGCGGCGCCTATCCGGACCCCTACGCCAGCGAGAAGCCCAAGTTCACGATCAGCAAGGCCAACCTGACGCAGTACAAGGAGCACCTGTCGCCGGGCCAGATCGCGATGTTCGAGCGCTATCCGAACTGGAAGATGCGGGTGTTCCCGACGCATCGCAGCGCCGCGATGCCGCAGGGCTTCTATGACGAAACCAAGGCCAACGCCACCAAGGTGAATCTGGTGGAAAACGGCAACGGCTTCGAAGGCACCACCGGCGGCACGCCATTCCCGATTCCGCAGGACGGCCTGGAAGCCATCTGGAATCACCTCACCACCTACAACGGTGATACCTACGCCACGTCCTGGGCGCAGGCTGCCGTCACTGCCGGCGGTGACTACAACCTGGTGCGCTTCGATTACGAGTACGACTTCCTCTACAGCAACCAGCAGCGCAAGCCGGACGAGCGCGATACCGAGCGCCTGCTGTACTTCCTGCAGATCGTGAAGGATCCGCCCCGTCTGGCCGGCAGCATCCTGCTGGTCCACGACTACACCAACCAGATCAAGAACCCACGCAAGGCCTGGACCTACAACCCCGGCCAGCGGCGCGTGCGCCTGGCGCCGAGCGTATCGTATGACAATCCAGGCACCGCCTCCGACGCGCTGCGGACCAACGACGACTTCGGCATGTACAACGGTGCCACCGATCGTTACGACTGGAAGCTGGTCGGCAAGAAGGAAATGTACATCCCGTACAACAGCTACCAGATCGCCAGCCCCGACTATAAGATCAAGGACGTGCTGCAACCCGGGCACATCAACCCGGACCTCGGACGCTACGAACTGCATCGCGTGTGGGTCGTGGATTCCACGCTCAAGGACGGCACCTCGCACATCTACAAGCGTCGTACGTTCTACATCGACGAGGACAGCTGGCGGATTCATCTGGTCGACAAGTACGACAACCGCGACCAGCTGTGGCGCTTCGCGGAACTGCACACCTACGAGTACTACGACGTGCCGTTCCTCGGCCCGGCGCTCGAAGTGCACTACGACCTGCAGTCCGGCCGCTACATCGCGATGAACATCAAGAACGACGATGACTCGGGCTATCACGCGGTCAAGCGCAACGACTCCGACTTCACGCCGAGCACCCTGCGCGACAAGGGCAAGCGCTGATCTCATCGACGCTCACGACTCCGTGAATGTCGAACTGCGGCGGGCCTCCCAGGCTCGCCGCTTTTTTTTGCCGCCAGTGGCGATCACAGGACAGGACTTGAAATCCCCGTCATTCCGGGGCCTGCGCAGCAGAAACCCGAAATCCACGCTGGACCACCGAACGCTGCATGGATTCCGGATCAGGCCTGCGGCCCGTCCGGAATGACGGGGGGCTGGGTGGCGGGCAGTTCGATGAGCACTGCCCCGCCAGCGTTACTCGGCGCACCGCCATATGTCCGCACCGAGGCACCGCCCGCCCCACGCATAGCAGACGAATCGAACCCTCCCCGTCATTCCGGGGCCCGCG